>NZ_RHJR01000023.1:0-161409 GCF_004212325.1 Escherichia sp. E13S3
GCGCTTACACTGTGGTGCTGGACATCAGAGCGAACCGGATTTGTCTTCTGGTTCACCACTCTGGGCCTTCCATTTTGCACATGGGGGCTTATTTTCGTTTTACGCAGGGTTGCCTATAAAGCAGAGCAGGTCGGAGCTGAGTCGCGTAATGTCGACCGTGAAGCTCTTATCGACAGTGAAATTCTTCGCGGTCAGCGCTGCGCCTGGATCCTCGGTACATACATTCAGGCCCCGGCGGGAAACAAAACCGATGACCTGCTTGAGGCAATGAAGGCCGCAGCACCCGCTATCGATTTCTCCCGCCCAAGAGGATGTGACAAACCGGTCAGATACGCGGCATTAACAGAATACCAGGCAGATTTAACAAAGGCCCTGACAGCGGCGGTGACTAAACTGGCCACGCGTGTAGAAGGGATCGTTCAGCCGCTTCCGCCGGAGCTGCCATGCTGGCTGGTGCTGGATTGTGATAACGATCTGTACCCCTTGATTGAAGAGCAGCTTAAAGCCGATCTATCACTCAAGACCGGCAGGATTTTTCGCCTGATGTCCGGAAAAGGGCTGAGCGCATTCGATGCCTGGCTGGACAAACGATGGGACAATCCGGGCATTCTGGTTGCCATCACGCTGTCGTTACCGTCATCTCCTCGGGAAGATGACGCAGATGCCGTCTCGATGGTGGTATTGAGCAACCGCAAAGCCCACGCCTGGCCGGATGCACTCCGACTCCATCGCCCCGAAAGGGGAGCAGAAACAACGCTCACTAAGACACTCACCCGGGCGCTGCTCTGGGCGAAGACCCGGCCCAATGAACTCAAAGGAAGCTGGCTCACCGGTCCAACATTGACCTCTGGAAGCGGCTGGAATAATGCCTGCGAGCTGAGCGGGGTGGAATTTAGCCTTTCAGAGGACAACTTCAGTATCGATCCAGTGCTGGGATACACGGGCCATGCTGCTCCATGGCTTGCCATCACGCTTGCCAATGCTGACGTTGAACAACATGGCCCGCAGGTTATCGCCGCCCAACCCACCGCTGACAAGGACGACATCTGGGTCGCCGTCATCACCAAAGAAGAAGTTCGCAAGGAATCGCCCAAGAATGTCTAAGGTAAAAGTAAAAACACTCATCGGCTCCGTTGTAACTGTCGCCTTTTTCCTGACAGCCATCGTGGCATTTTTGTTTTATGCCTTTCCGGAAAATGTAGCCTCGGCCACCGGCTTCGGTCCGTATGACGGTCAGCGCATACTCACATTCTGCGCCATACTGGTTGCCACGTTGTTTTTACTCGGCTGGCTGACGGAGAAGGCTTTCGACTTCGCCGGTAAATCTGGATTGTATTTCCAGTGGGGACGGAAAAAGGCGGAGAGCGTCACTCCGGTAATGAACACCATTCCCGGTGAAGAAGACGACGATGAACCGGTCTTCAGCGAAGACGCTGTATCCGAACACCTGCGCTTTCGCTATGGACGTCGCTGGAAGCATAAAGTGCGACTCCTTCTGGTGATGGGCAACCAGGACGACGTCCACAAAGCTGCCCCGGGCCTGTGTAATGACCTCTGGCAGGAAGGCGACGGCAATGTGCTGATTTATGGCGGTGACACGCAGTCACTCCCGGATGAGATCTTCCTTTCAAAACTGAAGCGCCTGCGATCCGGGCAACCGGTTGATGGCATCATTCAGGTGATGAGTATTTCAGCACTCCCGACGGATGGCGAACGGGATGCCCTCCTGCGTTACCGTCAGAAAGCCGACCATCAGTTGGGCTGGCAGGTGCCTGTATGGCTGTGGCTGACTGACAACGCCACCGATGCTCAGCAGGGCGCGGAAACGGCTGCGACAGGGGTCATATTCGGGCCTGACGGCACCGTGAAAGGCGCGGGTGAAGGGTTTTCTACACTGGCACTGCATCTGCAAAAAGCAGGTATGGCACAGATACTGAATAATCCGGCTGATTTCGGCCTGCTTCAGTTATCCCTCCGACTGCGGCAGGAGCTGAAAGCCAGTCTGGATGTTTTGCTCGGCGGGCTGATGCAGGGATCTGCGGCCTTTCGTTTACGAGGGGTCATGTTCAGTCCTGAAGTGGCCGTTGTCGGTTCGGTCCCAAACACACGCCCCGACACACTGACCTGGAAAGCCGTCATTGATGACTGTGATGCCGTCAGCGGCAGGAAGCTGGGCTTCGACTGGCTGAAGATGCTGCGGTTAATTCTGCTTTCTCTGATTGTCCTGTGGGGGGCCGCTACACTGCTGTCTCTGATCGTTAACCGTGCTCAGATTTATCAGGCGCAGGAAACGGCAAGACAGGCAGCGGATACTGCAAAACCACTGGCTGAACGTCTGCACAATCAGCTCGTACTCCAGCAGGCCATTGCCCGTCTGCAACATCGTGAAGCGACCGGCGCGCCATGGTACACCCGTTTTGGTCTTAATCAGGACAGCGACACGCTGGCCGCACTCTGGCCGCTGTATGCGAAAAATAACGCACAGCTGATGAGGGATGCTACAGCAGACAGTCTCAGGCAGCAGCTGAATGCCTTTGTGCAACTCCCTCCTGCCAGTGATGCCCGTACGCAGGGCACACAGCATACATATGACATACTCAAAAGTTATCTGATGCTGGCGCGTCCGGACAAAGCGGACGCCGGCTGGCTGGCAAAAAACGCGCTGAAAGCCTTACCGAAACGCCAGAATGTGCCGGCTGGCACATGGCAGAACATCGCACCGAAACTGCTGGGTTTTTATGCGCAAAACCTTCCGGCTCATCCGGAATGGAAAATTAAGCCTGATGCCGAATTAATCAGCACAGTCCGTCAAATTCTGCTTAAGCAAATTGGCCAGCGGAACGCTGAGTCCGGGTTATATCAGGAGATGCTTAAGCGCGTGGCCAGCAACTGGCCTGATTTAACGCTTGCGGATATGACCAGTGACACCGATGCCTCAACAGTATTCAGCACTGACGAAGTCGTCCCGGGAATGTTTACGCGTCAGGCCTGGGAAGAGCAGGTACAGGATGCGATTGACGAGGTCGTGAAAACCCGCCGCGATGAAATTGACTGGGTACTGTCGGACAAGACACATCAGACAGGGAGCGATATCTCCCCGGAGGCGCTGAAGGCCCGCCTGACTGAACGCTATTTCACCGATTTTGGTAACGCCTGGCTCAACATGGTCAACAGCATACAGTGGCAGGAAGCCACGTCACTGTCTGAGGCGATTGCCCAGCTCAGTTTGATCGGTGATGTCCGCCAGTCGCCGCTAGTGGCACTGATGAACACGCTGAACTACCAGGGGAAAACGGGGCAGAAAGGTGAGGCTCTGGCTGATTCGATAGTGGATTCAGCGAAAAAGCTGATCGGTCAGAAAAAAAATGCCAGACAGTTTATTGAACAGGCACAAGGCCCTAAAGGTCCGCTTGATGGCGTGTTTGGACCACTGATGGGGCTTATGGAAGGTAAAGAGGGTACCGGTGCCAACGATAACCTCAGTTTCCAGTCCTGGCTGGCCCGCGTAACTCAGGTGCGGCTGAAGCTTCAGCAAGTCACCAGCGCCCCGGATCCGCAGGCTATGTCGCAGATGCTGGCCCAGACAGTATTCCAGGGCAAAGCCATCGATCTGACCGATACCCGCGACTACGGCAGTCTGGTTGCGGCGAGTCTGGGGCAGGGGTGGAATGGATTTGGCCAGTCGTTATTTGTACAACCGCTTGATCTGGCCTGGCGGCAGGTAGTTGCCCCGGCTGCGGGTAGCCTCAATGCCCGCTGGCAGACAACCATTGTTGATCAGTGGAATAAGGCCTTTGCGGGACGGTACCCGTTTAAAGCCACTGGCAGCGATGCCTCCCTGCCGCTACTGGCTCAGTTCCTGCGTAGCGACTCAGGTCGAATCACTACCTTCCTGAAAACTAATCTCGGCGGGATCCTCCGCCAGGAAGGGAATCGCTGGGTCGTTGATCCTTCCGCAAGTCAGGGGATGGTTGTTAGTCCGGATTTTCTCCGGGCGATTAATCAGCTGGCGGAACTGTCAGATATCGTGTTCTCTCAGAGCGATGCGAGTGTTCACTTCGAACTGATGGCGCGTCCTTCACGGGATGTTGCCAGAGTGCAGCTTACCCTCGATGAGCAGAACCTGGATTACTTCAATCAGATGGAAAGCTGGCAGAGCTTCACCTGGCCGGGGAATACTTACTATCCTGGTGTGTCGCTCATCTGGCGTAGTGTAAACAGCGGTATGCAACTCTTCGCCAGTAACCAGGGTAACTGGGGCTTCATTCGCCTGCTGGACAAAGCCCTGATCACTCCACTCGATGCCAGCCGTACACAACTGGTGTGGATCACCGCCGATGGCAATCCTCTGAAGTTCATCATGCGCAGCGAGCTGGGCGACGGTCCGCTTGCCTTACTAAAGCTACAGGGATTTACGCTGCCAGCGTCCATTTTTAACGTTGCCGCTGGCACTGAAGGCGTTGAGTAAATATGAACAGAGGCATTCATCCTGCGCTGGCCTTTGCTAAACAGGTGGATGGCTGGTCTTCAGGTGTATTCAGTCAGGTTGATAAGTGGCGGGAAACCGATTCACTTGCCCCATGGCGGTATATGACGTTTCGCCAGTGTAAACGTTGGCTTGCGGCCAAGCGCACCGGAAAAACACGCCTGCACTGCGATGAAATTATCTTTCGGATACTGGGTGAACCCCGTCAAACCGATGCTCTGTCAGGGGAAACCCGTCCGGCCAGCCCCCAAACGTGTAGGAAAGCATCAACGTTTTATTCCTCCGGATAAACCCGTACAAATTTTTGCAGGTGTCTGGGTCGGTTCGGCGCTCAGACAGGCACCGCGAGTATCGGAGTCAGTACCGCAGGGGACAGATCCTCCGCACCCCATTGGCGTCTTCGATCCCCATATCCGAAAAGCCACTGGCAAAGCTACTGGAAGGGAAAACCCACTCAGGGTGAAGAGAAAAGTGTGTTGCTGAAATGGAAACCACCGAAAATCGTCAATGGCAAGGACGACGATTCTCTGGAAGCCATCATCAACTTCATGAGGATATCGACAAATCATCCTGAAATAAGATGTGTCGGTTAATTGTATTAAAATATAGAAGTTATTTAAGGATAAACATGAAGGGTGTAATTAAATTAAGTTTACTGGCCTTATCAATCTCATTCAGTTTTGTTGGTTGTGCTGAAAGTAAATCTGTAGAGATCTTAAGCGCTGTCGTTAAGGACAAAAAAATATCAGGTGCGCAGGTGGTTATTCAACGAAACGGCGAGCAATCCATTTCTTCTTTAAGTGATGACTCCGGAAATGCCCAGATTGGCAATAACACAACCGACACAAATGACAGTCTGATAATTATCAAGAAAAATGGATATTCAACCCTGGTGGCGAAATGTCCATGTAGTGGGATGAGTTATGCATTAAGCCCGACAATGAAAGGGCTTGATAGTATGCGCGTGGTTTTGGGGTGGGGACGTTCACCTTTTGATCTTGATTCACATATGGTATATCCGGGAAATCATATTTTCTTCGCCAATAAGTTGGGCGACAATGGAAATCTTGACGTTGATGATATACATAGCTATGGACCTGAGACTATTACGTTAACCAGACGAGAGAATGGGAAACCCTATATTTATGCTGTTCACGACTTTAGTAATAAGTTTGATCCAGATGCCAAGTATCTCTCCAACAGCGAAGCGAAAGTGTTTGTTTATGTTGGGGAATCTTTAGTTCGGACATATTATGTTCCTAAAAACCAGTCGGGGAATTTATGGACTGTTTTTAAAGTTAATGAAAATGGTGCCATCGAAGATGTGAACAATATAAAAGGTATTTCCGCCGATGCCGATGATATCGATTATGTTTTAACACCACTTTTAAATAGCAACGCAACGTTGCCTCATCAAAACTGGGGGGCTGAGCAAATTAATATTTCAAATGCGCTGAATCTTAAGGGTGAAGAATCATACCGTCGGAAGCAATATGAAGAGGCAATTTCTTTTTTCACAGAGTCAGTCAATAACTATTCAGAAAATGGCAAGGCATATGGCAATCTCGGGTTGGTATATCAGAAGGTTGGTCGTACTGCTGAAGCTATATGGGCAAACCGCAAAGCTATTACACTGGCCTCTGGTAAAAATGCAGCAACAATCCGGGCTGGTGCAAATTATAATATAGGAAAAATATACGAAAAGGAAGGTCAGTATCATGATGCCCTGAATTACTACAATGCAGCCAAAAATGAAAAACAAAACCCTGTTTACGACAATGCGATAATAAGAGTAAGCAGCAAAATAAATTAAATATTAATGTTCTTTTAGCATAACGTTTCATATGCTAAACGTTATGCTTTTAAAAACCAGGTGGAATCTATGATTTAAAACTATACCAGTCGATTTACACACTGTTTAATATGTGCTTGCAAGTTGTTGTTTTTAACAACCACTTTTTCATCCAGTGCTTCGGAAAATTAACCTAACGTATCATCAACAGTAGATTGCATGCATATTGTCGCCATTAATAAATTGCCAGCAGCGCCTCAGGAAACATCTTCTGATGAGCATGTATTAAATTGTGATAGAGATCCACCCAGGACTATCGAGGGAAAAGCTGTTTCATCTATTGGATAGAGAGTGATTAATTAAATCTCTAACGGTGATTACCAATAGCTATTTAATACGCAATCGAAGTTTAGCAGCAAGCAACAATCTCCAGAATGTCAATGATATTTTCAACCGTGAAGGAGACAAACTGGATGAAATGCTGGATGGTCCAATTAAGACAAGGTCTGGATTTACAATAACCGACTCGCCATGGCTTGTAAAAAAAATATTTTCATCTGATAGTTTTGACGGAGGAATTAATCTTGAAAAAATGTATGTGTCGTCAGTACTGACATATCAGGAAATTAAAGGTGATTTGTACATTTATATTTCTGTTAGTGGACAGTATCAAGGTAAAAACATTACACTTCTCGTAGAGCTTGTGGATGATATAAGCCCCCGCATCATTCAACAGTATGATGGTAATGTAGATATAATATCTCGTGCCAGAGATGCTCAGGGAAACTCTTTAGCGTACTTTTCTGTCAGGAATGATTCACATAAAGAATATCATTATTTGTTTATAAGTCCGGATGGAGGTAAAGGTATTTCAGACATTTCCTCCGGGCAGGCAGAAGCACTGAACCAGGAAACCAAATTATGGATGGGTTATTGTGGGGCTTCAGAGTGTAATGCTTCATTACTATCACCTGATAGTAAATGGAGACTTGCTTCAAGTGACGGTTACGTCAAAGACCCGGATGAAGGCATGTACGTATTTCCAGCCAACCGTCCGGACCAGGGATTGAATGTTTTTGCGGACAAGGCTGATAATTCAATCACTGATGATATTTTTGGATATACCCGGAAATATGTATGGGGAGATGACAACAATACATTTTATTTTGACAATAGCGGTGCATTAGGTTGTATCTGGAAAACTAACATTAACCAAAAAACAACAAAACGAATCATCCCCGTAGAAGGCATTCTGGATCCATTCTATATAAAATATGACGGAGAAGATCTGATTCTCTCTGTTTATGCATATTCTTATCAAGATGATTTCAAATCAGAAATATACATAACAAAAGAACCTAATTAAATAGTAATTCAATAAATCAGGATTTAAAATTGTATGGATGATTTAACCCTTCGTTATTACGAAGCAGAGATGCGCTATCTGCGTGAGGCGGGTAAAGAGTTCGCCCGTGCCCATCCGGATCGGGCAGCGATGCTTAATCTGGATAAACCCGGCGCCCGCGATCCTTATGTAGAGCGCCTGTTTGAAGGTTTTGCCTTCCTGATGGGCCGTTTGCGTCAGAAGCTGGATGATGACCTGCCGGAACTGACCGAAGGGCTGGTGAGTCTGCTGTGGCCACACTATATGCGGACCATCCCGTCGCTGGCTATCGTCGAATTCTCTCCTGACTGGCGTGGCCTTCGTCAGGCTGAACTTCTTGCCGAAGGTTTCTCCGTACAATCACGCCCTGTCGGGCCGCATAAAACCGCCTGCCAGTACCGGACGACTCGTGATGTTCCTCTGCAACCACTGCATCTTGCGGATGCCCGCCTTCATACTGAAACTGATGGCCGCTCTGCTATTCGTTTGCGCTTCGAATGCCCTGAAAAAGTGGACTGGAGCAAAGCCGGGATCGACAAAGTCGCCATATTCCTCAACGCAGAGAGTCCGATCAGTTCAGCACTCCACCTGGCATTGACCCGTCGCGTTCACGCCATGTACGCCAGCCATTCAGGGACATACACCGAACGTCATCAGTTTGATGGCTGGTGCAAACCCATGGGCTTTGACGACAATGACGGCCTGTGGAAGAAAGCCGATACTGCCTTCAGTGGTTACCAGCTGCTGCTGGAGTATTTCAGCTTCCGACCGAAATTTATGTTTGTTGAGCTACGTGGCCTCGACACCATCGGGCTCACTGAAGCCAGCTCCTGGTTTGAAATCGACATCGTGCTCAGTGAAGCCTGGTCATCCGATCTGCCTTTTGAAACGGAAAACTTCCGGCTGCACTGTGCACCGGTCATCAACCTCTTCACTCTGGAAGCCGATCCGCTGACGCTTAACCCGCTGGATAACGAATACCTGCTCAGGCCATTGCGTCTTCAGGATGGTCACACCGAGATTTACAGCGTCGATGATATTCATGGCGCGGTAAAGAATGGCAAACCCCCCTATGTACCGTTCACCAGCTTCCGGCACCGTGGAGGAATGATGCGCCACGATGCCCCTGAACGTTATTACCACACCCGCGTGAAACGCGGCCCCTCTGGCCTGTATGACACCTGGTTGATTCTCGGGGGGCGTTCGTTCGAGCTGGAGCAGCTGTCCGATAAACCAGAATCCCTTTCGATGCGAATAACCGGTACCAACGGGCAGCTTCCGCGCACAGCGCTGGAAAGTACGCTCCTGGACAGGGTGGCAAAAACCGGCAAAGTGCCCGTCAGGGTACTGAACGTCACCGCACCGACGATACCGCTGTATCCCCCTGCAAACGACCGTTTTCACTGGCGGGTGATGAGCCACCTCGGCTCAAACT
Source organism: Escherichia sp. E13S3 (assembly GCF_004212325.1). Classification (NCBI taxonomy): domain Bacteria; kingdom Pseudomonadati; phylum Pseudomonadota; class Gammaproteobacteria; order Enterobacterales; family Enterobacteriaceae; genus Escherichia; species Escherichia sp. E13S3. Next base: position 9,098 of record NZ_RHJR01000023.1, read on the forward strand.
TCCTCAGCATGATGGACAATCCGGAGGTCCTGCGGGGAACGCTGGCGCTGTACGACTGGACCGATGATGAAATGAACCGACGTCGGCTTGAAGCTATCGTCGCCGTGAAGCACACCCTGATCCGCCGTTTTGAGAAGGGCTTTATGCTCCGGGGCGTAGACATAGAGGTCACGCTAAACATGGATAATTTTGCAGGCGAGGGGGATGTGAATCTCTTCGGCGAAATGCTGCACCGGTTCTTCGCGCGCTATGCTGATATTCACCTCTTCAACCAGCTCACGCTGGTGCTGCAACCGACAGGAAAACGACTGAGATGGCGCGAGAATCACAGCCAGTACGTACCGGGCTGACGCTGGCCCTGAGCAAAGATATCTGGCGGGCCAATTTTTATCGTTTCTGCCAGCTGCTGGAGCAGGAAAATCCGGACGCGCCGAAACTGGGCGCCTCCAGCCATCCAGCCAACGATCCGGTCCGATTCAGGCCCTGGCCTGGTATGGGTTTCCCGGTCAGTACCCTCAAAGCGGTGGAGACTGACGAAGACCACCCGACATTGCCCCCAACGGTCCGTACGACATTTTTGGGGATGTATGGCGTGGACTCTCCTCTGCCGACGTCCTGGCTGGACGACATTGCGCAGCGCCGCGAAGGACACGAGGCAGTTACCTCGTTTCTGGATATTTTCAGCCACCGCATCACCACCCAGTATTATCGAATCTGGCGGAAATACGCCTGGCCGGCCACCTTCGAGGCAGGTGGCCGCGATGCCACATCTCAGTGTCTGCTGGGGCTGGTCGGCCTTGGTATACCGGGCACCGCTGAACAGGTGGCAACGCCGGTTTCACGCTTTCTGGCCTTGCTGGGTACCATGCGATTACCCACCCGCAATGCAGAAGGTATTCGGGCCCTGGTGAGCCTGCTGGCACCGAATACCCGGGCAATTATCACCGAGCCCGATCCGGTTAAGGTCCATATCGATAACCGTAGCGGGTTGGGTACCGGGAACCGCATCTGTCTTTCTCAGCGAGCCACGCTGGGTAAAACGGCAAAGGAAGCATGCAGTCGGGTACTGGTGACGCTGGAGACAGAAGATCCGGAGGAAGCCGAAGGGTGGTTACCTGGTGGTTTTCTCCATACCGATTTACTGGTCCTGCTGCGCGTTTATCTCGGCTACCGCAGTGACGCCCGACTGCGCCTCACCGTACCCGTACGATTGTTGCCTGAGCCACGCCTTGGCAAAGGCAGACGTATCCAGCTGGGCCGCACCGGCTCGCTGGGCCTGAAAGCAGGCAAGCTCAGCAATAGTCGGGGGAGTCTGACCGTCAGTCTGGGCTGCTATGAAGGGTTGCAATGTTCTGCGCTACCGTCCGCTGAAGACGGGCATTACCGCTTCGAATAATCACGTACTCCCACTCTCAATAAAGGAACTTTTGAATGGCAACAGTAACCCGTTGGTGGGCGCTGACGCTTATTGCCTGTAGCCTGCTCGCTGGCTGCGGTCTGACTCAGGCTGTCACGGACGGTACGGTCAGCATCACGAAATCCATCTTCTACAAGAAAATCAAAACGCTGCATCTGGATTTTACCCCGCGTACGGCCATTAACGCTGATGGCGCACAGACACCGCTGGCAACGATGGTGAGAGTTTATCAGCTCAGGGATCGTAAAGCGGTTGATGCCGCCGATTACCAGACACTGCTGCGCAATGCCGATACGGTACTTAAAGACGACGTACTGGCGTCTAAAGAGCTGCTGGTGATGCCAAAAGGCAGCATGACACTCAATATGCCCATGGATGAAGACGCTCAGTTCGTGGCGGTGGTGGGATTATTTAACCGCCCGGATCAGAAGGACAACCGCTGGCGCCTGGTGCTGACCCGTGACGATCTGGACCCGGACACCCCCCGCACGATTGAACTGGGTGATGGCTGGCTCAGCCTCATGCCGGTGAAGGAGTGACGTGATGGATAACTGGTTAGCGCTTTTTGACGGACAGACCCGATATTTTCTGGATATTTTTGACAGCTCAGTGAAGCCGGGTGTTCTGCGCTTTTACGGCAGGGAAGCACTGAGCGAACCCTTCAGCTGGGACATCGAGTTCACCGCGCTTCAGGCGAATATCCCCCCGGAACAGGTGCTGATGAAATATGCCTCTTTCCGGATGCGGAGCGGTAAAAGTGTCCACGGCATGGTAACCCGCCTGGAATGGCTTTCCACCTCAAAGGACCAGTCTCACTACCGGCTTACGCTCAGTTCGCGCCTGGCGCTCCTGGGATATACCCGACAGTGCGCGGTCTATCAGAACCAGTCCGTTCCTGAGGTGGTTGAGCAGGTGCTGCGTAAACACGGTCTGGAAGGTCCCGATTTTGAATTCAGACTGGAGCGCACCTACCCGCCGCGTGAAATTATCACTCAGTGGCAGGAAACGGATTTGCAGTTCATTCAGCGCATTCTGTCCGAGGTGGGTATTTACTGGCGTACGGAAATGGACGACGTGCGTGGCCTGGATACCTACATACTGGCCGACAGCCAACTGAACTATCAGTTTGACGTGCGACTACCCTACAGCGAGCCATCAGCCCTGTTCGACGGTGCGGCAGAATCGGTCTGGGATGTGCGGACCTGGCATAACGTAGCCACCGGCACGGTCACCACGCGTGATTACAACTACCGGGCTGCTTCCATGCCGATGGATGCGACGGTCAGCGTGCGTAATGATGCGGTCACCACCGGGGAGCATTACCGCTATGCATCGGTTTATCGTGAAGCGGGGGATGACGCCAGCCCGGAGCCGGAAACCGAATCTGGCGCGTTCTACGCCCGACTTCACCACGAGCGGGAGCTCAACAGGTCGGCCCGTATTCACCTGTTCAGCAATGCTGCACACCTCACACCCGGGCAGGTACTGGAGCCGCAGGGCGATGTCATTACGGCCCTGCAAGAGGGTGTGATCCTCACGCTGGTGACCTTCCGGGGCGCCCGTGATTCCCGTCTGCATGTGTCGGTCTGGGGCCTGCCTTACACCGAACGTTACTGCTTCCGTCCGGCAGAAATCACGCGTCCGGTCATCGCGGGTACGCTTCCGGCCCGGATCGAAAGCCGCGAAAAAAATGATACCTGCGCACATCTGGACGAGCAGGGGCGCTATCGGGTGAAGCTGGACTTCGACCGGGAGGGGACAGAACCCGGTTACGGTTACCTGTGGCTGAGAATGGCGAAACCTTATGCCGGTGAAACGCTGGGCTGGCATACGCCGCTCACCGATGGCACTGAAGTGGCGATTGCGTACAGCAATGGCGATATTGATCTGCCGTACATCGCCTGTGCATTGCACGACTCCGGACATCCCGATCTTGTGAACCGGAACAATCACTCCCGGAACATCCTCCGGACGCCTGCCAACTCAAAATTACGGATGGAAGACAAGCGCGGTGAGGAGCACATCAAACTCGCCACGGAATACGGCAAGACGCAGCTCAACAGCGGGCACCTGGTGGACAGCAAGGGACAACTTCGCGGTAAAGGCACAGAGCTGCGCACCGATGAGTGGGGAGTCCTGAGAGCAGGAAAGGGACTCTTTGTCGCTGCGGATGCCCAGGCGAAAGCCCAGGGTGATGCCCTGGACATGGATGCCGCGCTGAAGGAAATCGACAGGCTTAATCAGCAACTGCAACAACTGGAAATGGCCGCAGAAAAAGCGCAGGCGCTGAAGGGGGATGTCGACAGCCAGATACAGATGTTTGAGCAGCGGCTGAAACCGCTCAATGAAGCGGTGCTTTTCTCGGCGCCGGAAGGCATGGCCCTGACCAGCGGTGAAGATATGCAGCTGGCCGCTGGCCGGAATCTGGCGCTTAACGCCGGAGAAGACTTCAGTGCTGGAGTGATGGGCAATGCGACCGCTTTGACCGGGGAGAAGCTGGGGCTATTTGCCCGCACCGGCCAACTGAGCCTGAAATCCGGAGAAGGGCCAGTCGATGTCCAGGCACAAAACGCTAACATGCGGTTGTTTGCTGAGAAGAAGCTGACGCTGAGCTCAGCGAGTGACATCTCCTTTGCCGGAAAAAAACGTATCACGCTGATTGGTGGTGGCAGTTATCTGAAGCTTGAGGCCGGGAAGGTCGAGTATGGTACGACAGCGTCGTATACGCGCAAAGTGAAGCGGACGATGGCTGCTGGTGCAACCGATCAACCAATCGAGTCATTGAAGCAGATGGCAATGATCTCTCAGTACTACGACAGAAAGTTGAACTTCTCTTCAAATGTCAATTATCGTGTTGAAACATCAGATGGGGAGGAATTACTTTCTGGCTCCGGAACAGATGGTTATATAGATAAAAGTGACAGTGAACATGAATATTGGATATTTGTAAGTTGAGTAAAAGACCATGAAAAAACTAAATGTTGAAATAGATGGAAAGAGCTATCTCATTGTCACAAAGGATGGAAAGACTGAGTTGGGCATAAAGGGGAATACAACCCCAGAAAAAGATAATACACCTCATGAAGTCAAAGTACCTAACATTCTCATCATTACTAGAAAAAATGCTGATGTGTTATTTATCTTGCGTGGCACTGAAGAAGATAACTTTGCGATTATTACAGCTCAAGAGCTTTATGACAAATTTCCATATCAATGGTTTGAGCCCTTAGCAGATAACTATCGCGAGTTACTTTTTGTTAATAACGCCGATTATACCCTGGACGCATATAAAGTATATTCATGGGAGGACATTGCCGACTTTGCATTAGTAGACAGAGCACTACTATCTTATAGGACAGGTGGTAGCGGGGACTGGAAGAATGTTCCTGATGGAGGGGGGAAGTTCCTTTTATCGCTTATTGATAAAATACCTTATTGGTCTGATGCAATAGGGCAAATTCCCTTTGCTGTAGGCACTTACCGCACATACCATACAATAAAAGCAACCGTAGAAACGGGTATGACATGGGCCACAGGTAATCCATTAGATGCCCTCATGCAAAAATCAGATTCAACGAATGAATATGATAATTTCTTTGTTCTTAGGGGTGCGTTATATGCAAGTAAAAAATTCTCGTATAAGATTACCCCGTCTGGAAAAACCTATCCTGCGGTAGATGTAGAAGAGACATCACATGATGTCAATGCAAAATCACTCGGAGAAAGTATAACTAAAGAGGAGTTAGAGAAATATGGCATCTGGAAAAAATAAAATAATTATAATGGTCCTTACATTTATGTCCGCCATTGTAGTTATGGTAGGCGGTTATTCATTAGCATCATGGATGTACGAGCAGGTATTCACCGTTTCTTCTCATCGAACTGTCGGAATGATATTCATATCTTTTTTCTTTTTGGTTATTGTGCCCCCAATATTACTGCTCACTTTGTTTACACCGTTAAGAATAAATTTAACTATCGCTGCACTTGCAATGCTCTATCTATTTTATGAGTGGTTTTCTGTGCATCCACTAAGGGTCTGTCTTATGGGTGGTTGTTTTATAATAAGTTATCTATTCGTTATAATAATAAAAAAATATTTCTTTCCTTAAGCACGAAGTAGTTTCAGGCATTTTATGGCCAAAACCCTTACCAAGTGTAAGGTGGTTATTTTATCATGAAGCGAATTCCGAAGGGATTTTTTATCGTCGTATTAGTAGTTGCTTGGTTCATTCTACCATCAACGATCATTCCTTCTTCACATTCAAAAATATATGAGATCAATAGCCCTGACAATAAATATAAAGTAATTGTTTACCATGTAAGGATAACCTCCCCCATGTGGCTTTATAAATATTTAAAGGACGAGGATTATTTTTTATTATTTACAATGCATCTGGCGAGATGGTTTTTAAACCGTCTCCGTATTATGGCACTTCCAATATGGGAGCATATGACGGTATAGAATTCCTGTACGGTGATACCCATTCTTTACTTTACCCAGGTTACCCAGGACCTAAAGGCTATGATTCATACGAATTCACTAAGTGACAAAACCAGCAGGCATTGAAATGATAGACGATAATACATGACTGTTCAGCATTAATTAAAAATAGAAGTCAATTATTTCAGCAAGGGGCCTGAGGTCAAAATGCCCAATAGAAAATCCGCATCGTTATATGAAATTCTCACTGGCAACTTTACAGGGGAGTTTCCTCTTGAAGTTGTAAACGAAGAAGACCTGGTCATTTTATCCGTGCTGGATAACATCCAGAGTATTTTGAACGCCCGGACCGGGGCTATATCCCATCTCCAAGATTATGGTTTGCCGGATATGACCAAATTTCTGCAAGGCATGCCCGGAACAGCCCACGAGCTAATCGATACGCTGGCCGGTGTCCTGCTCAAGTATGAACCACGTTTGCAGTCCCTTAATGTAACTTTACTCGAACAGCAAGTGCCCGGGGAGCTGCATTACACCATCGATGCGGAACTGAGAGGTATCGGACTTGTACGGTATGGGACCGAGTTTATGCCAGAGGGAAAGGTGATGATCAGGCACTTGAAACAGCAGCGACATCTGTAAAAAACATCAATTTATCTAATCAATTCATACCCTCATTTCCATATTCTCGGCTTAACCGACCGTGCAACCTCAACACATTGGTTTCAATTGCCGTCAACACGTTCTCCGGAAAATCTGCCGGTAATGAAGTCTTCACCTTATCCAGTGCTGCGGGAATCATTCTGGCAAAGTCACTAAGGATTTCATGCATCTGCACTTCCGGAAATTTCAGTGCCTTTGCTGTCGCCAAAAAATGTCGCGGATAAATTTTATCGATTGCCGTTTTTCTGCCTTTGGATGCGTTAAGCCCCATTGCCAGTTTGAGATCGCTGATATGTATTCCCGGGCCACCCAATACCGGAAAAGCTGAAATGATGTCATAAAATGGCGTGAGTCGATAACTGCCACCGGCCTGGATAAACACTGAGAAATTTTTCGCATGGCCGTCCGTCGCGCCAATCAACCACTGGAATACCTGGAATTTCATAAAATCATAACGATCGCGAAGCGCCTCGCTGGAACCCATCAAAAAAGCCATGATCCGCGCGATGCCTGGGCCTCCGTCAGATTCATATTTCACCGATGAAGGTAAACCGAATGTCTGACACATATCCTCCTGCGGCAAGCGAAGTAAAACCGTTCGTTCAGTATTCCAGCGCCTGTCAAAGCGTTCGACCGCTAACGCGCGCACCTTTCCCGCTTTAATGATTTCTGCGTCGGGAACATTCAACCCGAGTTCTTTCGCCAGCAGCAGACAGTAATATTCATTATCAACACTCTGACTGAGATCGAGCGTCGCGTTGGGCTGCCTGATTTCACCAATCGGCAATTTAATGATATGCGTCGTCGGCGTTATTCCTTTCGGAATGCACCAGTCATTGCCCATTCTGAGCAGCGCGGTCTTCTCCTGCGCGCCAGCAACCGAGATGCGAAAGTCATCTTCCTCCCTAATCATGCCTAGCGGGATATCTGCTTTATAAGCCGTTAACACTTCTTCAAGTCTGGCGTCAGTAAGCTTTTCCCATGCCATTATCGGGCGCGTTACGGTTTCGTCTTCTGGTAATAACGTTACAGCGCCAACGCTGTCTCGCCCGATTTCTGACAATAAATCAAACGGTTGTCTGGATTTAGCATGATAACGTTTAACGATCCGGTCGCGTACAATCGGGCTATCGGGTAACAGGTTATCGAAGAAGTTAAATACGGCATCAGAGGTGATATTCCCCCTCTGCAATGGCAGCGAAAGCGACAATGGCCGGGTATAACGGTTGGCTAACCACTCCGGTGCATACTTAAAGGTATGGGCACCGTTGGCCAGCTTCGTCAACTCGCCTACCCGCTGGTTGTTCATCCACGTGACAAGTTTAGGCATTACCACTCCAGATCTTGCTGATCAGTTGATTCTGGCGAGGCATTTTTCGTGTCGCATAGCGTCATTGATAGCTTAAGCGACTGTAATATCTTAAAAAATGTTGTTAGCGTGGTGTTGTCAGGGTTGTTTTCGAAATTGGAAATGGTCGCCTGTTTTATACCGATTTTTTTCGCCAGCTCGCTCTGCGTCCAGCCATTTTGCTGACGAACCAGTTTCATTGCATTTGCTAATTGCGTTGGGCTATAGATCATCGGAAAGCTCATCATGCCATACGTCCACAAGAAGTTTATCCGCTTTAGGGGATATTTTCAGTTTTATCCTTTAGTGAGGATAAAGTCAATCTGCAAACGCATTTTATCCGCTTTACGGGATAAACACTGCGATAGCCGCGATCGCGGATAAAAACGACCATACAGGTAGAGTGCATCTCCACTACACCGGGTGGCGTCAGCCCCATTACCCCGATGCAGTCCATTTTCTTCTGACTTTCCTGTGTGTTTTGTGTGTATTTTAGCCAAGAATGTGATCAGTACCCGGTATAGTGGATCACGTCATTGCCACCATACCTGATAGCGTGACGGCACGGTTAGGAAACTTTACCTGGTACAGTGTATCGTGAATGATGATCGGCTCTGATAACGCGATGATACTGAAGTGAAAACTGTACCCTGTGCAGTGGATCCAGTGAAAGTGCGCACCCGGTATAGTGTGCTTCATGGCTGAATCAGAGTTTGCCGCAGGTAGCCCTGCATCCATCATCATGACAGACACTGGTCACAGGACTCGTGAGCCGTATGTAGGTAATCCACTATGCCGGGTGAATGATATGTTGAGCCATGCTGACGGACACCTGGTTATCCACAAAAACGGAGCATAACCTTGTGACCGGAATCCGGATATGACGAGATAATCATCATTACTGCGGCATCACCAGTAAGGGATAATCCTGCACCTCTTTTACTTCAGTTTCTCTATATTCAGCATAAATTCAGACGTTCCGCTGATGCTGGAAGTCGACGGAAAGATCGGGAAGCTGCGGCTGTCACCCAGCTCCAGACCCAACTGAATGTGCAGGGGGCCGACCTTATGACACTGGCGTGTCGCCTTGCTGTCATGGTGGTGTCGTATACGGTGCCGGACTGATGTGCAAGTATTATTGTCACAGACATTGCAGAGAACGGGAACAATGATGACTGTCGCTGAAAAGGTGAAAACATATCGTCTGAGAAAGGCATGGTCGCAGGAACAACTGGCTGAAGTCGCCTCTCTTTCTGTAAGGACTGTGCAGCGAACTGAAAAAGGCCAGAAGCCGAGTCTGGAAACACTCAGTGCGATCGCTTCAGCCTTTGATATAAATGTTTCTGATCTCTCGGAAGAGACTTACGTTGCCAGCCAGGCTCTTGATGAACGCATCAGCGAAGCCAAAATTCAGGTAGCACAGGAAACCCGGTTTTATCGGATTCTGGTTACTGCTGTTCTGGTATGCACAGCATTAATGATAATTAACTATCTATTTACCCCGGAAAGTTACTGGTCCGTCGTGGTAGCTGTTATATGGGGAGGACTTGTCATACTCAGGGGAATACGCGTGTTTATCATGCGAGGGAAAATCGCCTTATGGCAACAACGCAGGTTGCAGAAAATTCTTCGGTCAGGAAATAAAATATCGAATAACAATACCACTGAAAAGTAATGGTTTGCCGATTCACCTGTACTGAAAAAGATTAACTTTCGTAACTGGGACAACTTATGAATATTGCAATCTTTTTAAGAGATACACCTGTCTGGGTATGGATCCTGCTGGCTTTTTTACTGCGACGCGGCTTTGCTGCTCTTTATGTCCGGGAGATGACAATCAGGCGGTTGTTTTTTCTCCCAGTGCTTTTTCTTGTCTGGGGGGCATATGGTGTTATCACTGAGACAGCACTTGCTGGCGCAAGCCTTTCAATGATGGCAGCAGGACTGCTCGCAGGCACCGCTCTTGGATACAGGTTGTGGCGCTTACAGCCACCGCTGAGAGATTCAGATAATCCGGGCATGATTATCAGGGCTGGGACGCCGCTGACCCTGGGGCTGATTGTGATTACTTTTTGCATGAAGTTCATACTTACTTCAGCCATTTATCTGCAACCGGGATTACGGTCATCCGCAAGTTTTTGTATGTTATTTGGCGGTGTAACAGGACTTATTGATGGCGTATTCTGGGGAGGAACCCTGAGACTTTTCATCCCTTGGTACAGCAGAAGATGATTAACCGTAACTACCTGTGATCGAAACCCAACGGACCCGCTATCCATTGTTGTTGGCTCACGCCAGATGAAACTGAAATTTTCGCTTGTGGTAAGCGATGGTCGCACAGTTAGGGTATACCCCAAGGCATAAACGCTATAAGCGTTGTAGGATTGCTCTTGGATCTGTGACAATTGATAACTTACAAAAAGCTTTGCTTAAAATCCGGAAACCGTGGAGAACGAGCAATATCGTTAACCCGTCATTTATTTAATTAAATGTCTGCTTCACAGCAGACACTCAACAGCGCCGTCCGCGTCTATAACTGATCTATCGCGCTTAATGTTCTATATTGCTGTTCTGTTAACCGACTGGGCCGAGTGACATTTATCGCAAGCCATGCCTAAGTGCCTACAATAAATCGTATAAACAAGTAACTTATTGATTTTAAAGTACATATAACAAAGATTATGTTAAATAACACATCTGTAAGCCCTCAGTATGCACATTTCAATCTCCCTTGCCCCCATTATTACGGCAGTCGGAGAAACAACGTTCTCTCCTGCGTTTGTGATGCTTTAAAACCATGATGCAGGTAAAAGCGTCGGGCAGTGTCAGTAAGCGCATGAACCATAATGGCGCGAACGCCGATATTTTCAGCGACTCTGTAGCATCGCAATACCGCATCATGAAGCAGATCGGCGCCCAGTCCTTTACCGTGGAACGAAAGATCGACCGCCAGACGAGCCAGGATAATCACCGGTATGGGGTCAGGCATATTACGGCGAATATTTCCCGTTGCTTCGACATGATTCACACTACCGGTTGCAAGTGAGTAATAACCAACTACACGTTTTGTCTCTTGCTTGCAGATAACAAACGTCCGCGCAGCCCCAAGCGCCTGATTCTTTAATCCCCGGTGTTTTAACCATTCATCCAGAACAGCCTCACCGCTAACAAATTCCGCAAGTTGATGAGAACTCGATAAAGGTTCAGGCTGAGTTACAAATCCCACTGTGGTTTCCTTGCCAGAAGTTTTTCTAATGCTGGGTTAGATTCTACCGGTGCATCGATCATATCGATAAACTCGGCATACTGCTCCTCGTTCAGATTAAATACCCTGCGTTCAAGAATGACATTCTCTGCGGCCTGGCAAGCCATTTCGAGGATAAAATCCGTGCGCGACTTATGCAGAATTTCTGCTGCCGTATCTATCAGCGCCCGCTGGGATTCTCTGGCGCGAAGGTTGAGTTGGACATCTGATTTCATGGTAACACTCCGTATAGCATTTGCTATACAGCATAGCAGATTATTGCTGTGTAGCAATTGCTATACATACTGGATAACTGAATTTTTCACCAGAGTGTTACTGACTAAAGGTACTTAATGTTGGCAAGACGGCTGCTGCAACGGATGGGGAAATTATCAGGATGTTGTAACTACGTAATTTTTATTTAAACTCGGGGGCGTTTACTGCCCCCTGAAGACGCATTTAACCATCAGAAGCGGTACTCAATCCCTGCACCAATGGCGTAGTTATAGTTTTGAATACCTGCAGCATCATTGTAATGTTCAGAATCACCGGTGACTTTATCATGCACAGTTGAGTCCCCCCTGCCTTCAGAGAAACGCGTCCAGCTCAATTCAGTGAAGACACGAGCCTGGGAAGTAATGTTATATCCCGCGTTGATAGTTCCTGAGTAATAGTTTGAATTACTGGCACTTTCGTTAAAACTCAGGTCACGCATGTAATGCTCATCGTGGTCGCGAGCTTCTACCCACGGACTGAATTTAAACTGTGCAGTGATATCAAAATCCTGGTAAACATATTTCCCCGTCAGCCCTAAGTAAGGCACCCGGTATTTCTGCTGGTAACCAATGGTACGTTCACCGCGCGGGAAATCGCCCACCTCCGCGCCATTATCATAGGAATAATGCCCGCCCTCAGCCAGCCAACTAAAACGAGTTTCCTGATACCCCACCAAAGCACCGAGCTTAAAGATATTTTCTTTCAGCAACCAGCCAGTAACGTTCAGATCAAACTGGTTGGCAAAATTCAGATGCGTATCAGGGCTGCCTGACCAGTCACTCCAGTGACTTTGTGACGGATAAGACCAGTCATAATCATCCATGCCTGAACCGCGAGATGCCAGCGTCGTCCACCCATTTGCATTCAGCGACAACCATGATAATGGCTCCCAGGTAATGCCAGCTTTAATAATCGGCGCATTGTTAATTTTCCAGTTAAGCTGGCTTGCTTTAGCCCCTTCATCATAAACAAACTCGCGAGACTCGCCGTTTAATACCGAAAGGGATGTTTCAACTGACACACTATCAGGAGAAAAGTTGATACTCTGGGCTGCGTATGTAGATGGTGCCAATGCAAGCAAACCGGCCCCGGTAAGTAATACTCTTTTAAACATCGCTCTTATCCTTATAACCTGGTGGATATGCCTTCTGACTGACATCAGCACACCGATAAATTTTTCAGTTATAGCGCAGTAACAATTATCGCTAACTAAATGATGGAAATGCTGCCATTTATGGATATATTTAACCTGATTGGACTATGATATTTTTACGGCCCATAATGCCATACATCCCGCGACTGCAATCAATCAAATTATGCAGAATTACGTGGTTATTCCACCTTTTAAAATAGAACGCTCATTGGCATCAAAACAAATTAAGGTAAACCCCCTAATAAAAATAAAAACCCAAACAACATAATTCAATATAAAACGCGACACCAAAGAAAGTTAAGTCACTGATATACATAAATATAGTCATAGCACAAAGATAAATAATAATAGCATTCACACCAACCAATGCACTAATAATGGAATTTTATGCTGTGATTTTACATAGCAACCATACCTATATTTTCTTGTTAAGAACAACACCACCAGGAATTATAGCAACTGTTATGCATAACAGTATGTTTTCATTGAAAAACACATATAAAATCACAACTATCCGAATATTCCATTATTAACAAAAATTCATTAATATTCTTTAGTCTCTATCACCTCCCAGGTCAGAAGACATAAATTAAACACATTACCACCGGCGTTCAAATAAACGTCAGCCATACGCTGTTCCGCCGCCTGCTTCAGGAAAATTGGACAGAACAAAAAGTACCTTAAGGAAGATTGGCCCAGATATATTTAAATACTGTCCGCCGTTTATTAACAAATTTCAAACAACAGACTGATGTTATTATGAAACAAAGACTCACGGCCTGCCTGCAAATATTTTTGCAGCTCACGGTTATTTTTATGAACTCCTTTGTCTTTACGTTCCCTGCTCAGGCGGCAACGAATTCGCCGGAGAATAAGTCCAGACAAGAAGAAAAAGGGAAACGTACTACAAAAGCGGCGGAACAGAATGAGGGTGACGATAAAAAAATCGCCTCGGTAATTACCAGCACGGCTGAATTATTAAAGCAGAGCAACAGAACAGATGCGCTGATCTCCTCAGCTATCGGCAGCACGTCTTCGATTGCAACCAGTGAAGTGCAGCAGTGGTTGCAGCAGTTCGGAACCGCCAAAGTTAACGCGAGCCTGGACCGCAAAATGGCACTCAATAATGCCAGCGTGGATCTCCTGGTGCCTCTTTACGACAACAAGAAGCAGGATCTCGTGTTTACCCAGGTTGGAGCCCGCCGCAATGATGATCGCGATATCGCCAATATCGGTATTGGTTATCGCTACTTCGCTGACCACTGGATGTGGGGCGTCAACACTTTTTACGATCAACAAATCTCTGGTAATAAACACCAGCGTCTGGGCGTCGGAGCGGAACTGGGCAGCGATTTCTTCCGCCTGAGCGCAAACGGCTATCGCCGACTTTCCGGCTGGAAAAACTCAAAACGTTATGACGATTATCAGGAACGCGTCGCCAATGGTTATGACATTCGCGCCGAGGGGTATTTACCCGTTTATCCACAGTTAGGTGCAGAACTGGCGTGGGAACAGTACTTTGGTCAGGAAGTGGCGCTCTCGCAGAATAACAGTGACAAGCGCCTGCGCGACCCGTGGGCCATGACGCTGGGCGTCAGCTACACACCATTCCCACTAATGACCGTGGGCCTGAACCAGAAAATGGGTAAAGGTGATCAGAACGACATCCAGGTAAATCTCAATCTTAACTGGAAGATGGGCGAGTCCCTGGCTAGCCACCTCGATCCAGAAGCGGTCGGCGCCAGCAGAACGCTGATGGGTAGCCGCTACGAGCTGGTGAACAGAAACAATAACATTGTACTGGAGTACCGTAAGCAGCAGGTTATCTGGCTGACCCTGCAGGATAAAATTTCCGGCACTGAATCAATGACTCTACCAGTAAATGTGCAGGTGAAGAGCAAATATCCACTTGATCACATCCACTGGCAGGCCGAGAGTCTGCTGAAAAACGGCGGCAACATCAGCGAGAAAAATGGCGCCTGGTCCGTCACGCTCCCGCATTATCATACCGGCAACGCCGTGAAGAATGTCTATGTTGTTTCCGCTACGGCTCTGGATACGAAAGGTAACCAGTCACCTCTGGCGTACATGACTGTGCAGGTTGATAGTTTTAATATTCAACAAGCAATCGCCACCGTCAGCGCCGCTAAAACAACGTTGCCAGCGGATGGGGCAAGCAGCACATCGATTAGCGTAACGCTGACCACCGCCAGTGGTGAGAAAATCACCGGACAAGCAGCCAACCTCAGCGCTCAAATCACGCAAGGCGCCCCAAAACAACAAAAGCCACAAAAGAAAGCCAGACTGCAAAAGAAAGCGACTCTCCCTCCGGTAACCACACCAGCGCAGACGCTAGCCAGTATCTCGGCGTTTAAAGAACCCTCGCCCGGCGTGTATGTCAGTACCTTCCATGCCAGTAATATTCCTGGGCTGGCAACTGTCGATGTTTTCTATAACAAAACCCAGAAGATTAGCGGCACTACCATTACCCTCGAATCTCCCGCCGCCAGCGAGCGTTTCGCCGCCCACGGAATAACCGCGTCGGTAACGTCAGCCCTGGCTAACGGCAAAGATGCCATAAATCTTACGGCGCACGTCGTGGATGCGACGGGTAATCCGGTTCCAGGCGTTCCCGTGACCTGGACCACGGATAATGCACAGGCGATCCTGTCGGCAACGTCCGTTCTCACCGATGACAAGGGGAATGCCAGCATCTCACTGAGCAGCACCCAACTTCTGAGCGCAACAATCAGCGCCCATCTTGATAACGGCGAAGTAGTTAAAAGTGAAGCAATTCAGTTTATTGCAGATAACGCCAGCGCCGTGGTCAGTCAGATTGATGGCGATAAAACTGCCGCTATCGCCGATGGTCAGGACATCATCACCCTGCAGGCCATCGTAACCGATGCCAGCAACCACCCGTTACCAGAGCAGACCGTGAACTGGGCTCTTGGCGCAGGTAGCACCACTGCGCATCTGGCTGGCAGCCAGAGCCAGACCAATCCGAACGGCGTGGCAACCATGCTTCTCACCTCCACCGGTGCCGGACAGGTTACCGTTTCCGCCACTACCGGAGACGAGGCAACCAGTAAAGCGGCAGCGAAGCACTCCGCCCCACTGACTTTTTCTGCCGACGCCAAAAGCGCCGTGCTGAAAAACATCACGCCGGATAAAACCACACTGTTGGCCGACGGGAAAGAGAACGCAACGCTGACCGTTATTGCGGAAGATGCGCTGGGTAACCCATTAAAGAATGTCCAGATCGACTGGAGTACCCTCAGCATCACCGCACATTTTACCCCGACAACCGCGCTGACGGATGATGATGGCAAAGCCACCACCCAGGTGAGCTCCTCTGCTGTGGAAGATGTGGCACTGACTGCTACCCTCCTGGGACAGAAGATGACCTCCCCAACCTTGCATTTTACGGTTGATAATAAAAGCGCAGCAGTAACATCGCTTAGCACCAATAAAGAAACCGCCGTTGCCAACCTGAATGATGCCATTCAACTGACTGCACTAATCAGTGATGCCAGTCAGCACCCGGTGTCCGGCAGTCTGGTGAAGTGGGCCATTACGTCCGGGAAGGGTGCACTCAGCACAGAGCAGAACACCACCGATGCCAGTGGCAACAGCGTGGTCATGCTTACATCCGCCTCAAGCGGAGATGTAGTGGTGACTGCCAGCACCGAAAACGGTAGCACAGTGGCTTCTCACAGCCTGCACTTTATTGCTGACAGTGCTTCGGCAAAAGTCACCGACGTTACCGTGGATAAAAAACAGGCCATTGCCGACGGAAAAGAGTCTGTAACCTACACCGCGACGGTAAAAGATGATAAAGGTAACGCCCTTGCCAGCCATAACGTGACATGGCATACCTCCGCTGCTGGCGTTAAGCTTTCTGTACCAAGCGCAACAACCAACGCCTCAGGCGTCGCTTCCGTCACGCTGTCAGCACTCAAAGCCGGTACGGTCAGTCTCTCGGCACAGGCAGAAGCCGGTCTGGCGTTTAATGCGCCGCAGGTCACCTTTATCGGTGACCCCCGCACCGCGCAGCTTACCAACCTGAAGGCCAGTAAACAAAACGCGCTCGCCAACAGCACCGACGAAGTGACCTTCACCGGTGTGGTGATGGATGCAAACAATAATCCATTGTCGGGTATCATTGTCAGCTGGACCGCAACGCCTGCCACTGGTCACCTGTCCACCGCAACTGGTACGTCAGACAGCAACGGTAACGTGACGGTATCCCTGACCTCAACACAACGTGGCGCGCATCAGGTTACCGGCCAGGTGAACGGCAAACCGGTTATCTCAAACAGTGTGACATTCACCGAAGATGCCGCCACTGCCAGACTGTCCGCCCTGAATGCCGACAAAACCAGTATCACCGCCGGTACAGACAGCGTCACGCTGACCACTCAGGTGCTGGACGCGTCCGGTCATCCGGTGGCAAACAAATCTGTCGCCTGGAAGTCTGACAATGCCGCCGGCGTTTTCAGTGAAACCACCTCGAATACCGATGCCCAGGGCAACGCGAAAGTGACCTACAGCAGCACCCGTGCGCAGGCCACCACCATTACGGTATCCGGCGACAATAACAGTCAGAAGACGGTGCAGCTGATCATCACGCCCGATATCAAGAGCGCAAAACCTATTGACGTCAATGTCAATAAAACCAGCGCGACGGCGAACGGCAAGGATGTGGTCACCCTGACCGCTACTGTGGAAGATAAATACCGGAACCCTGTCAGTCAGCAGGATGTTAGCTGGCAGATCCAGCCGACAGGTAAGTACCATCTTACCGGTAGTCCACAAAAAACCGATGCTCAGGGCCGGGTTACCGCAACGCTGGCTTCAGAGGATGTGGTCGCCTGCCAGGCCGTGGCAACCGCCAACGGTATGAGCAAATCGTCTGCCACCATCAGCTTTGATGTCGACGCTGCCACTATCGGTGTTGTCGCGCTCACTTCTCCCACAACATCCGATGTTATTGCGGGCAAAGATATTATTACGCTGCGGGCCGCAGTGACTGACAGCAGCGGTCATCCTGTTGCAAAGCAAATAGTTTACTGGAGTTCTGATAACACCACTGGCGATTTCTCGCCAGCTGATGCCAGCGAAACCAACAGTCTGGGTATTGCGGATATAAAATATAAGGCCACCCGTGCCGGGGCCACGCACATCACGGCGAGCTCGAATCAAACCAGCCGGGATATAACGGTGAATATTATCGGTGATATGGCCACCGCCACTCTGTCTGACAGTAAAGTCGACAAAACCCAGGCCGTGGCCGATGGCAACGAATCGATGACCTGGTCGGTCACGGTGAAAGATGCGAACGGCAATATCCTGCCAGGCGCGCAGGTTAACTGGAGCAGCAACGATCCGACGCTGATCTTCGCCAGCACCAACAGTCTTGCGGATAATCAGGGGGTTGCGACCATGCGTTTCACCTCCACTCACGCCGGACAGACTACTGTTTCCGCTACCACCGCGAACGGTGCAGCGAAAAAAAACACCACGCTAACTTTCATTGCCGACACCCAAAGCGCCGTGCTGAAAAACATCGCGCCGGATAAAACCACGTTGCTGGCCGACGGAAAGGACTACGCCACGCTGTCCGCCGTCGTTGAAGATGCGCAGGGTAATCCGTTAAAAAATATCCAGATAGACTGGAGTTCAACCAGCAATACCGCTCAGTTATCTGCCACAACCACCCAGACGGATGACCAGGGAAATGTCAGTATCCAGGCCAGTTCTCCGGCGGTGGAAGAGGTTACGCTGACAGCCACTCTGCAGGGGCAGAAGCTGACTTCTCCAGTTCTGCATTTTATGGCGGACAGTAGAACCGCCGCGGTGACTTCGCTTAACGCCAATAAAGAAACCGCCGTCGCCAACCTGAATGATGCCATTCAACTGACAGCACAGGTCAGTGATGCCAGCAAGCACCCAGTGTCCGGCAGCCTGGTGAAGTGGGTCATTACGTCCGGCAAGGGAACTCTAAGTACCGCACAGAACACCACTGATGCCAGTGGTAACAGCGTGGTAACGCTTACCTCTGAGTCAAGCGGAGATGTGGTGGTTTCTGCCAGCAGCGTAGCTGGAGCCGCAGTGGCTTCTCATAGTCTGCACTTTATTGCCGACAGCACTTCGGCAAAAGTGACTGATGTCACCGTGGATAAAACGCAGGCTATTGCCGACGGCAAGGCGCTTATTACCTACACCGCAGCAGTAAAAGATGCTAAAGGCAACCCGGTTACAAATCATAAAGTGACCTGGAACGCCTCTGGTACGGGCGTTACACTTTCAGCACCGAGCGCAACAACCAGTGCCTCAGGCGTCGCTTCCGTCACGCTGTCGGCGCTCAAAACCGGTACGGTCAGCCTCTCGGCACAGGCAGAAGCAGGCAGTGCGTTTAATGCGCCGCAGGTAACCTTTATTGGCGACACCCGCACCGCGCAGCTTACCGACCTGAAGCTCAGTAAACAGAACGCTCTTGCTAACGGCACCGATGAAGTTGTTTTCACGTGGACTGTGGTGGATGCAAACAATAACCCGCTGTCGGGCATCAGCATCAACTGGGCAGCAATACCTGCCACGGGTCTTCTGTCGGCGGCGTCCAGCACATCAGACAGCAACGGTAATGTGACGGTATCTCTGACCTCAAAACAACGCGGGGAACATAAGATCAGCGGTAACATTGCTCACATAGCCAACGGAGTGCTGGCGACATCAGACAGTGTGAAGTTCACCGAAGATGCGACGTCTGCCACACTGCAAAACCTGGCGGCGGACAACACCAGTGTTGCTGCCGGTAAAGGTATCGTCACATTGACTGCACAGGTTCTGGACGCGTCCGGTCACCCGGTAGCGAATAAACCTGTTGTCTGGCAGTCTGACAATGCCGCTGGCGTTTTCAGTGAAACAACGTCGAATACCGATGCGCAGGGTAGCGCGAAGGTGACTTACAGCAGTACGCTCGCGAAAGTCACCACCATTACGGCATCCAGCGACAACCACAGCCAGAAAACCGTGCAGCTAACCATCACGCCTGATATACAGAGTGCAAAACCGGTTAACGTCAGCGTCAGTAAAAACAGCGCGACGGCGAACGGCAAGGATGTGGTTACCCTGACCGCCACCGTGGAAGATGAATACAAAAACCTCGTCAGCCAGAGTGAAGTGACATGGCAGGTTCAGCCAGCAACAGGTAAATATCATCTTACCAGCAGTCCGCAAAAAACTGATGCCAAAGGTCAGGTTACAGCAACACTCACCTCAGAGGATGTGCTCGCTTATCAGGCTGTAGCAACCGTTAATGGCGTAAATCAGTCGTCTGAAACTATCAGTTTTGCTGCCGACGCGGCTACCGCCACTGTGACGGCGCTCACCCCGTCCACAACAACGGATGTGCCCGCAGGTGATAACATAACGCTGAAAGCTACAGTAACGGACAAAACCGGACATCCAGTTGCCAATCAACGGGTTAACTGGAGTTCGGATGATGCAACAGGAACTTTCCAGACCAATAATTACAGCGTTACTAACAGCCAGGGTATTGCGGAAATTACCTATTCCGCCACCAAAGCCGGTGCGTCGCAAATTACAGCGAGTATTAATCAGTCCAGTCAGACCGTAACGGTGAAGATGATTGGTAATATTGCCACCACGACCCTGTCTGACGTCCAGGTCGACAAAACCCAGGTCGTCGCCGATGGCACTGATCAGGTTACCTGTACCGTCCTCGTCACCGATGCCAACGGCAACGCGGTGAGCGGTGCAGCTCTGAACTGGAGTGTGGACAATGCCAACACGGTACTGTCCGCCAGTACCAGTACCACTGGAGCCGACGGTAAAGCCATGATCACCATGAGCAGCTCAAAGGCTGTTTCTGATGTTCAAATATCGGCCAGTGTAAACGGTGGGAGTAAAGTTGCGGCAAGTAGCAAAGTTAGCTTTATTGCCGGCCCGGCTGATCCGACAAACTCAACAGCAACTGACTGTAAAGGACTCGCAGGCACAGAATTTCAGTGCAGCGTGACATTGCGCGATAAATATAGCAACCCAGTGCCAGATGCTGATGTAGATATGACGGTTGCCTATAATGCAACGATAACTGCAGGTAAAACAGATGCTGATGGTATTGCTACTATTGCCATCAAACCCGATGAACTTGTCGATGCTACGACGGACGCTGAAATAAGCGCATCTTATACTGTTAATAATGCACCTTTTGCTTTGAAAGCATACCCTCGCGTGACGCCGCTTATTAAACCATTAAACCAGGTTGATAAAAGCATTCTGGAGTGGTCTGATATGAGCGGTTTTATATTGCCTTTAAATAAGCCCGTGCAATTCGTCACAGCAGGAAATAAAGCTGTTGATAGCTCTCGTTGGACATTAACAGCAACAAATGGCATCCCGATAAACGGTACTACAGTCATGGCAACGGTAACCAAAGGAAGCATTGTTACAGGAACGCTAACCTTTACTGACAATGAGACGGGCATAACACAAACGTCTCCTACAATAGACTTACTGGCTGTAGCAAAAGTCCCTGTGACCAATCTGGCTCGATATGCAGGTTACCCGAATCAATGCAGAAGTTCCGGGAACCATGACGGAATACGTGGTTTATACGAAGGTACTCAGTATTTTATAGCAAGCCATAAACTAACCGGAGAAACTTACAGTATCACTGCTCCAGAACAAACTATTATTTCATATGGATATAAAACTGGTAATTCAAGTGTAATGTATTACAAGTATTTAACTGCCACTGACGGCTCAAGTACGACAGGGAGCGTATATGCGCCAGATCCATTTACTGGAGTTATTCTATGTAAATAAAAGGTTCTGTCGTACCAATAGCCTGCGCAACATTTATTGCGCAGGCTTTTTTATCAAAAATACCCTGATATTACCGATGTTTTTGGACTATAGCCCTGACGCGTATTGTCGGAAAATAGTGCTATCAGAGTTCCATCAGGTTGAACGCAACGCAACAACGATATTATCCAGACAGACGCTTTATGTACGTCATCAGCACTACGTAACCCGGCCTTCTGCCCCACTCCGATCTGGCGAATAACGCCCAGAGATGCTCACTACTCAGCGGATAAGTGAGACGCAACCCGCTATTTTTACCTTATTGCATCTGAAATGTTTACATTGCCACTTGTATGTAGCATTCTTGACGAAATTCATCATTTCAGCATAAAGGCAGAAAATCATGGATACGCCTGTCCATCTGTTAAAAGTTGCGCAACGTTCAGAGAAAATGCTGTTTTCTCTCACCGAACAAATTCAGTCACAGAAAGAAGAGTTGCAGGAAAACAAGTTTTATCAGGTCTATGCCAAGGCGGCGCTTGCCCGGCTGCCCCGTCTCACGCGCGCCAGCGTGGACTACGCCGTCAACGAGATGGAAGAAAGCGGCTATGTGTTTGATAAGCGCCCCGCCGGTAGCTCCACCAAATACGCGATGTCGATTCAGAACATTATCGACATTTACCATCACCGTGGGGTTCCCAAATATCGCGACCGCTATCCATCGGCATTTGCCGTTTTCATCGGCAACCTGAAAGGCGGCGTGTCTAAAACGGTTTCTACCGTTTCTCTGGCCCATGCGCTACGCACCCACCCTCACCTGCTTTATGAAGACTTACGCATCCTGGTCGTTGATCTCGATCCGCAATCTTCAGCAACCATGTTCCTCAACCATACACGGGCCATTGGCATGGTAGATGCCACATCCGCACAGGCCATGCTGCAAAATGTATCGCGCGAGGAGCTACTCTCAGAATTTATCGTGCCTTCCATTGTGCCGGGCGTGGACGTACTGCCAGCCTCAATTGAAGATGCGTTTATCGCCTCTCGCTGGGATGAGTTATGCGCCGAACACCTGCCTGGACAGAATGTTCACGCAGTGCTGAAAGAGAATGTGATTGATAAACTGCGCAAAGATTACGATTTCATCTTTATCGACAGCGGCCCACACCTTGATGCGTTTCTCAAAAATGCTATCGCCTCAGCCGATCTGCTGTTAACGCCGGTTCCGCCTGCGCAGGTTGATTTCCACTCGACGCTGAAATATTTAACCAGGCTCCCTGAACTGGTTGAAATTATTAATGAATCTGGCATGAAGTGTAATCTGCAAGGCAATATCGGCTTTATGTCAAAACTGTCGAATAAGGCCGACCATAAGCTTTGCCATAGTCTGGCGAAAGAAATTTTTGGCGGCGATATGCTTGATGTCGCGTTACCGCGACTGGATGGCTTTGAGCGTTGCGGTGAGTCTTTCGACACCGTTGTCTCGGCAAACCCAGCCACCTATATCGGCAGCAGCGAGGCGTTGAAAAATGCCCGCCACGCCGCCGAAGATTTCGCCCGGGCAGTCTTCGACCGCATTGAATTTATCAGAACTAATGGAGGTGTATGATGAGCGCCAAGAGAGTCACCATAGGCCGTACCTTCAAAACCCCTGCACTGCACGAGGATGATGGCGGACCGTCTCAGGAGCAAATCTTTACCCTCTCCACTGGGCGTCATGTTACTTTTTCGCTGCGTACAATCCCGGCCAATGAAGTCGAAAATGGGTCGTATGTCATTCAGGAGATCAATGGCCGCGATCAGACTTCGCTGACCAGCGAGTCCCTGAAAGACATTACCCGTACGCTCCGCCTGCAACAGTTTTTCCCTTGCATCGGCATTGAGCGGGAAGACGGCGTGGAAATTATTGATGGTTCCCGCAGACGCGCGGCGGCAATCTTGTGCCATACCCCGCTGAAAGTGCTGGTCACCACGTCAACGGTATCTGCCGATGAAGCCCGTAAACTGGCGGCAGATATTCAGACGGCGAAAGAACATAACCTGCGTGAAGTCGGGTTACGCCTGATGGCGCTTAAAGCGTCTGGTCTGAATCAGAAACAGATAGCCGCACAGGAAAAACTGTCGCCGGCCAAAGTCTCCCGCGCCATGCAGGCGGCCTCCGTTCCGCAGGAGCTGGTTTCACTGTTCCCGGTGCAGTCAGAACTTCATTTTTCCGATTACAAATTACTGGCGGCGGTGGACGAAAGTCTCGCCGAGAAAAATGTCGAACTGAGCACGCTGATCGAACAAATTTCAGAAGATATTGATCTTATTCTGAGCGAAGGTGGCCTTGCGGAAGATGAGATTAAAAATAAGCTGCTGAAGCTTATTCAGAAAAAAACGTCTTTGCTGATCTCGCTGCCTAAAAAAGAGAAAGCGAAGGTGGTTTCGCTGTGGGCTTTTGATGACAAAGACCGATACGCGCGTAAACGCATTAATGGCCGAACAATCTCTTTTGAATTTAATCGTCTGACAAAAGAGGTCATGGATGAGCTGGAACAGTCAATTAATGACGTGCTCGCCAGACATCTTGAGTAGGTGTAGAAAAAAGGTTGGCATTTAACCTACAGGCAAAGTGTCCGTAGTTTCCTGCCGGATGCGGCGTAAACGCCTTATCCGGCCTATAAAACCATGTAAATTCAAGGTATTGCAAAAACATCCGTACTGTCGTCGCTGTCATGCCCACGGCGATATATTTTCCTCTGAATTTCCCGTGAAGTCACCAATCCCAGTCATCAATAACCAGACGGCACTAATAATATTAAATAAATAATAAAAAATATAATAGTCAAACAACCACATAATTACTTTGTTATTTATTAACAATGGGAAAATAATAACCTTATACATTCTTCTCTTCCAGAAAAAGCGCAAACTATACCTCGTACATTTAGTATCCCAGGAGTGGATAAAAATGTCAGTAACACTAATCGATAACTTTTAGAGATGAATAATGAATATTATTACAGATGTTTTAGTCAACGGTCATATGTTTAACTGCATCGAGGATATGCAAGAAAAACACTTCCCCACAACACTTTTCCCGGAAGCTTATTTTCAAATGGTAATTGATGGTGACGTTAAGAATAATCGAAACGTTATCTGGCGTTGTAGAGAAGATTTATCCGGAAATCCTGTTTCTGTGAATCAGGATGGCGTCGTAAAATTTAATAACGCTGATGAAAGCTTTGTTGGACACACATTTTATATAGAAGCAATCGATAAAAATACTAGTCGCATATCAGTATATAGCTTTACAATTGAAAAGTTTTTCAAACACAATACAGAGAAAAAACTTAACCCTGAAGAAACCAAGTTATGGGTGGCAAGTGTAAACGGGCAACTGCCACATGTAGTGGAACTCCAGGATAATGTAATGACCCCTGCATATCGCCAGGTCAATGGAGGGCTATTTAAAGAGTGGGGGAAACTGGTAATTTACGGTTGGATTAGCGCGTATAGTGATACTGATATCGCAGCAACACACGGTTTCGATAATGGTAAAGCATATTGTTGCGATGGGGGAAGCTCTTGTTTTTCGGAGATTGGTCATTTAGACTTAAATGCTTGTGCAGTGTTTAAATAAAAACATAACCCTCTGATTTATATCAGATTACATGATATAAATCAGACCAGGCAATTAAATAACCACATTATAAATGTACCCACTTATCTCAAGCGATAAGACAATTTGACAATTTGATACCCCGTGATAGTTTGAACGGGTCATGTCTGGTGAACATCAGACTATGCAACTCGCTGACGTGAAAGAAAATAAACCTTCACGTCAGCTATCTCCACAATCGAATCCCTGATAGTGATACGTAATTTCCAGTCATTACCTATATATTGTAATTGTGCCATAACAAAATTACTGCTGCCGTAAAAGCAAAAAAACCGATAACACTGAGTAAAAAACTAATCGATACCTGATGGCTAAACTTAACTTTTCGGTTGCTGATCGTAATTTCATATCCTTCCATCTTGCTTCTCCTTGTTTACTCTGATTAACACCGGGTGTTTCTTTTACAGAACAACATTTATCTGTGGTACTTAAGTAGGGGAACATCTTTCCCTTATAACTTAAATAGCCTTTGATTTTCTGAGTAAGATTTTATATATGCACTATCACATACTGGCATTCAACGAAAAAGAAAACCATCAGGATTTAACCTTAGTTGTGAGGCCATAAAATAATAGATGGATATTAAGAATAGTGCAAAAACAGATATGGGCAGCGGAAAAAAATAAAGCCGGTGAACGACAGCATGTATTCACCGGCCCCTTCCAATGGATCGATATAAGACAGAAGGAAATAAACTGTTATATCAACTTGTCACTTTAATTACTTGAGTACCTTCACGGTATAACGGCCATCGGGCTGGCGATACGCACCATGAATATCAGTTTCAAAGCCCGGATAATGCGCGCCAATTTCACACAGCATCTGCAGGAACTCCAGTACCGGACGGCTTTCAGCGGTGATCATTTCGCCAGGCATCACCAGCGGTACACCCGGAGGATACGGCAGGATCATATTGGCGTTCACGCGACCGACCATGTCATCCAGATAAACTTCTTCCACTTCACTATGCAGTTCTTTCTGGAATGCACGATACGGCGTTACCACCATTTCAGGCAGAACTTCGAACGCGCGATACATCAGATCTGGCAAATTATGGTGAGAAATCAGTTTATGAATATTCTGCGCCAGCTCCTGAATACGCATGTCTTCATAGAATTCAGGATCTTCCTGATACAGTGACGGCAGCATGTTTTTCACACGCAGGTTTAAATCAAAGGCGCGTTTGAACTCGGTCAGACCACGCAACAGGCTCAGAGCTTTGGTTTTATCGATACCAATGCTGAAGAGGAAGAGCAGGTTATAAGGACCGGTTTTCTCAACGATAATGCCGTGTTCATCAAGGTATTTCGCCACAATGCTCGCCGGAATACCGAAATCGTCCATCGTGCCGTCTTTCGTCATACCCGGCGTCAGCAGAGTGACTTTGATCGGGTCCAGATACATATGCTCGTTGTCAATGTTCTGGAAACCATGCCAGCCGTTGTCAGAATTGAGCGGCCAGCATTCAACCTGGTCAATCTGCTCTGGCTGCCAGACATCAAAGAACCAACCTTCTGATTCACCTTTTAAGCGTTTAATCTCTTTACGGAACCGGATTGCACGATTAATAGAGCCATCAATCAGACGCTTACCGGCATTTCCTTTCATCATTGCCGCCGCAGTTTCCGTCGATGCGACAATACCGTAGTGCGGTGAAGTCGTGGTGTGCATCATATAGGCTTCGCTGAACGTCTCTTCGTTGACATCCCCTTTCACATGGATCATGGATGCCTGAGAAAACGCCGCGAGCAATTTATGCGTAGACTGAGTTTCGTAAATCACTTTACCTTCAACACGACCACCGCTCATCCCGCATTTACCTTTGTAAATTGGCGAGAAATTGGTGTAAGGCACCCAGGCGGAATCAAAGTGGATGGATTTTACGTCCAGCGTTTTCTTGATGTAGTCGGTGTTGTACAGCAGGCCGTCATAAGTCGAGTTGGTAATAACAGCATGTACAGGCCAGGTGGCATTCGGCGTTTCTTTCACGCGTTTGGCGATGGTTTCATGCTGAAATTCGCTCTGCGGAATGCCGCCTAAAATACCGTAAGCATTACGGGTCGGGCGGAAGTAGATCGGCGTAATATCGCTCATCATCATCAGATGAGTCAGCGATTTGTGGCAGTTACGGTCAATCAGCACAGTACTGCCCGCCGGAGCGGAATACATACCGACGATTTTGTTAGCGGTTGACGTACCGTTGGTGACCATATAGCTGCGTTCAGCGTTGAACACGCGAGCAATATACTCTTCCGCTTCTTTGTGCGGACCAGAGTGATCCAACAGAGATCCCAGCTCAGATACCGAGATGGAGATGTCTGACTTCATGGTGTTTGCACCAAAGAAGTCATAGAAAATGCTACCGACCGGGCTTTTCAGGAATGCCGTACCGCTCATATGACCAGGGGTACAGAATGTGTACTTACCTTCACGAACATATTTGAACAGGGCTTTGGTCAGTGGCGGCAGAATGGTATCGATATATTCGTCAGTGTTTTGTTTGATTTTTAAGGCGATATCTTCCGCCGCGCCCAGCGCGTATTCGAAGAAACGCACCTGCATACGCAGCTCGTTCAGGCTGACATCCAGGGTAGAGTGAGTATTTGCAAACGCATACAGTGGCATGTACTCATTCATGGCGCTGATTTCTTCGCACAGCGCAAGATTGTACTTATCCCAGTCGAAGATCACGCCGCAAAGTTGAGCATTATTTTCAATCAGCTTCAGCAGATCCTCACGGTCGTTTGGATAGACAACCTGGAAGCCCCGTTTTTCGAGGGCGCAATGCAACTCACGAATAGGCTCTTCTTTGAAGTAAACACCCATCTGATTCATTATCGCGATAACGTTCATATTTATATCTCCTGATAGAACAGGCTCCTCCCGTCTCGTTGTGGGAGAACGAGAGGAGCACAGATAAAGGAAGGGAATTAGTGGGTGTCTATGCCGTTAACGTCGTCAGCGGCATGTTCGCGCTGGTGCAATTTACGACCGTAAAACATCAGGATTATCAGGCTGACGATAAATGTACCGGTCAGCTCGAAGGACGTGGCGCCTGACAGAGCGATGAAGCAGAAGACACAACCCAGCACTGAACAAACCAGGCTGGCGCCGTTGCGCAGGTTGACGCCTTCGAAACGAATCAGATCAACACAGGAGTAGAAGTAAGGGAGCATGGTCAACAGCACTGCGATCCCGGTCAGCACGCCAAACAGGTCAGAAGCTTTACCACCGGTAGAGTTCATCACGGTTATCAGCACCATCAGGACGGTCATTTTCACCGCTGCAAGCAACAGGCCTTTTTTAGGGATGTTGTTACTGTCAACTTCACCATAAACTTTCGGGAAGTTGCCGTCGTTTGCCGCACGGACACCCGCCTGGCCAACCAGCATCATCCAGGAACCGAGGGAAGTCAGACAGGCGAACGCGGTAAAGGCAGAAACCACTGGCGCGGCCCAGCCACCAAACATGGTCGCGGCGCTAACGGCGAACGGAGCGCCAGACGCTGCCATGCGGTCTGCAGGGAACATACCGGAAAGAACCTGAGTCGCAGCAATATAAACAAGACCGGCCATTGCCGTTCCGAGCATAGTTGCCAGTGGAACGGTGCGTTTTGGATTTTTCACCATGCCGCTGCTCACCGCAGCAGATTCAACACCAACGAAAGCCCACAGGCAGAGCAGAATACTGTTAATCACAGCGCGGCTATCGGTCGTACCGGAGGTGTTCCAGTTTGCCTGGTAAGTCGCCAGATCAAACCAGTGCCAGCCAATAACAGCAGTCAGCGCGACAGGAATCAGTACCAGCATCAGGCCAATAGTTGTCAAACGGCTAACCCAGGCACCACCAAGCATGTTGATGAAGGTAAAGATCCAGACAATAGCAATACAGGCAATACCGGCTGGAATTGGGCTATTTAATACAGGGAAGAAGGTAGAAAGATAAGAAACCGCGGTAATACCAATTGCGAGGTTACCAATCCAGTTAGCGTGATAATAAAGAACACCCGTCTGGAATCCGAATGCCGGAGAGATTTCCCCCGCATAAGCAATTGGGCCACCTTGTTGCGGGTTTTTTGTCGCCAGGCGGGCATAAACATAAGCCAGCGACATCGCGCCAATAATAGAGATAACCCATCCCCAGATGGCAATACCACCAATGCTGGCAAGATTCGCGGGTAATAATGCAATCCCGCTTCCCATCATATTACCGGCTACCACGCCAGTACAGGCAAATAGCCCGATCTGTTTGGCAGAACTCATATTTTCACTCTCCTGGATTTAATATTCAAGGCACAAGTCAACATGTAAACAACGCTGCAAACTGGCCGACTACAGAAAAGGGTACTAATTCAGGAGAATGAAGTCCTAAAGATAAAATGAATAAACAATAAACGATATATAAATGATGTTTTTTAGAGAACTATAAAGGTTATCTGGATTATCTACGGTTATCATGAAAAGATAAATTTTATTGATTATCAACCAGTTAAAGCAATCTCCTTAAGGGTAAAACCGTAGTTTTTCTGACTTATGATGGATTACGTAAAATATAAATACGGTGACTGATGACATGAAAAAACGCCTTATCATATTATTTAAGAAAAAATATGATAAGGCTTCATTTATTCTACTGAAGAATAATTTTCAAGGTAGGGTACGATGCGGTTTAGCGATGTCTGGAATATTCCGTTTTTAATCCAGTACAGCGTGTTTTCACCAGGACGCAAATTAAATGCGGTAATATAGGCATCAGCAGCAAGACGGTTTTCGCCTTTCATTTCGTAGACTTTTCCCAGCAGGATATAGTTTAGCCAGGAGAGTTCATTTCTGATACCAAGATTAATTGCCTGATACGCCTCCTCCACGTTGCCACGATCTAACAAATCGACAGTTTTAATCTGATAGTAAATCGCTGAATCCTTGATCCCTGGGCTGTTACGAATTTTCTCCATCGAGGCATATAACGTTTTAAGCTGTTTGTCATCAAGCAACTGCTGCGTATGGCGAAAAATATCGATCAATGCTTTTTCAGCATTAACATAGGTAAATTCCGGGGACTGTTTCGCCACGTCTTCGAGGATTTCACTGGCTTTGTTTAGCGATGCAGCATCCCCCTGCATTAACAACTGATGTGCTTCAAAAAAATGTGCCAGAGACTGACTTTTAATGGGTTGATAATGGCTCATCATTTCCGTCATTTTGTCTGACCAGGATAGCGAGAGCGCCGATGATAAATTGCTCAGTAAATCATTCTGGATCGCAACCTCATTAGACCCCGTAATGAAGTAACGTTTATCCAGCATAACCTCGCCGTTCGCATGATCGACCAGGCGGACAGACATAAAACATTGCTGTGCGCGATAGTGACGTTGATTGAGAAACTCCAGCGTTAACGTTTTCCCTGAATTTCCCGAAACATGGCCACTGTAGTTTATTTTGTCATGCACCATATAATTAGAATATGTGTTAAGCGTAGATGTCACCAGGCTTCCTAAGCCAACAGCATAAAAAAGCTGCAAATTCCAGTTATTACATGCATTTCCGTTAACAAGGTGGATGTCTATATCAAGTGGGTTCAGAAGAACCTGAGTATTGGTCGTCGTTAAATTAGATTTAATTGCTGTTTTTGCAACCATAAATACACAACTAAGCACAGCCAGTAAAAAGATAGCCCAAACGATAAAAACACGGAGATGATGATATTTACGCAGTTGATTGTCAGATAATCGAGGCGCGGTAATGATGGGAGTATTGGTCGGTAGCGGCGTATCTGACACAATGTCGGGCTGTTCAGGGGATAAGGATGCCGTCACCTCCCCTTCTTCAGCGCACCATGTTACCGGCGCGGTGAGTTTATATCCACGTTTAGGGATAGTAATGATATATTCATTATTCTCATCATCATCGTCATTTTTTAATGACTTACGCAACTCAGAAATAGTTTGCGTCACAACGTGGCTGGTGACTATATTTCGCTTCCATACATGGTCAATCAACTCATCGCGTGTAAGGACTTCACCGGGGTGATGAGCCAAAAAAACCAGAAGATCAATTAATCGCGGTTCGAGTGTTATTCGCCGTCTATTTCGGCTGATTTGATTAACATCAGGGCTGACTAACCATTCGCCCACTCGAACGACAGGTTTCTGCATAAAAATTAGCTCCAAAAACGGCATGTTATATGCAGATATTAACACCCTCTTCAATTGTTGCATCTGTTTCCATATTATTAACCTCAAAATAAGTTAAATCTGTAGCAAAAAGAAACTAATTTAAGAAATTTAATAAGATTAAGTCAAGTGTTTACCCTGACTAATATAAAAACATTTATATTAATCCTATATAAATAGATTAAGAACACTGCTAAAAATCAACCAGTACAGACCAGGAGTTGTAGCGAGAGAACCAGGAATAGTAATCGTAGTTATCGACGACGATTCAGATATAGCACCTTGTCAGAATGCTATATCTGAAGTTCATAGAAGGTAATCAAAAAGGATTAGTCGGTAGTTTAAAGAAAGAGATCATTTCCTGCAATTGTCTGACCTGATCATGCAGACTCAGCGCAATGATTTCTGATTCTCCCACCAATATGCTATTACGCTGCGTCACGTTGTCCATTTCTGTGAGTGCATACGCAACCTGCTGAATTCCCTTACTCTGCTCTTCTGACGCCAGTGAGATATCATTCATAATGTTGTTGACATCATAAATGGCAACCACCATTTCATTAATCGTCTTACCCGCATTGGAGGCAAGCGTATTGCCCATAGTGACATGCTCAACGGCTGTCGTTATCAGTTTATTGATTTCTTTTGCTGCACTGGCACTGTTTTGAGCAAGATGCCGCACTTCACTGGCAACGACGGCAAATCCACGCCCATGATCTCCGGCTCTTGCCGCTTCAACAGCAGCGTTAAGCGCCAGGATATATGTCTGACGAGCGATATCATCCACGACTTTGTTAATTTCAGATATTTTTTTAACGCTCTGTTCGATGGTATGAATGGTTTCCGTAACCTCTTGCGCTGCCGTTACCCCTTCCTGTGCCGTCGTATTGGCGGCACTGGCGAATTCATTAGCTCTTTTGGCGTTGTCAGCATTATGCGCTACCGTTGTACTAATCTCTTCCATATTGGCAGCCGTAAGCTGTAATGCACTCGCTTGCTCCTCGGTACGACTCGACAAGTCGCTGTTGCCATGCGCCATTTCATCAGTACTGTCGCTAATTAGCGCAATTGAATTTTTAAACGTTGTAATGATGTTGCTTAAATTGAGCCGCATGCTGTCCAGTTGCTCAATAACCTCGCCAATTTCGTTTTTCTGACCAATGTCTAAGGTATGATTAAGCTCGCCATTAGAAATTAAAGAAAAGCATTCTTTAATGTATTCAAAGCGTGAGAATACTTTATTTTTTAACCATAGCCAGCCAACAACCGATAATATTATCCAAAAACCAAAAGAGAGTATACTAACATAATAAGAGTCAGTTATCAGACAATTAATAATGTCCTTAGCTTCAGGTTCATCATATTTATAGACATAATCATCCAGAGCATTTTCCTGAATAACAAAATTATCGACCTCTTTTTGCACTTCACTCAGTCGACCAGAACTAAACGCCTTTTCAACATTTGCAAAAGCATTACTGATTGCCTGAGTGGATTTCGAACCAACTTTAGTATCATCAGAAATTATATTCAGATACTCATGAAAATAATTTTTAGCAGACTCCATGTTATGCATGGATTTACTATTATCACGGTAATCCCATTCTTCAAAGACAAGTTCAAGCGCTTGCCGTGTCTTTGATAATTTATTGATCTGATCTAAACCTGTCGTTAACCTGAAAACGTTATTCTTAATCTCAATAAAGTGATATAACGTTATAATATTTGACATAGTGAAGAGTAAAACAACAAAAGAAACGGCAATAATAAAAGTTGTTTTTAGAGATAATGAGTCAGGTAAAAACCTGAGCTTCTCGCTGATTTTTGATGAAAAAATCATTATGCACCTGACCTGTAAGCATGAAAATTACTAAAGCAACATTTTAGTCAACTGATACTTCTGCTGTACGTTCAACCAATTGCATTTCTTCGCTGTTAAGCAATTTTTCAATATCGACAAGAATAAGCATTCTGGAATCAAGCGTACCTAAGCCAAGCAAATAATCTGTCGCTAATTTTGCGCCACTAAAATCAGGTGCCGGACGAATTTGTTCGGGTGACAAAGAGAGCACATCAGAGACACCATCGACGACTATCCCAACGATTTTGTTAGAAAAACTTAGCACGATAACGACCGTGTTTTCATCAAAAGCGACCGTGTCGAGATGAAATTTAACGCGAAAGTCAACGACAGGCACAATAACACCGCGAAGGTTTGTCACACCGGCAATAAAATCAGGGGTATTCGCAATGCGCGTAACGCGTTCGTAGCCGCGAATTTCCTGTACTTTTAATATTTCGATTCCATACTCTTCTTGCCCAAGAGTAAAAATCAAATATTCATTACCGACATTTTCTTTTGCCGATTGTTTATCATTATCTGTGAGTTTCATAATGTTTCCCTTAATTGAGAACCTTGCCGGAATCCACTATTGCAGGCGTCATTGATGTTCTGGAATAAAGCGCAGCAACATCCAGGATCATAGCTACGCTGCCGTCCCCCAGAATAGTGGCGGCAGCAATTCCCGGCACCTTACGATAGTTTTGTTCGAGATTTTTGACGACGACCTGATGCTGGCCAATCAGTTGATCCACCAGTAGTGCATAGCGAATACCTGCGCTTTGCACGACGACCGCAATACCTTCATTTACACTCTGTAAATCACTCTGGATACCGAAAAGACGATTCAGTTCGATGAGGGCCAGATATTCCTCTCTGACCTTCAATACCAACTCACCGCCGGACATTCTGTTTAGCGGCATTTCCAGTAACATCAGTGATTCCATCACCGCGCCAAGAGGGAGAACATAAATTTCAGCCCCAACGCGTACAGACATGCCGTCCAGAATTGCCAGCGTCAGAGGTAATATTATTCGGATAGTGGTTCCGCGCCCCTGTTCTGAATGGATTGTCACATGACCGCCCATATCCTGAATGTTTCGTTTCACGACATCCATACCAACGCCACGACCGGAGACATCGGTAACTTTCTCTGCGGTGGAGAAACCTGCTGCAAAAATGAGCATCCAGACTTCTTCATCGCTGGGGTTATCACTAATAGCGACGCCCTGCGCATGAGCGCGAGCTAGAATTTTTTCTCTGTTGAGCCCGGCGCCATCATCCACGACTTCGATAACAATATTACCGCCGTGGTGCTCTGCCGATAGCGTCAGGCTACCGGTAGCAGGTTTACCATTAGCTAGCCGGACATCAATCGGTTCAATACCGTGATCCAGACTATTGCGTACCAGATGAGTCAGCGGGTCGATAATTCGCTCGATTAAACTTTTATCCAGTTCCGCAGAACCGCCCCACAGCGTCAGCTCTACCTGTTTATTTAATTTATTAGCAAGGTCATGAACTAAACGGGGAAAACGGCTGAAGACATATTCCATTGGCATCATACGGATCGACATCACCGATGCCTGTAAATCCCGGGCATTACGTTCGAGTTGCGCAATACTATTAATCAACGAGTCATACTGAGCAGGATCCAGCCCCGCAGATAACTGTGTCAACATGGTCTGGGTAATAATGAGTTCACCGACCTGGTTAATTATCTGGTCTACTTTTTCTACGGCGACACGAATACTACCGGATTCAGTGCTTTGTTTACGGGATTCGCTGGCGCTACGCAGTTTTCTTGATGGCGCAGCGCCAATCGGGGAACTGTTTGTCGCAGAAAAACCATTATCGTTTGTTTCTTTCGCAACACCGTCTGCATCCAGACAGGTATTTTCTACAAAATCTTCATCACAAACATCAATCGTGATTTGTTCTGGTTCCAGAATAAAACATAATACCGCCAGAATATCATCCGCAGCGGTAGTGGTGAGCATACGAGCCTGCAGGCTGCTTTTTTCAATTTTAAGATCCTGCAACATGCCAAGATTCTTAAGCTCCTCAACAAGAGGTTCGAAATCCTTTTCGCCTAGATCCTTGAGGGTAATCTTTAAAACATCTTCTCCCGTTCCCGTATCTTTTTTACTTTCTTTTATCGGCTCGGCCTGATGACTATTGTTTACAGAGCCCTCTTTGGATTCCAGGGCTAACTGTCTCAGCGCCTCACAAATATATCGGTAGCTGTCCTCATCCGGCGTGCGGGAAGATTTATATGCATCAAGTTGATCCTGCATAATATCCTTACTTTCCAAAAAAAGATTAATGATGCCTTCATTGAGCTGGAGTTTTCCGCTGCGGGCATCATCCAGAATATTTTCCAGAATATGTGTCGTTTCCTGTAATATGGTAAAACCAAATGTACCCGCGCCGCCTTTAATCGAATGGGCGGCCCGGAAGATGGCGTTCAGGCTTTCCTTATCAGGCGCTCGCGGATTAAGCTCGAGCAAATGCCCTTCCATATCTGCCAATAGTTCATCGGCTTCATCAAAGAAAGTCTGATAAAAATCGCTGATATCCA
The DNA here is from genome assembly GCF_004212325.1 of Escherichia sp. E13S3. NCBI lineage: Bacteria > Pseudomonadati > Pseudomonadota > Gammaproteobacteria > Enterobacterales > Enterobacteriaceae > Escherichia > Escherichia sp. E13S3. The sequence goes on from NZ_RHJR01000023.1 coordinate 44,732, forward strand.
TCTTATTTCGTCTTCTCCTGAACAGGAATTTCGGACGCTGAGTGTAACTGCGAGTTGGCTGTACCAGGTTTGCTGGATGGAGCAATACCAGGTTTACTGGATGGCACAGAGAGTTTTTGTGCTGTCACATCACTGTCAAGCAACTTATCCTCGTTCATAATTTCTTTTTCTTTCTCTTCACTCAGCACGAGGATACTGATGCGACGGTTGACGGGATCGTCTTTCGCTGTACCGGTCTGATTCATACTGTCAGCATCACCGACAACCTGTAAGAATTTGCCAACTTCCAGTCCATGATTAATAAGTATTCTTCTCGCCGCGTTAGCACGATCAACGGAAAGTTCCCAGTTGCTATAGCCTGCTTCACCGCCGGCATAAGGCAACGAATCAGTATGTCCGGTTACCATTATGTGATTCGGTAATTGGTTCAAAACAGGCACTAATGCCTCCAGAATTCCGACCATATAGGTTTCCGGTGTCCAGCTACCGACTTTAAACATCGGGCGTTCCTGGCTGTCCGTTATCTGTATCAACAGTCCATTCGGGGTCAACGATAAGCGTAAATTTGAACGGAATTTGTTCAGACGGGCATCCGTCTTCATGATGTCGTGCAGCTTTGACTCAGCATGCTTCAGCGTTTTATTTCCCGAATAGAAATGATCTTCTTGCTTTTGCAAAACAGCTTTCTGAACTTCCCCATTCTGATGAACAACATCCTCGCCACCGCCAGGAATAATACTTTGGCTCTGAGTATCTTTGTCGCCATGTTCGGCCATAGGGACGCCGATAGGTATTTTGAAATACTCTGCAAGCTGATGACGCTGCTCTGGCGTGGAGGAAGAAACCAGCCACATAACCAGAAAAAAGGACATCATGGCAGTCATAAAATCGGCATAAGCGATTTTCCATGAGCCACCATGTAAACCTTCTTTTTTATTCCCTGAGCGCCTTACGACAACAATGTTGCCGGTCCCATTGTTCTTCATGGTGCCTCACCTGTGGACGAATTATTGGCCGAATATTTCGCCTGGCGAACATGTTCCTCAAGCTCGGCAAAGCCCGGACGTTCGCTGGTAAAGAGCGTTTTTCGACCGAACTCAACCGCAATTTGCGGCGCAGAACCATGAATACATGACAGCAACGTGGTTTTAATACACTGAAGCATTTTTATTTGCTCGGCACTTTTCTGTCGTAACAGAGACGCCAGCGGAAGCACCAAACCATAAGCCAGCAGGATCCCTAAAAAGGTTCCCACCATCGCATGGGCTATCAAAGCGCCGAGTTCACCAGCGGGTTTGTCTACTGCGCTCAGGGCGTTTACGACCCCCATAACGGCTGCCACAATACCGAATGCCGGTAAAGCATCACCTGCAGTTTGCAAACTGTGAACCGTTGTTTCATATTCCATTTCGCAGGTTTCAATTTCCTCATCCATTAAAGATTCCATTTCAAAGGCGTTCATACTGCCACTGATCATCAGCCGCAGGTAATCAACCATAAAATTCATCACGCTTTTATCTTTCAATAAGCGGGGATAAGAGGAAAAAATATCACTGCTTTCAGGATCTTCAATATCATTTTCCAGTGACATTAGCCCTTTTTGACGTCCTTTACTTAGCAGTAAAAACATCATGGCCAGTAAATCCATGTACATTTCTTTTGAATAAAGTGCCTTAGCCCGGAATAAGACAGGAAATGTTTTTATAGTTGAACGAATAGCCTTGCCATTATTACCAACGATAAATGCACCCAGACCAGCACCTGCGATAATCAAAAATTCGGTAGGCTGATATAATGACATCAGATATCCTCCGGCGAGGACATAACCACCAAACACAGTCACAAAAACTACAAAATATCCTAATAAAACAAGCATGTTCGCTCCTTACCATCGGTCATGCCCGGTATGAAAAAGGCTGACAGAGATGTTCACTACGATGAAAAACTACCGAACATCCCGACGGCAGCGTAAACAACGACAATGAGAAATTTCTCTCGTGGTAATAAAATCACGAAGGCGAATGCTCATGGTTGCATATCTGTACAGGAGGTACGACAATCACATATTAGATAATAATATCTGTAACTGAATGACCAACCTCAGGACATCAAGTTATTGCAGATTAATATCTGCATGCATTTCAAGCCGTGCTCTTAATCTTTTGATTGTCTGACTGTGTAATTGGCTGATGCGTGTTTCTGTCACAGATAACAAGAGGCCAATCTCTTTCATATTAAGATCCTGCTGATAATACAGGTTTAATAGAAACTGCTCCCGCTCGGGTAACAACTGAATTTCTTCGCTAATTTTCTGCATAAGATCCTTACGCAGAATATCGTTCAGAGGATTTTCCTCATCAGTTTGAAATTCAGAAAGTTCAAACCCTTCAGCCCCATCTTCCATCAGCTCATCAAGCGAACATATCAGGCTTGAGTTTGTTTCCTGTAAAACAGTCTGGTAATCCTGCAGTGACATTTCCAGTTCCGCTGCGACTTCCTGTTCGGTCGCTGCATTGCCGGTTCGCTGTTCCACGCGGGCAATCGCGGCACTAACTTCACGCGATTTTCGTCTTATGCGGCGCGGCGCCCAGTCATTTTCACGCAGTTCATCAATGAATGCCCAGCGAACACGCTGCGCCAGAAAAACTTTCAGTTTCACCCCCATACTGGGATCAAACTGATCGACTGCGTTCATCACTGCTATTGCACCTGCCTGCATCAGGTCATCCAGTTCAACACCGGCAGGGAGTCGAGCTTGCAATTTAAGGGCTTCGTGGCGAACCAATCCGCCAAATTGCGCCCATAAATCACTCTTATTATATGTTACAGCCAGATTATATAACCCCTTCACTTTACCATATTCCGTATTATTGCAATGAAGGCTTATTATTCGACATTCCCGGGCAATCACATAGCCTGATAAAAGCGATTAAAGTGAAACATATCAGGAGTTCAATAATCAAAGGTAAATTCATCTTTTATATACCTAATAATTATCCTGATATGTATTTTACTATTATTTTAATTTAGAACGATTCCCACTCATCATCCGACTGGACTGGTATTTTTTTCGTTACATCGGGTAATAAATGCTTTCTGGTTTGTTTTTTAACATTCCAAGAACGTTTATCTTTTTCTTCTTCGACAACGAAAGAAGAAACCATATTATCCAGTTCACCGGCATTGGTTTCGACATCACTGGTAGTTTTAGCTGCCTGCTCCACCATAGCCGCATTTTGTTGCGTAACCAGATCCATTTCATTGATTGCCTGCGCAATCTGGCTTATGCCAATACTTTGCTCATCAGAGGCTGAGGTAATTTCTGCCATGATATCGGTAACCTGAATGACAGATTTGACGATCTCTTTCATCGATTCCCCGGCGACAACCATTTCCTGAGAACCGGTATTCATGTTGGCGACACAAGTATTGATCAGCAAACGAATCTCTTTTGCTGCATCTGCGCTACGTTTAGCCAGGTTGCGAACTTCACCGGCAACAACGGCAAATCCGCGCCCCTGTTCACCTGCACGCGCCGCTTCTACTGCCGCGTTCAACGCCAGAATATTGGTTTGATTCGCAATGCTGTCGATAACGCCGTTGATGTCCGCAATTTGACGGGAACTGTCTGATATTTCACGCATAATACCGTCAAGATTGCTCATCACATCACCGCCATTACGTGCACTAATGCTGGCGCTTTCCGCGAGTTGTCTGGCGCTATGCGCGTTATCGGCGTTCTGACGAACGGTGATTTTTAGCTCTTCCATACTGGCAGCAGTTTGCTGGAGTGCAGAAGCCTGCTCTTCTGTACGTGATGACAAGTCATTGTTGCTATTAGCAATTTCATGGGCATTGTGGTAAATCTGCTTCACGCCGGCACGGATGCCATTAACGGTTTCCGTCAACGATAATCGCATTTTTTCCACTTCAGCCAGCATAAAACCGATTTCATTCAGATTGCCAATTTTTGTTTCATGACTCAGGTCGCCGCTGGCGATTTTTCTGAATGCTTCTTTTGCCATATCTAGGCGCTGGAAAAGGTTACGTTTCAACCAGATACGTGACACAAAAAAGATAATAAGACCCAGCAACAGTGTAATCACTGAGATGGTGGTTATTCTTTGCGTTTCTCTGTCTGACTCGACATTAAATTTGTTGGTAACACGAGCGGCTTCATCCAGATAAGCGTCAATGCTGGTACGTAGCGCATGTTGCACATCCATATCGTCAGCAACGATATTACCTGGATAATCTTCCGGATGAGTGATGAACCCCATTTTATTGGTTTCTCTGTCCAGAGCATCATCAAAGCTTTTCTTGACCGCCAGCGCACGGTTATGTTCTTCCTCGGTGGTGAACGGCTTATCCATAAACTGGCTGATTAACTTACGTGACTTACTTAACACATCACGATAAGTATCTATTTCATCCTGAGTAATTTCTTGTTTGGTAATATTGTGCATCATCAGCGAATTAATTCCGCTGAAACTGTCAAGAGTATAGATAGCCGCCATCATCAGGGATTCATTTTTATCCAGAGATAAGATAGCCCTGTCAAAGTTCCTTGATGCGTTATTTGAGTTCACATAACTCAAACCGGATACCAACACGAGAAATAAGATGAATATACCCAGCAGGATATTCATCCAGGTCGAAATATTAAAGTGTTTTAACATGATTTCTTAACCAAAGTAAAAAATACCCTACTGGTAAACAATTACCCGTAATAATAGCTATATTTACCCTTCCCTGAGTCAGGTCAGGGTTAAATATTTACCCAAGCGTTTTGAATATAGAAAGCTGCTGCATTGCCTGAAAAACGCTCATAGATGAATTTAAAGCAAACTCAGACATTTTTGATTCAGATAATACGCTGATCATGGTGTCCCAGTCAGAACCCGTTGATTCCTGCAGTCGGCTCTGTACGGTAATCGCCTGCGTATCAGCACTGCTTCCCAGCGTCTCCAGTTGTTGCAGGTTTGAACCTACACGCGCCTGAACTTTTCCCAGGTTATCAATCGCTTTATGTACATCAGTATTGGTTTGCCCAATGGTCGCTTCAAACGCTTTTCGTTCAGCGTCGGTCGGGTTTTCCGGCAGATTATTTAACGCATCAATGGTCTTCTGTAAGGATTGCAGGATATTATCCCCCGTTCCCGCATCAGTCGGGAAAAGCGCATCTCCTGTCGTACTGGTCTGCATTTCCGTACTGTCTGACACATTCTGTGTCATTGGCGTCGTACCGCCAACGTAGGTGCCATCGGCCTGAAACGGTGCAGCACCTGTTTTATAGCCCGCAAAAATGTACTGCCCATCGCTGTTTTTGCTGTTCGCCAGGTCGAGCAAACGGCTGCGGATCCCGGATAATTCTGTTGCCAGCGCTTCGCGGTCCGCTTTGCTGTACGTTTCAGATCCCGCCTGAACAATTTTGCCGGAGAGGTCTTCGGTCAGTAAGCCGGATATAGACGTCAGATTGTTATCTTCCTGTCCGAGGGCATCCTGGGCATATTTTCTCGCGGTATCAAACTCGCCCAGACGTGCAAGCGCATTTTGATACATCACCGCCTGTGATGCCTGACCTGGATCGTCAGAAGGTTTCAACAGTGTCTTACCGGCAGAAAGGCGCACGGAGAGATCGTTATAATTGGTCATGGCTTTAGACATACTGTCTAACTGACGCTGATACATAAAACTGGTGCTAAGGCGCATAGCGATTATCTCAAAATAGAATATTGTCAGTGACGTATTATTTAAGGCTTAACAACGTGTCAAAAAGACTGTTAGCTGTTTTAAGCACTTCGGCATTGGCCTGATAATATTGAGAAAACATCTGTAAATTGACGTATTCCTCATTCATATCCACCCCTGAAACCGCCTGCTGTTGCATTGCCCACTGGTCACAGGCTTTTCCGGCGGTATCCTGTTCTGCCTGAAGGGTGCTGACCGTCGATCCCACAGAACTTACCAGGTTGGCATAAGCGCCTGTCAGGGTCATATCTCCGACAATCTTTTCATCCTTAATATCGAGAAACTTCTTAATATTTCCTTTGTTGATTTCTTCTGACACATCTTGCGAGTCGGAAGCGGCAATCCCATCACCATCGGTAATCGCTACCTTAATACTATCTGCCGCGCCGGAAGCAGGATTCAGCGTAAAACTGTCACCATCATTAGGTGTTCCTGTCGGCGTCACGGTGATACCGTCAAATGAGAGTGAACCACCAGGATTAACGGTTGGCGTAACGGCTTTACCCTCGCTGTTTTTCACTTCCCAGGCATTAGATGTGCCATTCCAGGTGATGGTATAATCTTCGGCATTAACCGCTGAGGCGTTATCTATGGTCACTCCCAGGGAAGCACTGCCGCTATTGGAGTTATAGCCTGTTGCCTGCGGAGCATCGAGACTGAAAATATCGCCACCGTGATTACCGTTATGATCATAGCCACCTTTATTGACCTCATTAAATCTCGACGCCATTTTCAGCGCTAACTGATTAAGCTGATTACGGGCATCGACCAGATCGGTATTACGGAATTTAAACAAACCGCCGAGATTACCTGTTGTGGCATCTTCATCCAGCAACTGGGGATTACCGGTGGCATCAATGTAAGCAACCTGCATCTGAGACGGATTTTTATCTGACGGAGTGGCTTTTAAATTGTAAGACTTACTGCCATTGACCAGTGACATGCCGTTTTGCATTGAGACATTCACACTGCCCGTTTCTTTATTTTCCGTGACCTTAATGCCTATCTGCGTACTCAGTTTATTTAACAGTTGATCGCGTTTATCGAGCAGATCGGAAGGCATTCCGCCCGTTTGACCATGAATCTTTTCGATCTCCGCATTCAGTTTTGCTAACTGAGTGGTACAGGAGTTGATATCTTCAACACTTTGACTGATTTGCGTGTTGGTATTTTTATCAAGGCCGTTCAGGGTCTTGCTGTTAGAACGATACTGATTCGCCAGCGCTTCAAATTGCGACAACACACCCTGACGCGCAGCAGGATCGAGCGGGTTATCACTGACCGCTTCCATTGCCGTAAACATATTGCCAAGTGTCGTGGAGATGTTATTGGTATCATCCCCTAACATGTCATCAATCTGGCTGACCTGCTGATAGCGGCCCTGCATGGTGGTAAATTCTGTTGTTGCACCACGTACCTGATTATTCAGGAATCCGTCATACATGCGCTGAACGTCATCCACGGCGACACCATAACCAAAAAAACCATAATTAGTAGACTGGCCGCCCGCTTCTCCAAGCATAATGTTTTGACGGCTATACCCTGCCGTTACGGCATTCGTCAGGTTGTTTCCGACGACGTTAAGGGCACACTGCGCCGCGCTTAATCCATTCTGAGCCAGATATAATAAATTCATAAAGTACCCGCCATGTCGACGCTGATTGAAATCTTTAGGTTATAAAAACTCTGCTTTACTAATAAATCGGCCTGAGTGAAATTCCCTAAAGCCTGTATTTAAAATATTGATGAAAGGTCCGTGTTATAGGCATTCACAGCATGCTCAGCCCGACCTTTAACTTGTTGAATAATGCTAATTAATTTATGTGCGTATGCAGGATCGGTAGCATAACCGGCTGACTGAAGCGCTTTTGCCGCCGCCTCTGGTTTTACGGCATTGCAGACATGTCGGTAACGCGGGTTATTAACCAGTAATGACGCGTAATCCTCCAGCGCCGCTGTATAGGACGGATAAACCTTAAATCGCGCTTTGGTCTTATTCGCCACCCCATGTTTATATTCGGTGGTAGTTATTTCCGTCGTTTCACCGTGCCAGTCAGATGCAGCTTTTATGCCAAACAGGTTATGGCTGGGTTTGCCGCTTTGTGTTGGGATTTCACGATTTCCCCAGCCTGATTCAAGCGCGGCCTGTGCAATAATAAGTTGATGCGGGATCCCACTTTTGCGGGCAACAGCCAGAGCAGGTTGCAGCAGGCGTGAAATAAAACCGCCCCCTTCCCGTAGTGCCGTTTCGGGTAGCTCCCGAACAGAACGAGGCACTAATTGCGATAGCGAGAAAGGATGCGCCGGTGAATGAGGCAGCGCCGCATTAAAATGCGACGTGGACGGGACATACGGCTGAGAAGTGGCGGTATGCGGATGAACACCACCGCCCATCTGGGCGACCATCTGATCCGCAAAGCCAAGTTTCCCCGTTTGCGCGATGTTCTGCGAAATTTGCTGATCGAACATCGAAGTAAACATCGAGGACTGTTGTGAATCCATCGCCCCGCTTCCCAACGAGGCATCGCGCATACTTTTCAGCATCATCTGTACAAACAACCCTTCGAGTTGTTGTGCCGCGACTCTCAGACCATTTGCCGAATTACTTTTTACGTCCCGCTTAAGCCCGTCAAGGCTGTGTTCATCAAATGCGGCACCATTAGATATCATTGACAGGCTGTTCATTAATTGATCTCCAGGCGTGCGTGCAGGCAACCCGCGTCATTCATCGCTTGCAGGATCGCCATCAAATCATTCGGCGTCGCACCGAGACTGTTCAGCGCCCGTACTACATGACTTAAATCGGCACTGGTGCTGACGCGTTGCAAAGAACCGCCCTGTTCACGAACAGAGACTTGAGTTTGCGGCACAACCACCGTCTGTCCGCCAGCCAATGGAGTATCCGGTTGGCTCACCTGACTGGAATGGGCGATATCCACGCTCAGATCACCCTGGGCAACAGCACAGGTATCAAGCGTGACATGGCGGTTTATGACCACCGACCCGGTACGCGAGTTAATAATGACGCGAGCATCTCCGGAACCAGCATTCAGTGACAAATCCATCACCGCAGCCAGAAAACGGACTCTGGCAGCCTCGCCATTTGGCGCATACAGTTTTACTGTCCGCGCATCTTCAGCCACAGCTGCGGAATAGAAACGGCGATTAATGGTGTCGCTAATCTTCTGGGCAACAGAGAAATCACTCGCGTTAAGCAGCAGTTTTAACGGGCGCTGGCTGGCGTAATCCATCGGCACTTCACGTTCAACGGTTGCGCCGTCGGTAATACGTGCGCCGTTGAGCTGATTCACCTGTACGCTGCTTCCGCGGCTCTGAGCTCCGGCGCCGGAAACCAGCAAATTGCCCTGCGCCAGCGCATAGATCTGATTATCCGCGCCTTTCAGCGGCGTCATAAGCAGTGTGCCACCACGCAAACTTTTGGCGTTACCCATCGATGAGACGACCACATCAAATTTTTCACCCGCACGGGCAAAAGGCGGCAGTTCTGCCGTTACCATTACTGCAGCAACGTTTTTCAACTGCATACTCGACCCAGGCGGGACGGTGATCCCCAGCTGCGAAAGCATGTTGTTCAGCGTCTGCGTCGTAAACGGTGTTTGCATGGTCTGGTCGCCTGTACCATCCAGACCGACGACCAGACCGTACCCCATCAAAGAGTTACCACGCACACCTGACAACGAAGCCAAATCGCGGATACGCTCTGCCCTGACCGACAGGGAGAGCATGATTAACAATAACAGGCCGGTCAGACGGGTAAATTTATGCCAAAAATAACGATTCATCACCGACACCTTTAGAACGGAGAAAGATTCAGGAACAGACGCTGTAACCAGCCCATTTGTTCGGCTTCGTTGATATAACCGTTACCAACATATTCGATACGCGCATCGGCAACCTGCGTGGAAACCACTGTATTGCTACCACTGATTGTCCGTGGGTTAACCACACCGGTGAAACGGATAAACTCAGTCCCCTGGTTTATCGCTATTTGCTTTTCCCCGACCACGCGCAGGTTGCCGTTAGCGAGGACATCGCTGACCGTGACGGTGAGCGTACCGCTGAAAGTATTTCGAGCAGCCGCACCGCCTTTACCCGAGAATTCATTTTTGCCGCTGATCTCCGTATTAGCCCGATCGCCACCAAACAATCCTTCGATAAAGTGCGGGATTGTCTTGAATGAAAGTCCCGTCGAACCGCCGTGAGAGGCATTGGCAGACGAACTTTTGCTGGCGCTGACATTTTCCTGCAACACGATGGTCAATGTATCACCCACATTTCTTGGGCGACGATCTTCAAACATCGGCTGAAAGCCATAGTTCATCGTGCCGCCAGGCTGAAAAATCGCGCCATTATTAGCAGGCTGATACGGGATCTGCGGCGTCACAGATGTTGCACCTTCGACCAACGGTTTATGAGGGATATACGCGCATCCTGAAAGAAGCGCCATCAGGGCAACATGCGTTAACAGACGCCGCAGTAAGCGGCCAGAATCTATCGGATAGGTCATAACGATCACATAATAAAAAAAAGCCGCGAAACCACCTGCGGCTCAAAGGCACAAATCAAAGCTGCGTTAAACGCTGCAGCATCTGGTCCGAAGTAGAGACAGCTTTGCTGTTAATCTCATAGGCACGCTGAGTCTGAATCATGTTGACCAGTTCCTCGGCCACGTTGACGTTAGACGTTTCCACGTAGCCCTGTCGCAGCGTACCTGCGCCATTCTGACCAGGCGTTGTTTCATTCGGTGCACCGGAAGATTGCGTCTCCCGGTACAGGTTTTCACCAATGCTTTCCAGACCGGTATCATTGATAAAAGTACTCAGGGTAAGCTGCCCAACCTGTTGTGGCTGCGCTTGCCCGGCAATGGTGACGCTGACGATACCGTCGTTGCCGATGGTGATAGATTTCGCATCCTGCGGTACGTTTATCGCCGGCTGAACCGGATAACCGCTGGAAGTCACCAGTTGACCGTTCTGGTCAAGCTGGAACGAACCATCACGGGTATACGCTGTGGTGCCATCCGGCATCATCACTTGCAGGAATCCATCCCCTTCAATAGCCACATCTTTCGAGTTGTTGGTCTGGGCCAGGCTGCCCTGGCTATGAATTCGCTCAGTGGCCACCGGTCTTACCCCTGTTCCTAACTGTAAACCGGAAGGAATAGTGGTTTGTTCAGATGACTGAGCGCCCGGCTGGCGTAGCGTCTGGTACAACAGATCTTCAAATACAGCTCGCTGACGTTTAAAACCATTGGTACTTACGTTAGCCAGGTTGTTGGATATAACATCCATATTGGTCTGTTGTGCTTCCAGGCCCGTTTTTGCAATCCACAGGGAACGGATCATGCGTTATTTCTCCTTACCAGTGATTAGCTGGCGCTCAATAACTGATTAGCGTTACGTTCATTGTCATCAACGGTTGTGATGACCTTCATGTTCATTTCAAAGCTGCGCGCGGTGGTGATCATGTTCACCATTGAATTGACGGGGCTGACATTGCTGCCTTCCAGCATCCCCGGCATAAGCTGCAGACTCGTATCCGCCGCCAGCGAACTGGCATCACGGGTATGGAATACACCGTCATCGCCATGCTGTAGTTCGCCTGGTAGCGCATTGACAATCTTGATGCGCCCGGTTTGCGCTACGGCTGACGGTTCTTCACCGGCACCCAACGCAGAAATGGTGCCGTCTGGCGCGATAGTTAACTTTGCCTGAGTAGGTACGGTCAGCGGACCGCCATCGCCCATCAGTGGCAGACCACGGACTTGCAGTTGCCCGTCCGCCGTCATCTGAATATTGCCGTTTTTGGTGTAACCTTCGGTGCCATCGGGCAGTTGTACTGCCAGCCATCCTTCTTTCGGCAGCGCAACATCCAGCGGTCGGTCGGTTTTTTCGACTGTTCCCGAGGAGTAGTCACTACCAGGAGTCGATTCGGTCACCAGCGTGCGGGTCGCCATTGACGGGCCGTCTACCGGAACGGCACGATAAGCGGCAATCTGTGCGCGAAACCCCGGCGTCGAGGCATTAGCCAGGTTATCAGACACCACGGCCTGGCGATCGAGAGCCGCCGTTGCGGCCCCCATAGCGGTATATATCGCGTGATCCATGTTTTGCTATTAACCCAGGTTAACCAGCGTTTGCAGGACTTCAGACTGTGTTTTGATGGTCTGAGAGTTGGACTGATAGTTGCGTTGGTAGACGATCATGTTGACCATCTCTTTACTCAGATCCACGTTTGAGGCTTCCAGTGCGTTACCACGCAGCGTACCGAGGTTCCCGGTATCGGAAATTCCAACGACCGGCTGGCCGGATTCAGGGCTCGCAGACCAACAGTTGTTCCCTGCTGGCTGCAGCCCGCCGGGGTTATTGAAGTTAGCCAGAACAACCTGGCCCAGTAACTGCTGCTGCCCGTTGCTGTAAGAGGCCACAATCTGACCGTTATCACCAACAACGTAACCCGTCATCGTACCCGGCGCATAACCCGTAGTTTCCGGGCTATCCATAGAGTTATCGGAAGCTTGTTGCGACAGTTTGGATAAATCGAGATCGAAGCTAAGTGGTGCGGCACCATTATATGAAGCGCCATCGACTTTCAGTTTAGCGGGAGTCGTAACGAGTTTTCCGCTGGGATCAAATGTTATGTCAAGTTTTTGCGGTGTAGCGCCCGGAGCGGTGGAGTCATTAGAGTAGACGGACCATGTGTTATCGGCCGTTTTGACAAAATAAACATTAATGGCATGCTCATTACCCTGGCTGTCATACGCATTCACCTGGGTGGAGTAGTTATAAGAATCGCCATCGGTAGTGCTGAAAGGATGAGCCAGCTGATCAATTTTTGTATTGCCGGAATCCAGGTTACCGCTCAGGCTACCTGCATCAGAGGCTTTTGCCGGCATCGCGCCCGTTGGGATCTGCAAAGGCCCGACCGGTGAACCAGCCTGGACAGTTGGCGGTGTACCAATGGCCATATAACCGCTCAGGCGCATCCCCTGGCTGTTCACGATATAGCCATTGGCATCGGTCTTAAACTGACCGTTACGGCTATAAAATATTTTTCCCGCTTCGGTTTCCATACGGAAGAAACCGTTGCCCTGAATACCCATATCCAGCGGGCTGGCGCCAGCGCCAAGAACACCATCGCTGAAATTCTGATCAACGCCAGCGACCTGAACGCCCATACCGATTTGCGAACCTGCAAACACATCGGCAAATGAAATAGAGCCGGACTTAAACCCGACAGTTTGCGAGTTGGCAATATTGTTGCCGACGACGTCCAGCGCCTGTGATGCGGCGTTTAACCCGCTAAGACCTTGTGAAAAACTCATTTTATTTCCCGAAAAACAACGTAGTAAAAGTTGTGTGAAATTGATTATTCAATGAGATAGACATTGGCCAGAGTGGCCGTCTCATCATTACCTAACTGCAGAACAGCCCCTGTCTGGGTGAAAGAAACACTGTCTACTTTTGATTTTTTCAGCGACACGATGTCAGGAGTACTGCCGTCCGGATTGGTCGCGGAATACGAAACGGTAAAATTCGTATCGCTTACTTTGCGTGGATCGGAAGGCTCGAAATCACTGAGATCGTCCAGGGTATATTCATGCACGCCGGCTTTAACATCTTTCAGTTTTCCGGTGTAAGCATTTCCTGCATCATCAGTCAGCGTGACAGTGACGTCGCTCGCATCCTGATTGACAGAGAGCGCAAACTGATTATTGCCACCCTGTGCGGTAGAAACAGTGGTATCACCTTCTACCAATACCTGGCGCCCTACCCATTCGGCAGCATTCATCTGCTGCATACTGGTAACCAGCATCCCGACACTATTCACAGTGCCATTCAACTGCTGTACACCCGCCGCCGTATTAAACTGCGCCAGTTGGGTCGTAAGCTGGTTGTTATCCATCGGATTGGTGGGGTCCTGATTCTGCATTTGCGCAACCAGCAACTGCATGAAGTTGTTCATAATATCTTCGGCGCTGCTGCCATTGGTGGCGGAGGCCGCGCTATTACTGGTTGCTGCTTCACTGGCTTTATTTGCTGCGGCAGAACTGCGTTGTGTCATGACGGGTAAAACCGACATTACTATTTCCTTACTGACCCAAAGTCAGTGTTTTGAGCATCATGGTTTTGGCGGTGTTCATTACGTCGACATTGGCCTGATAACTGCGGGAAGCTGAGATGGTATTAACCATTTCGCCCACCACATCGACATTCGGCATATGGAGATAGCCTTTGTTATCTGACTGAGGGTTGTCAGGGTCATAGACCAGACGATCCGGCGCATCGCTTTCCACCACATCACTGACTTTCACTCCACCGATCTCCTGATCCGCAGCATGATCAACGCTAAAAATGACCTGTTTGGCTTTATACGGTTTACCGTCCGGCCCCGCGATACTGTCGGCATTGGCCATATTACTGGCGCTGACGTTCAGACGCTGAGACTGAGCGGCCATCGCTGAACCGGAAATATCAAAAATACTTAGAAGTGACATAATTTTATTTATCCCTGACTAACAACAGTCATCATGTTTTTAATCTGTGATGTCAGAAACGTTAAACTGGACTGATATTTCACTGAGTTATCTGCAAAATTAACACGCTCGCGATCCATATCTACGGTATTACCATCAGCGCTGGGTTGATCGGGTATACGATAAAGAGGTCGCGGATCACTCATTAAATGCGTACTGTCAGCAATATGTCTTTCAGAGGTGACCGTCAGACTCATATTATTGTCAGCAGCCTGACTGCGGTTAACGGCTTCCTTTAACTGTTGCGAAAAATCGATATCCCGTGCGAGATATCCTGGTGTATCAGCATTCGCGATATTAGAAGCAAGGATGCCCTGGCGTTGCGTCAGCAGACTCAACGCATGCTGCTGAAACCGGAATTCACTGTCGAGTTTATCCAGCATGAGATAAAACCTTTCTTGTTTATTAACAATATTGCGGTGCATTTTATGGTGAGAGGTCGAAAAAACCATAACGCAAATATGCGACAGCAATGACGTCAATTAACCAGATTGTTCCCCAAAATCGCATACAAAAAACACTTTGATATATTTTGAAATGTCTATCCGGTAAACAAGCGCTTTTATGCCATCACATTAGCGAGTAAAAATTTTGTTTATCAGGATATATTATTGTGCATTTCTTAAGTCGAAAGCTTTTCTGACGAAAGGTCGATAACAAATGTTATTTAAACGTTTACCCCTGGTTTTATTACTTTTCCTGATCGTTTATCTTAATCTGACAATCCTGGCTCATGCCTCACAGTCAACCAATCAGTCGCTGCCGTCACGTATCGCATTGCTGCTGGCCCCCTATAGTCAGGGAATGCCACAATTACAGGTTACGATCCTGACGCCTGCCACTCAGATGGCATCATTGTGTGAGAATCCGGCATTGCGTTTGCCTGGCCATCCAACAAAACTAAGCGGTAATCACAGCGTTATTGCCTCTTGTGGAACACATCAGAAATTCATCCAGGTTTCTGTAAGCGCCACCGCGACATACTGGCTGGCAGCACATGAACTTACGCCAGGGCAAACGGTAAGTCAGAATGATATCCAGTCACAGCGAGGGAATATTGACCATCTTCCAGCCGATCTCATCCTCGACCCACAGAAGATTATTGGTGCGACACCAACCCGATGGATACAACCAAATCATCCTCTGACTTTCAGCGAACTACGCCAACAATGGGTGATCCACACAGGTGAAAAAGTTGATGTTATGACCAAAGGCGATGATTATGAGATTCATACCATCGGAAAAGCATTAGACAATGCAACCCTCAGAGAGTCATTTCGTGTACAAATGCACTCCGGGCAAACCCTGCTGGCGACAGCCGTAGGTAACGGTAAGGCATTTATCAGCCAGAACGACTGACTTCAGTTATTTCCCTGTACGCCGATATCCATAGTAACCATTCATTATTATTTCGAATCAGGATAACTATGAGTATCGAGCGTATTTGCCAGACCTCTCCTGTACAGGGAGCTGATATCCGACAATCAACGGATTCACGTCAGCCTCAACCGCAGGATGGATCACTGCGATCCGACGATCAAGATGCCAGTGTGCATGTTGAATTAAGTCATCTGTCTGACATGTTTACTTCAGATGATTCCAACGATGTAGACCACGCCCGCCTCGCCAAAATCTCTGCGCAAATAGCAGCCGGAGAATTAACCCTGGACAGTGATCATATCGCCGCCCGGTTGGTTGATGAGATTATTCGATTTTCATAAACCAGGAGCAACAAAGTGAAAGATCAGTTAGAAAAAAACCTTATTAAATTACAAACACTTCTTGATGAGCTGGAGGGGACCTTGCTGGAAGAAGTTTCCCAGCTCAGCCGCGCGAGAATAAATCCAGTCTCGCTTCAGGTTATCTCTGACAATAAAAGTCGTTTGTTGGCTGCAATTAATTTTTATGATGAAGAACGTAAGCATGCAGAAAAAAATGCACAGCTTTATATTCCTTATAAAAATAATGCCAGACTTGCCACTCGTTGGGAAGGAATTACGTTGGTGCTACGTCGTGCAAGTGATTTGAATCAAAAGAGCAATCAATTACTCGAAATCCATATGGAAAGAGTAACCACGCTGAGAAAATTAATAGTACAAACCGGAAGTATGCCATCACTTTATGGAGAAGACGGCGATCATTCTTATCATCATGTTGGAAATAGTTACCGGATTTCTGTATGAATCTGGCGATGATAGCAGCCAGAAAACCTCTGTCACTCCGCGCCTTTATAATCGCCACCATCCCTGCCATTCTGTGCATTTAAAATCCACAGATGGCAGGAAGATATGCGTATTAGTTTTCATTAAATCTCATTGCTTACATGTTCAAGTGATTGTTCTTTCATTTTCTTGCTTGCGCGAGAAGGTGGAAAACAAAGGCTACAGGTAAAGGTGTGTAAACTGTATCCTGGTGTTGTGACAAAACTGCCACCGCAACCGCAACAACGCGTCAATTCAACCATTCCGCAGTCAATAAAGCGTAACAGCGTCCAGGCTCTGGTTAAGCTCAGGATAGACTTTTCACCGGATTCCTTCTGGATCTGGTCCAGATACAGTCGGTAAGCTTTGAGCATGACTTCGACTGGACGGCCAAAGTTTTTCTTTTGCAAAAAGCGATAGATGTTATAGAAAATCGAAGAATGAATATTCTGTTCCCATGACATATACCAGTCAGCAGAAAATGGCAGCATACCTTTTGCAGGTGAACACCCTTTAATTTCCTTGTAAAGTCTTAATAACCACCGACGACTCAGATTAGTTTCACTTTCAAGAACCTGCATTCTGGCGCCAAGATTAATCAGTTCCATTGCAATTTGAGCATCCTTAACTTCATTAATAATGCTTTTATCACTCATAATCGTACCCTCAAATGGCAATGTTTTTCTGTTCGGACAAGGAATCCAGTAATTCTGTGGAAAGAATAATTCCAGTGTGAATACGTTGCAGAGCATCAATCCTTGAATCTCTGGTTAAACAATTAAGTATCATTTCACTGTCTATACGTAAACGACAAATTAATTGTCCGGTAGATGACAGTTTAATCAACTGGGGAAGAGATAAACCTACCAGAGATTCCATTGTCGCTTCATTTAGTCCCAGTCTGAACCCGGCAGATATTTTGTCCTCCAAAATTAATCGTTGTGCCAATAAAAGGTAAGTCAGATTCAAATCATGGATTGCTTGTGATTGTTCAGAAAGTTCAATCGCATTCATTACGTTATTTCTCCAGACAGACTCTTATCGAGTTCGTTTATTAATATTTAGACACAAAATAAAACATTATATTATCACCTGATTCTACTAAACACATCAGGTTGGCTTACTGATAAATATTTAAAGATGACTGCTTCAAAATAATATTCTGGCGTTGGGAAACCTATGTTTTTTGCTATTAAATGCAAAAAAGCCATCTAACATATTATTTTAAAAGAAAAATTTATACTGTATACGCAGACATGCCACTCTTATGGTAGTCACCATAAATGTCGATATGGCATCACAACACTGTGAGGATGATTTCAATTTTACATAAAAGGTCATAACTCTTATGAATGGTGATAACTATGGGTTATTTCCAGAAAAGCAAAATGCCGTTGAGTTATTTCATGAGTTAGATTTTAAACAAATGATCTCGCTATCAAAAGACCTTAGGAATCATTTCATGATAAAATGTTATTTCAATAAAAACAACATGTTACATGCGTAACATAAAAACATTCCTAATGATGTTTAAGTTATAATTAAGTATCTTGTACTGAGAAATGATACTTTACAGTAAATTCAACTGGCTTAGAGTGATTTCATTCTTAAAAGCTGTCATCCACCTTTCAATTGAGTTATCAGACAAATACTTATTTTTGTATGCATTGCTGCTTTTCGTTGATATCAGGTCATTCAAACAGGAAAGGTAGTGAAGTGAAAAACGTCGACAGGAGGCACAGCTACGCCATCTCAGACGAAAACGTCAGGAGTACTATGCCTTTAGCATCACCGGTAAGCAGGAAAATAGCAGGATGAAAAGCGCCGTGAAATGCTCTTCAGAGGTCTGAAAACAAAATGGGGACCAGTAAATGGTTAAGCCATTAAAGATAAGGTCTGACAGTAAAACAGCGGTTATGTAGTGAACGACGACTATAGTGCCGGCTCTCTCTTTTCCAACGATGGACTAGCGCGTGAAGGATCAGAGAGCCGTTATTGCTATTGCCGTAAAATAGTGGTCAATATTTATTATATGACCACTACAGTGACAGTGTTCTGACAGCACTTCCCGGAATGGGTTCGTACTCTTATGCAGCTAAAAACGCCCTAAATACGCAAAATTCATTCTGACTACCAGGCGCTATACCCTTCCCTTCTACACTATATGGTACAGACTCCCATTCTCAGACCTACTTTTAACAGTTCAATGCCACTATGCACATCCATTTTTTTCATCAGATTTAAGCGGTGTGTTTCAACTGTTTTATTACTGACGTCCAAAATCTTTGCGATATGTTTGTTTGTTTGCCCATCTGCAATAAGTTGCAGAATTTGTCTTTCACGCATAGTGAGAAAATTACAAGGGACGGGTTTTCTTGTGGTGGGCGATGTCTGAAGTAAACCATCATCAAAATAATGAGTATTATTATAAATATTATCAATCGCATGGTTTAAATTTTCAGGAGGGCTGGTCTTCCAGACAACGCCCATAGCACCGGCATCAATGAATTTGTTTGCATCTA
This sequence comes from Escherichia sp. E13S3, assembly GCF_004212325.1. Taxonomy (NCBI): domain Bacteria; kingdom Pseudomonadati; phylum Pseudomonadota; class Gammaproteobacteria; order Enterobacterales; family Enterobacteriaceae; genus Escherichia; species Escherichia sp. E13S3. The sequence continues at coordinate 63,763 of NZ_RHJR01000023.1, forward strand.
TATACGGTTTTTTTTCCATATATGATATTAATTTTGATTTTATTCTCATAGAGCGTATCCAGCGTATCAGTTCAATGCCCTCCAGACCATCAGAGAACTCACCAAGAATCAATACATCCGGTTGATATTGTGAACAATACTCAGCTGCACTCAGAGCATCAGTGAAGGTAGATGATATATCATAAAGAGATGGATACTTTGATAAGAATGTTACAATTCCATTTAACATCAGTGGATATTTATCAGCTACCACCACACTAATTTTCTTCATTGTTTTCTTCCTTTTCTGGCGAATCCCTGGATCACCCTACAAATTTTAGGTGATTAACCCTATTGATTGTAAAAAAAACAAATTATATAGTCATGATGAGAATATGATTTGTATTTCATAATAACTGTTATAATCCTGTGTAAACATCCGCTCATAAAAATATAATTATATTTAATAAGTGTTAGTCGTTTATCAGAACAACTATCTACCCTGATAATTGCTCAATGCTGTTGGACTCGCTATTAACAGAGTTACCTTGTTGTTTACACCATTAGATAGTGATTTATTTCATAAATATCATCGTCCAGTAACCTACCACTTGCATACCGTTATGTAGATTACGTCCCTTCCGCAGCACCTGATAATCCGCTGACCATATAGTCAGTTTCGGGCTTGCCTCCACTGCGTCATTTGCAGAGCATTACAGGACAGCAACACCATCATCCACGATGATATCCATCAGTGGATGCCTCAACACGGCCAAAAGTCGTTTACCTCCAACAGGTACAGTTAGTCTTCACTTGTACGTAATCATGTGATGACGTTCTGTTTTAGCAGGTTCTCCATTACTGCCAGACGATGCTTACAGTAGCTAACCAGGCTGTTTCTGGCGGAGTTTTCTCGTGCCTGAACTCTTTATACCATCGGGTTGTGTTGCCTGACGGAGAACATTGCACATAACGGTGTTGTAGTACTAACGGAACTGCTGTCGTGGTGTGGATAGGCAGGATCGAGTTCATGGCAGTAACCGCAACATCTGTGCGCTGCCGCGAAATCAGGGTAAGTGCTGTTACGGGGTATCCTGCTGGTTGATACTGTTCTGTTATGTGGAGTCACCTCTGGTTCAGAGTTTACTCACGTCGTAAGGAGTTGCGGGTAATTATTATGTTCGTTTAGATCATAAAAGTTGATCCTAAATAGATCCATTTAAGATCCTAAATAGATCCCCGATCGCTGTAGCCTGCGCCCACTCTGCCTTTCAGACGATATCGATAAGCTATAGTTTGTAAAATATAAGCTATAGTATGCACATATATAAGTTGTAGTGAGATAAACCCAGGCTGTAGTTTGCTATCTATATAAGCTATAGTGTGCATTCACTATAAAATGAAGCGATACATATAATGAAATTTTTCCTTATTTTATAATGAGATACATACAATAAGATAACGTTATACAATAGTATCAACAGGTTATGCACAGCTGTATCAACAGCGCATTTTTTTGTGCTATTAGCTCGGTTATATGGACTGGGTGCCCAAACTTGGAGCTGGTTTTGGAAAAAGATATTGATATTAAAAGCTTTTTTGATGAGGTGGATAAACGAACAGGAGAAGTCGTTTCTCTTACTCCAAATGCAAATAACACAGTACAACCTGTTGCTCTGATGCGTCTGGGGGTATTTGTGCCTACCCTCAAATCGCTCAAAAACAGTAAAAAAAATACACTCTCAACGACAGATGCTACTGAAGAGCTGACCAGGCTCTCACTTGCTAAGGCTGAAGGCTTTGACAAAGTGGAAATCATTGGTCCGCGACTGGATATGGATAATGATTTTAAAACCTGGGTTGGAATCATTCATTCCTTTGCAAAACATAAGGTTATAGGTGATAAGGTTCAACTTTCTTTTGTTGAATTTGTAAAGCTTTGCGGGATACCCTCAAGCAGATCCTCTAAAAAGCTTCGTGAACGCATCAGCCCTTCATTAAAACGAATTGCCGGGACAGTCATTTCTTTTACCAGCCAGACTAAAGAGTATACGACTCATCTGGTTCAATCCGCGTACTACGACACCGCTAAAGATATTGTCATACTTCAGGCCGATCCCCGGTTATTTGAACTTTATCAGTTTGATCGGAAAGTCCTTTTGCAACTGAAAGCGATAAACGCGCTGAAGAGACGGGAGTCTGCACAGGCGCTTTACACCTATATAGAAAGCCTGCCCAAAAATCCTGCGCCTATCTCAATAGCGCGTTTGCGTGCCCGACTAAATCTGAAATCGCCTGTTTTTTCGCAAAATCAGACGGTTCGCAGAGCTATGGAGCAGTTGAAAGAGATTGGATACCTCGATTACACGGAGCTGCAACGTGGCCGTAGCGTGTATTTTAACGTGCATTACCGTCGGCCTAAGTTAAAAGCGCCCCGCTCGGATAGCGATGCCTACGAGCAACCTGAGCATATAAATGATTCGGTTGACTCTTCGCTGATTGAAAAAGTTAAGCTGCTTGAAAAGCTGGGAATTGATCTCAAAGATTTGGAAGCGCTTCTGAATCTTCGTAAAACATAAGCTGTAGTCAGTAACATACTCATGGATGCTCACTATAGCTTATATTCAATGGGATAGTGCTTCTCAGATTTACAAAACTGGCATTTTTATATCTCATATAACTTATTGAAAATTATATATTATTCTTCACTTTCTTACATCAGCAGTGGTACAGGCCTGTATTGCTGTTGATGTCTTTTAAACTACGTTATGCATAGTCTGCTCTTCTCAATTGTGTTTGTATCGACGAGTTAAGCTGTACCGCTTTATATGCGATAAACAATAAAAATCATTTAAATCAATCAGTAATGGTAAATGTGTCAGGTTTGAGCGTCAGTATTAATACTGACTATAGCTTATATTTATCTTATAAATATCGACCCTGCATCCTCTCTATAGCTTATGTTACTAGCTATAGTTTATGTTACTGTCTATAGCTTATATTACTGCCTATAGTTTATTTAGGTGAAACTAACGTACTGATATCCCGGAAAAAGCTGATAGAGAAAGGTTTTGGATAACCGAGCTCAGAAGTGAAGGTTCGCGGCGTGGTTATCAGGTAAAGAGTGAGCGATAACTGATAAAGTGCTTATAGAGTGCTGTTACATTGATCGGGGGAGCATATTCATGGGGGGATTAGCTAAGGTATCTGTGATATCTGTATGATTTATCATGCATATTTTTGTGGCTGCTCGTTATTACAAAAAATGAAAGGTCACTCTGATGGTTTCCATAACATAATATCTACTCTCTATAGTTTATGCTGCTCGATATAGTTTAGATTGTAATAATATGCTTATCTCCAGCTTCGTTTGAGCCGACTCATCTTTGTATCATTCTAAATGAGTTTATTAATAAACCGTAAATAATTCATAGTGATAACTATCTTCTTGCATAACTGGTTTGGATAGCTATTGATTATGTAAATTTCTACTACCCTCATTTGTTAATGATGGCGTGTTACTCACTGTAGCTTATCATCCTGAACAGATGTGTTCTGTCTATAGTTTATAATAAGATGCAGAATTCTTTATTATCATCAGTAAGCATATAAATAATCGATTCAGGTATTAATACGGATCACTACAACCTACTAACAGTTTCCAATGTCTTTTTTCCTTTCAATCAGTTATTAGCAGGATTGTGTTCCTCATTTGCTTGTACCTGTCTGTAGTTAAACCACTTTTATAGTACTAATTTTTGTATGGGAATTAATCTTCTTTGCTTGCGATTTTTAGTTCGTTTCTGATACCTCATAGTCTGTTGTCTGAAGTGATGATAATAGCATCTGTATTCTTTCCTAAGCTTTTGCCTTTAGTTTAGTTCGCCACTTTGTGGAACTATGGCATTATTTTTCACTTCATATGCTACTTTCAATTATTAGTAACCATAATCAACCTTTTCTTCGCTCGATACGTGTTGTCGACGAACAAACATCAACTAATTGTTTTAGCTGAGTGTAACTGTGCCGATTTCACCGTGAAATTGATGTGTAAAAACAATATAAATCAATATGTTATTGATGGTTTTTCTATGGCGAAATCGTCAGAGACAACAGATGATGCGGTAGCCTGTCACTTTGTGATTTTTAGCACAACTAGCCAGATTTTTATTACCTGTGCATTGAATCCGGAGCTGAAGGCGAAATTCTTACGTCAAATTTGTGAACTACACAGTAGATCAATGAGCCGGTTAACTGAATAGCCAATGAATGACCTCGTAAAAATAAGAGACAATGAGTTGGTTTAAATCGTGCTCGCTTAAAAGGTTATTTATATTTAATGTTGTCATAAATGTGATGAGGTGCCCGAAGTAAGAGCTGATTCGACGTATGTTAAAGGGCTGACAAAAGTATGCTGATCCCGCATTACGCTGCATTTGACGATTTCACCCTGAAATTTTTTGAAAAAATGCAGTAAATCAATGGATTGCTCACATTTAAGATTGGCGAAAGTTCCTGAACGTTCACGACAAAGAATGGGGCTGTAAGCGCATAATTTTTCTGAGGGTAAAACTGCATTGCTAAAAGATAGATTATCGTAAGGCGATAACCTGATAGAAAAGATGCTTATTTCAGAATGTAATGGCTACTGTATACCACGAGTTCCGCATGTGACTTTTCAGGAAAGAGAGAAGAAGCGTACAGATAATTACTGAACTGTTTGCCTGTAAATGGTATTGCGCTATCGGATGTTTGAGCCTGTGGCGCCTTTATGAATATTGGTAAGTTTGAATAAAAGGGCTGAAAGGATTTGGCGCCGTGGGAGCCACTGATTATGTGTTCTGTGCTTGTTGAGTAGTTGTGCAGACATCTAAAGTTCAGTGTGCTGATCCTGTTGAAAGGAGGATATCGCATATGTCAGAAAAAGATGGCCAGAGATGCTCTTCTGTATGTGTGATGAGTTATTCAGACACCGTTGCATTGAATGGAACAGATGCGTATTCGACTAAATGCGGGATGGAAACTGCAGCGGCAAATGTAGATTGTGGCAGCGTTAATACTATTGCCGATTATGTAATTAATGCCGCCTCTAACATCATCATGCATGTCATTAACCAAAATTTTGGCAAGGGACAAAAAAGAGAAGCGCAGGTCATTACGGGTTTATTCATGGTATCGTCGCAAATAACAAAGATGCCTGAAAGCGTAGAAAAACAACGTGCTCAAAAAAACTATGCTGGAACATTGCGTTACTTAGTCTCTCAGAAGCATGTCAGTTTAACGTTATTTGTATCCGTAAATGATAAAGTTGATTGCATCAATCATCGACTATTAAACCGATTGCTTGATATTGCAAAAAACGCTGATTATCAACAGAACTTGCTGCAGACGTTTCAGCTCATCGATATCAACTTCTTTATGCATGGTGTTGATGATAAGGAGGCAAAAAAAACAGGGATTTGCGGGACATTAGTTTTTCGTAATGAGACTTCATCACACGATAGTAGTGACATACCAACATCTGTCCAGTTTCCCATTCAGGTAGACGATGTAAGTAAAAAAACTTACGTGCTGTCATTTATCAAAAAATATTACTATCCAGATCCTCATGAATGCACCATTGAAGGTGATTTTGTCGGTATCGCACGAATAGCAGAAAAATTAGATAAAGCACGTCAGCAAGCTTTAATCGGGGCAGAACGTTACCAGAAAGCTAATAATAAGCTTAATGAATCAATTACGAACTTATTGCACGATATAACGCAATGTATTTCTGGCGTATTTGAGCTGAATGACATAGAGGCGAATTTTAACAGGATTTATCAGTATATAGATGTTGTAAAAAAGGAACATGAGAACAGAAATGAAGAATATAAAAAATGGCAAAAGTGGTCATTACAGTACATAGATTATGCAAAAAAATTCTTAGATAACACACTGACTATACAGGACTATATAAGTGCTGTTTTGGCGATTGCTGCGGGGCTAAATGCTTTAGGTGATGACTATGCTGTTGTTGCCAGCAGGTATCTTGGTTCAAAAGGCTTTACCATGGATAGTCATGGTAAAATTAAAGCAAAATTTAGCATTCCTTCCATCTTAATAAATGGGAAATTGGCAGATTACAATTTTGAATCTGGTACAGAAATATCGATTCTTGCTGAGGCTGAACGTTGCTATTTAAGCTGTGAGAAAACTGAATTTATTTGTCAGAGTCATGATATTGTCCCTGCCGTTGACTCTTCTCTTGAGTTCGAAGTTAAACAAATCATTGAGCAAGTAATTTATTATAAGAATAGCGGTAATGAACTTATAAAGCGTGGCGCTGCCATTTTCATTGAAGGGTTAGGGTAGTTACAACGCCGTGTGACTCACTATCCCTGAGGCTGGGATTACCTGCTCAGGGCATTCCTCAGATATTTTTCACATAAGCATTTCATCGACTTTGTATCGGTTCATCCTCGATACAAACGCCTCCATCCACTATTGATATCCCCTGAGAACAGCCTTCCTGGCGCTTTCCGCTTAAGTTCGTGACTTTTACTCTTTAGAATTTTTCCCTTTGTGCCGATTTGTACAGTAAGTCAATGTTCGTGACGGCAACATTGCAGTCTGGCTTTATGCGTATACCCACAGAAGAAGAGTATGTTATGTCCCGAACCATGATTATCGAAAATCAGAGTCAGTATGTTGAGATGAAAAGCAACACATCGCCGTTATTCAGCGAAGATGCAGCGAGCACAATAGCGATGAAGAAGGCGCTATTCCTGGGGAGGGTGTATGGTCTTAATATCATCTGGCAGCCGGTGTTTCCCGAAGATATCGTTTACTGATGAATTTACCAATGAAATCTCTGGCTCATGATTACAGACCTGACTACAGGTTTCTCAACGCGGGAATAATGTTCTGGACCCTGGCATTAATTTTCTGGTATTCAGGAAAACTGTTTATCTCATCCATATTATTTTTCTTCATAATTTGCTCTTTCTCCACTCATTTTTTACAGAAAAGGATACTCATGATGTTTAATAAATCTAAAGCAGCAAAAGATAAATTAGAAATAGTGTCAGAAAAGGAAAGTGCAGACATCAGTAGTCCCTTAAAGAAAATTGAAAACAGAAATTCAACTAGTGAGAGTGGAACAGATAGTACGGTTATTGCCAGTGATGTCGTCTTTGATGGAAATATAAACTCTAATAAACAAATATATATCTATGGTTGTGTGAATGGGAATGTCCTTGCTAAGGATGGACTGGTTAAAATAATGCGTAATGGCGTGGTGGAAGGCAATATTACCAGTCGGGAATTAATTGTTGATGGCGTTATAAAAGGGCACTGTCAGTCTGATTCTGTCGATATTTATGAAAACGGACGACTTGATGGCACATTAGTTTATGTTTCTTTATCTATTAAAAAAGGCGGTGTTTTGACTGGTAAGGCTGAAGTATTAACCCCTAATCCAGCAAAGCAAAAAGTTGTTGATCTAAAGAGTGAGAAGGTCATTGCCGTTCCAGAGCAAGCTGCAGTACGTGGAAAGTGATAAACTGAGCTATCTATATTTTTCTTGGGAGATCTCCAGTCCATCCACGCATCGGATGTCCTGAAGTCCTCCCAATTTTTTGTGTTGTCCGCACACAGGGATTGAACGCCTCAGGAAATCATCAGACGCCTGGCTCCCAGATAATGGCGGCGGTAAAAATCTTTTTCCAGGCTGACAATTTTGACATTTTGCCCCGTATGCGGCGCTTCTATGAAATGACCATTTCCCACATAAACACCGACATGATCGACTCGTTCTCCATGCATTGAGAAAAACACCATGTCACCGGGTTGTAGAAGCATATAAGGCACATGGTGTGCCTGTGGCATGGAATACATACCGGCGGCGGTCCTGGGAAGGGTAATGTGAAAATTCTTACGCCACGCGTACCAGATAAGACCACTACAATCAAATCCGGTTTCAGGAGAAGCGCCTCCCCAGCGATAGGGTTTACCCAGCTGTGCCATCAGCGTATTAATGAAGACTGTATTGGGCGACAATTTATGCTGTTTTGTCGATTTTAATGTCGAGTGTGATGTTTTTGTTTTTCGATGATGATTGACGACAGGAGTGTGTCTGACGTGGTGGACCGGCGATGCCAGTGTTGAGGCATGGTAACCTAACATCAGTAAAAACAATAAAGAACGATGATGTCGATACATAATGTAGACCTCTCGTTAATTTGTAGAAATTCCGATGCTGTAAATTCACCCGATGATTTCTTTAAGATTTCTTTGAACCCGAGAATTGGCTCGATGTGTAAAACCGTTAACGCCGGACCGACTATTGAACGGGTAGAAAAGATCGGATTTTGTGCGTCTATCATTGCAAGGTGAGACAGGAATATCCTGATGGTGTCGTGATGAAATTCTGATGGGAAATCATAAAGCAGGACTTGTTACAATGAATCTACTTTGCTATTCGGTGATGGTCAGAACGTGAAATCTGGACTGTGTTTCCTTAAAGTAATTTACTCTTTGGTGTGGCCATTTAGATATATCACCAGTGATTTATTTGTTAATGAATTGTACACCTGATAGTGATTCTATTTTATTTAAGTATGGGTTTAGACATTTTATAAAGCAGTAGTAACTGAATGAAATTAAATAAATATAAATCAAATTACTTGTAAAATACGCAAAACATGCATGTTCTGGTTAACACAGGAATGACGTGCTTGTAAGTAGCGAATTAAACACAGATTGCCGATCATGTAATTTATACGCAATAAAATCAATGAGTAAGATTGTCCCGTGACGGCTATAGTGGTGATATATCAGCTTCGGAGTATTAAAAAACATTATTAGTTACTGCGATTAATATCTGTGAACTTACCGGTTGGTTAGGTGTCTTGAGTTATTGAAAACAAGCTATTTGGGCATCGATTAAATATAAGTGTCTTTCGTCGAGAAAACTGCATGCCTTTTTTGAGGGACGACACCTGTATATAGCTTCGATGGGATATTAATTAAAAACAATCTATTCTTTTAGCCAGGAAAATAAAAATGAAATTTACGCTAAGTCAGTATTCTCTGCTGACCTGTGCTTTTTTTATTGCGCTGTCTGGTAATACTCAGGCGGCTACGACCTATATGGAAGCCAGTAATGATGCTATGGGGGGAACGGGGGTTGCATCGTCGCATTATTGTGCGGCAGCACTCGCTAACCCGGCACTGATGACAAATGCCACTGCTTCCGATGATTTCAGCATGATTATGCCGTCAGTCGGAGTACAGGCATCCGATCCTGACCATCTGCAGGATGGCGTGGATGGTGTGAAAGATGCATGGGATCGCTATGAGGCAGAACTGTCTGCTACTGGGACACCTCTGGAGGCAGCGACCGATCTGCAACATCAACTGGAGAAATTTAAAAATACACAGGTGAATGTACAGGCCAGTGTGGGCATGGTCGCGGCTGTCCCTAACAGTCAATTGCCTTTTGCCCTGATGATGAAGTCATGGGGGACAGCAACGGTAGAGGGAAAAGTCAGCAATCATGATCTGCAATATCTGGATGATGTGACTAAGGGTAAAATTATTCCAACAGCGGATGACCTTGATACGTTGACATCGAGGGCTTACGGTCGAGCGGCGGCGGTAAGTGAAGTCGGAATTGCCTTTGCCAGGGCATTTGAGACTAACGGATTCAGATATTCCCTTGGCGTGACACCAAAATATCAGCGTGTGGATTTGTTTAATTACAATACCACGGTACAACATTACGACAGCCACGATTTCCGCAGCCGTGAATACCGTAACACGACTGGCGGGGCTAATGCCGACATTGGTTTTACCACAGAACTGAATGAACACTGGATGCTGGGGCTGGCTGGACAAAATATTGTTCCCCGCAGCATTGATACGAAAGAGGTTAATGGGCTGAAAGAAACCTTCAGAATTCGCCCGCAGGTGACTGCCGGGGGCTCATGGCATAACGGAATCGTGACGACTGCGCTGGATGTAGATCTGACGCCGGCCAGTGGTTTTATCCGTGATAAAAAGCGTCAGTTTGCGGGGCTGGGGGCTGAATTTAATGCCTGGAATTGGGTGCAATTACGTGCGGGGTATCGTCAGAATATCGCCTCTTCAGAGGGCAACGCATTTACTGCCGGTATCGGCATTTCTCCATTCAATGTGGTGCATCTTGATCTGGCTGGTCTGGTAGGTGCTGGCCGGACGTACGGTGCAGTAGCCCAGTTGAGCGAGACTTTCTGACAGAAACCAGAATCCGGGGCTTACAGTAACATATTGCTGTTTTAGTTTGGGCATATAGCGGCGCTGTGAAAAATATAGTGAAGCGTATGCCCGTAGTTTTTGTGGCAAGCTGTCGATGTATGATGTCAGTAGGGGGAGCTATATAGCAATACAATAATGTACCGGTAATGAACAGAGATATATGGAAGAATACAAAAAGCGCAATGACTAAAATTCTAACGATAAAGATAATCGAACGTAATCATATTTAGATGATATTTTTTAGATAAAAAAATACCCACCATGATACATGGTGGGGAAATCGAACAATGAGTAGGACGGTTGTAGCAGGAGTTACCTCACACAAGAATCATTATTAACAGGATTAAAAATTGTGTATATAGGGCCATTGCCTGACGAAATTTAGTTTGATAATTATTCTTATCACTTACCTTACATAAGTACTTTGACTTTGGATATCCATCCCCTTTGTTGCATACAAAGTTCCATCCACTCATAACGAGTATGTTCATTTACATCAATCACATAACTTCGTAAGGCTGGTGAGCTTTCATACTTTTTTTTGCAGTGCTTGTTGTTGCGACATTTTTCAACGTGTGTTTCATAAACTGTTCTTTCCGCGACTCTATTCTTAACGGGATATTTCTCTTCAGCCAATGTTCCGCATTCATATTGTGCAGTTGAAAGATCCTGGGCATCATAGCGAGTGCGTTGCCATTCTGTTGTACATCCTGATAATATGAATGAGAATAGTAGTAGTAAGTGTATTTTTTTCATATCATGTTCCTTATGTTCTGTTTGAGTATCGACTTCTTATATCACACACACTACGTTTGTCTAACTGAACAGTATCGTCGAAGCGAAAATTATCTTATTGACCTGTGTAATAAAAATAATGGAAAAATATAAAAATAGAAGATTTGTATCAGATATTCAATACAGTTGATTACTTATGTCTGTGATCATTGAAGGTGGTTAAATATGTCATAATCCTCAGGTGCTTAGACGCTAACTGGCATCAGACAGTTGTTATCACCCTTGTTACGAAATGATGACGAAAACCAGGATACGATAGTTCAGAACGTAAACTCAGTTATGGCTGAGTATGGAATGGTCATAGAAAAATAAGAGAAACAACAGGGGCATATACGGCGGAAAATCGTGGATGCGGGAAGCATGAAGTTACCGTAACAAAAAATAAGGATATCTTCTCAGTGAAGAACAGCAATAATACTCATTCCCGTCTGGTGACAGGAATGAATTATCAATGATAAATGTTAAGCTTGCGGGTTAGTTTTATTGTAAAACGGCATTTCTATGAGGAAACGGGGTATGGTGATCAATAACAAAACGGGTAACTTTGCCGGTTATAGAAGATAAATCGCAGCGGAAATAAAATGGAACCCATTTCTCCCCGGAAATAAGGTATTGGCCATTGCCAGTCAGTCTGATAGGACTATGTAATGTTAAAGTATTTTGTTCCCCGTCACTGAGAATGACTTTCTCGACGAGAGATTCCTGTCTTTGTATAACAGTCGTTGCAACGGGGCGGCATAAGAATTCTGCTATTTGATGTGCTTCAGTCCACTCGTTCTTGATCACCGTTCTATCTTGTTCATTACTGATTTGTGTTGTCATGATTTCTTCAAGATAATTTTTTTGCTGTGTAGTAAGAACTGAAGAAAAGGAAATTGTGGGAAGAATTAGTGCACCGGTAAAAAGCAATCTAGCTGTTATCATGTAATTCTCCATTAAAAACAATATAATCCATAATTATTGAACTATCAGATACATTCATTTTTACACGAAAAATAATAAAATCTTGATGATAATTATGAAATCTGGCATTACCTGTCATTTGATTACATCAATGAAGAATAACAAGTTGCTGGGGAATATTGTTTTGGTTATAACGTAATGAAATGCACATTATGATCGGAGACAAACGATATCAAGGAACATGTTTAAAATTCACCATGTAACTCTGGACGTAACCAAAGATACCGGGGGGAACTGAGGAATCATGCAAGGTGCGCCTCGTCAGTAACCCGAACTTGTTAACAGTCAAAGGTAAGGTCGTGATACAACCTTGCCATTAAAGAAGATGAAAGATGCAATAGAGTTGCATTTTCTGCTGAGAAATTAGTTAGAAAATGATTTACGTGTTAATTATATTGCCTGTAAATGTTTTGTCGGGAATGATACTGTGGTTGCTATATTGTAGTGCTAATAAAAATATTCCCCTGCCATCCGAATGCACAGAGGAACAATAGCTGAAGCATTGCGTAATATTGAAATTTAATTGTTTGAATATCATTAATAAGGGCCTAAACTATTAGGCTAAATAAATAATTATAGGTATAGGGTGTGTGGATTGAACTCAAATAAAATTTAATATTAGTGAAACAAAGCGAGTAATTAAATTACGTCTTATCGCATTTCCAGCTCCTTGTGCATGAATGGTCATTTTATAACCTCGCTTGTAAATATTTTCGATTATCACTGGTCCACCTACAGCATCAATTTTTCTACGAAGCTGAAGAATAAGCTGTTGAATGTTATTATTACTGATTACCTCCCAACGTTCTCCCCAAACAGATTGAGCTAGTTCATTTCGTGGTAGAATACTATCTGACTGCTGCTTGTGCATCAGCGACGAAAACAATGCCGCTTCTTTTGGGCTTAATCGGGTCGACTTTTTACCAAACATAAGTACACCGGTTTCATCATCAAAATTCAATTCAGAGTTCATATTATATCTCCTTGCCAAATATGTATTACCATATAAACATTAATCTATTATCAATACGTGAAACTGGTTAAAACAAAATAATTAATAACCACCTGATAACAGAATTCTGATACTGTCATAATTATTTTTATGTCCCTGGTGATTTTTTTGTGAATTTTGGCAGGCACTTATGTAAATCAAAAGTTTAATAAGCAAGATAAAAGTTACTTGACGAAATGAAGTATACACAAAGAACCTAAGGTGATTTTTTCACTATTTTAAAATTAGCAATAATTCTGGATGCTATCAGCATCGCTATTTCCAGAAAGGGGGTAAAAAACGACATCGAATCCCTGAATTCTTGCACACTGGCAAAATGCAGATTGTTGCAAGTATGCCCATTCATTAATTTCCATATTCACCGTATCGGATTCAGGTGAAGACTGTACAGTGATAAGACATGGGCTGATATTGATAATGTCAGTCAGATCTTTTTTACCTCATTGATAAAGCAGGGATACGAAACACATTGATGGTGCATACCAACCAATGACCCGCTGTTCTGGATGCTTCAGATTTCATCTCTCGCCATAACCGAATCTACGGCAGAACCACTATTTACAGCTGTATTCATCAACTCGTGGATAAGGTGACCAATCTGCGATGGTTTAATGCTGGCACTGAGCCTGGGCAATCATAATGGAGCTTCATCGTTCAGAAGTCGTCAATACAATCGCCAGCACATTGAACACACCTCCTGATGTTCAGGTGTTCCAGGCTCGACTTATCGTTGATGGATGTTGAAAACTTCAAGTTGCGTAGCATGATCCGCAGAAATGATAAAATCAAATAGCTCCAATGAGTACAGGTACAGTATTTTGTTTTTTTTAGTGAATAATTTTATTCCAGGAATTTAGCTAAAAGACGTAATTATTGTTTTGATATATATATTCTTTTTTTCTTTTTTTATTATGTTTCCGATACTATTTCTGATTTACAGAGCTGTATATACTCAACTACAAGAATTTTTGCTTGTGAACGATATATTTTCCTGAAAATGAGTTTAGTTTTGTAACTAGATTCAGGAATGACAGGGGGATTTATATATCGTTATAAATAATGAGTAAGGTAATTATTGTGAAATACTGGTATTCAGTTAATATTCTGATGGCCATAGTTACTATGGGAATGTGGAATAATGCTGTTGCAATCGGCAAGCCAGCGCATATAGACGTTTATGCAGAAATCTCGGAAACAACATGTGATATAAATGTATCAGATGAGAACATAATATTAGGCACTTTCTCTGCAAAAGATTTTGCAACAGCGAAAACAAATGTTGGCGGAAAATCTTTTTCCTTGAGTGCCTCTAATTGTGCCGAGTCTGGTAGCCCTACAGGGGTAACCAATAGTGCAGGCGGTGTTTATGCAGAAGTTTTATTTAGTCCAGGAATGGCTATTCCCGGTGAAACAACATTATGGAGTAACACAGGGAAGAATGATGTAGGTGTCGTTCTTAGAGGCAGTGTGTATGACTTTGCTACTAAAACATCAACTACTGCAGATATTAAAAACAATGATTATATTCAGTTAGCAGATGTCTCTGCAGGAACGAACGTAAGTACAATTGATGGAAAACAAGCAATTATAACCGCATCATTGCAGGCGACAACTGCTTATACTGCTGCTGCACAGCATATTAAAGTACCTGTAGATTTCATGATGGTCTACCAATAGACACGAGGTAAGAGGCTATAGTGCTTAATTTTTTGCAAAGGTATTTATTTTTGTTTTTGTTCCTGCTGCCATCTGCATGGGCAGATGGTATTGGGATTAATGCGCTAAGAATAATTTATCCAGCAGAAAAGAAGTCAGTTTCAGTAAGTTTGAGAAATAATACTGACAGTACCTGGTTGATGCAGAGTTATATTACTAGAGTGAGTGCTGGCAAACCAGACGGGCAGTATTTTAAGGTTCTTCCTGGAATTGAAAAAATTTCTCCAAGAAATAGCGCAACCATCAGGGTTATTGCGACAGAGGAAACTGATAAACTTCCTGGTGATAAAGAGTCAGTATTCTACTTTATTTCTCGAGGCATTGTCGCATCAAACCCATTAGAAGTAGAAATCTCAACGAAAACGCAGGCTGGGATTATATTTTCCTTATCCTCACAAATAAAGATGTTTTACCGCCCAGCTGGATTAACGGAAGAGGGGGCTGATCAAGCAGCCAAAGAAATCGTATTTAACCGAACTGTTACGGGCGTCAAAATCATGAATAATAGTCCGTATTATGTTTCGCTTCATGACCTCTTTTTTGATCACAATAGTATAGCGACTCTTGGTCTGAAAAATATGGGGATGATCTCCCCCTTTGAGTCTATAGAGTTAACTTCCACAAAAATAGCGAATAGCAGACAGGTGTCATGGGTGACTCTCAACGATCTTGGTATGGCAGAAATGCATGAGCGAAAAATTCATTAATATGCGTGCCCTTTACTTTTTGTTAATTATCTTATTTGTATCTGTAAAAAGTCATGCTGATGGGTTAAGTATTGATCATACAAGAGTTATTATGAGCTCTACATTGCACAGCACAGAGATAGTAATTAGCAATACCAGTAAATATACATGGCTTGTGCAGAGTAGAATTGTTAATTCTTCTGGCAGTGCAGAGAAACTAACGCCATCGGCAAATTTTTACATTTTACCGCCAATTTTCAAATTACCATCAGGTCAGTCGCAAACAGTACGGATAATTCGTCGACAACCTGTAGAACAACATAATCAAGAAACATTACAGTATATTGTTTTCAAGAGTATACCGGCGATTGATAAAACATTTTTTGAACTGAACAAGGTAAAACAGCAGCTATCGGTATCACTGAGTTTAATTATTAAGCTTCTTTCACGTCCTGCGGAACTTGATGTATCGTGGGAGAAGTCTGTTTCATTATTATCATTTACGAAAAATGTACATGCATTGACGATCAGCAATACCAGTCCTTACTTTCTGACGCTTAGCAGAGTTTTTGTCAATGGAACAGAAATAGCGTTAGAGGGTAAACAGAGAATGATTACCCCTTTTAGTAAAATTATTCTCGATAAGGTAATAACATCGCCAGGGGATGAAATAAAATGGACTATCATCAACGATCAGGGCGGTGAAACCAGGATGATGACTTGCAATTTATTATAACGAAGGATATATATGCCCTTTTTGCGCCAGATAGTTATGTTTCTGATAATAGTAATAACAAACAAAGGGCTGTGTGATGAGGGTACGCAGGGTATTTTCATTAATAAAACCAAACTGGTCTTCTCTTCGCATTTAAATAAAATTGTTCTCAGGGTGGTTAACAATACTGCCGATCATTATTTATTACAGGCAGTAATTCAAAGTTACGACCCTAAAACGGGGATGGCAGTTAATGATAATCAAGTTACACCCTTTATAGTTTCGCCTCCACTTCACGAACTACGTGCCGGTGATGATATTTTTTTGTCTTTACTTGTCGTGCCATCACGCGCAACGCTCTTACCATCAAATAGAGAGAGTTTATACTATTTGACGCTAAGGTTAATACCCTCTGAAATTAAAGTGTACAACTCAGCTAAATTACATTTAGTCACTGCCTATAACATCAGGGTTTACTGGCGCCCTATGCTTGATCCAATTAATGAAAAAAACATTTACTTTTCTTGCGATAATGGTGAGTTGAATATTTTCAATCGCTCAGGTTATTACAGGGAAGTGGCGCAGCTATTTATTGATAAGTTTAGGATCAAAAAGTCAATACTCATTAGACCCGTACCACCTTATGGTAAATTGGAAATAAATACTTCTGTTCAACATTGCTCACCAGGTGTGCATCAGGTTTCATGGCGTTTTCGGAATGACTCTGGTATGCCATCTGACTTATATCAAATGGATTTTTAGCGAGTTAGGGTATGAATGTTCTGATAAGAAAATTTTCCTTTATTTTTTGTGGCATTCAGATGTTTGTTGTCCCTGTTTTTGAGCAGGCAACTCTGGCATCTACTCCTTTACAGGAATACGCATATTTAAACTTTCATGCAATTGTTGAAGCTACAACATGCGATATCTCTTTGGATAAAACGGAGGTTGAAACGTCGATAAACAAATCAATACTGACTACTATAGGTCCTAATAATGTTTATCCACTTGAGATTCTCGAACTAACGTTGAATAACTGCACAGGCCTTATTGATGCGGGAAAGAATGTGATGGTTGGTTTTAGTGGGCAGGAGGCCGATACCGACTATACTTTCCGTGCAGCAGATTCGAAAAATGTTAAGCTATCCGCTGTTTTTAATTTTACCGATCAATTAACGACACCCAACATTGCACATTGCAGCCAGGCTAATGTAATTGATTATAATAATCTTACTGCAAATTTACTTCCCTGGCCTGTAAAGCCTGCACCTTCTGGTGAACTCCACTCATTGAATAATAGTAAGGCAAAACTATTCACAGGTATTTGCATTCCTCCTGATGGTGATTCAGGAAATGGTCAATTTCACGCTGCATTAGATATCTCATTATTCTTCATCTAATCATGAATCATAAGAAAATTATTGATCTACTCTTATTCAGAGTCGAAATAAACCTTCTTAGATTATCATTAATATTAATGATTGTTGGGCCTTTTCTTTTCCAGAAATCGAGCCACGCTGAAGATTATTTCGATCCTGACCTACTGATGACCGACCAGCAGGGAAGCATAGAAAAAATAGATCTTAGTCAGTTTGAAAAGGAATCATCACTTGCTGAAGGAACATATCTTGTTGATGTTATTGTTAATACTGTATGGATATCCTCAGAAATGGTTAAGTTTAAAGTATCTCCTCGCGGAGGAAAACTAACCGCACAGTTAAACCGCGAACAACTTAGCCGTTGGGGAGTTAATACTAATAGTAATGATGCCCTTGCAGCTTTAAAAAACGGTGAATATGTTGATGATTTGTCACGTGTTATTCCCGGCGCAACGATTCGTTTTGAACAGCAGAAACTAAAACTTAATGTTGAGATTCCACAAATAGTAATGAAACCATCCGAATCTTCTCAGCTTCCTGCAGTCGACAAATGGGATGACGGCATACCAGCTCTGATGTTTAATTATATGTTCAGTGGTATGCAAAGTGATGCTGATTTCTCCAACAGACATGCAAGAATGCGTTCACTTTTTCTTTCATCGCAAGGCGGTGCAAATTGGGGGCCATGGCGGTTACGCAGTTCCATTACGTGGTCGCAACAGGCAAATTCACCGATATTCTCTAACCGATATATTGCGAGAGATCTAAAAAAACTAAAGAGTGAACTTACTCTGGGTGAAACATGGACACAAAATGACATACTGGACAGTGTTAATTTTACAGGTCTTAAGTTGAAATCCAGTGATGGCATGAAACCTGACAATCAACGTGGTTTTGCGCCTGTTATTTCTGGTATTGCCAGCTCGCGTGCGCAAGTTAGTATCTATCAGAACCATAATCTCATCTATCAGACATCCGTTGCCGCTGGAGATTTCCGCTTAACAGATATTCCACAGACAATGAATAGCGGTGAGTTGACGGTAATTGTCAGGGAAGCGAATGGTAATACCCAGCAGTGGGTTCAGCCCTACACCGGACTCCCCATCATGCAGCGAAATGGCCATGCTGAATATGAGTTTGAGATAGGGAAGGCAATATTTAACTCTTATCATAAGGATGTTCAACCTACATTCGGCCAGGGAACTCTTATTTATGGTTTACCTGCAAACACTACTGGCTATGGAGGATTTTTGCTTTCTCGAAAATATATAGCCATGACGGCAGGTGCTGGCGTTTCACTGGGAGAGTTGGGGGCTGTATCGATTGATAATACCTGGTCGCATGCAAGCCAGCCTCAGAGTTCTACGATATCGGGTAATGCATGGCGACTTAAGTACTCAAAAAATCTTATTACTACGGGTACAACTATTGATATCTATGATTTTCGTTATGCGTCGCGTGGTTATATATCCTTTATGGATAGTCAGACTTTACCGGTTATGAGCTCTTTAACGGGGAGTCAGGTATCAGGCGAATTATACAGAAACAGAAGGCGTCAGCGGAATTCGCAGCAAATCATTTTGCGACAAAATTTTAGTCATTGGGGAAGTATGAATCTTAGCGCAATTCATGAGGATTACTGGAATTCAAGTGAAACTGATAACCGTTTTAGTTTTGGATATGGATTGTCTGTTAGTGCAGTTTCTATGTCGATTAACATTTCCGTTAATAAAAATCAGCTCACCATGCCAGGGCAGAAAAAGAATTGTGAGGTTTCTTTCAACCTTTCAGTACCGCTTGATGCCTTCTCATCCAATTCAAATTCCCGTTATGGTGATCTCAGTTACCAGGCAATTCGCGACCCTCGGGGGAATTTCAGTCAAATGGCCAGCCTTTCCGGAATGTTAAATGACAACTGGAATTATGAGTTTGGACAGTCATCGTCACAAGGTCAGGACGCGATGACAATGTTAAACATGGGATATGACGGAAGTACGGGTAATGCGCAATTTGCTTATGACTGGAGTCATCATCAGAAGACAGCGAGCGCCAGTGCTACTGGCGGCGTTGTCATCCATTCCTGGGGAGTGACGCTTGCACCTGTTTTAGGGGAAAGTATTGCTCTGATCCGCGCCCCCGGCGCTTCCGGGGTTCATATCGTAAATACTCACGAAAATACCGATTGGCAAGGTTATGCCGTGGTTCCGTCACTCACTAATTATCGCTATAACGCGATTAATCTCGATCCTGATGGTCTGGATAGCCATGTTATGTTAACGGAAACCGGAAGACGCGTTGTGCCGACAAAAGGGGCTGTTGTTGTTGCAGAATATCCTGTACGCACCGGAAGGCAGGCCATTATAACGTTGCATTATCAGCGAGGTGTTGTTCCTTTTGGTGCGATGGTAAGTTTAGCGACGGATCATAATAAAGGGAATGCGGGGATTGTCGGCGAAAATGGTGAAGTTTACTTATCAGGATTAACTGATGAAGGAGACTTAAAGGTTATATGGGGTAATGAAATAAATAAACAGTGCAGTGCATCTTTCAATCTCCCGCATGATTCCGGGCGTTATTTAGATGAATTAACCCTGACTTGTCATCAACACCCTTTTTCCTCGAGGTAAACTTATGTTCAGATTTATGCTTCTGCTGTTCCTTATAGTCTGTTCTTGTTCCTATGCATCATCATTCTTAGCAAAATCTGTCTCTGATGGAAGTCAGGCACAATGCGAAATTACTGGTATAAGTCATACACAAGGTGCTACTTCTCCTGCTGAACTTGGTGTTCTCTGTCGTTACCACACACAAAATAATCGAATATTTGCCCTGACTCTGGGGTGGTCTGGTCCTGCTCCTGCTCCTGGTGCTGTTTCTGTGAACTGTAATGGATCCCAGAATTTGCAATCTTCACCATTGGGAACAGTGATTAACACTACGTCCCCCACTGCAGAACAGGATGTAAGCGCTCTATACTCTTCGGGGTATTTGTTTAATGTGGGGGCAGGGCAAGTTTTATGTCAGATATCTTTTAATAATTCCGACCTAATGAAATACCCCGGGTTATACATTGCTGGATTATTCAGTAATTTTAAAAACCAGCCTGATGTATGGGAATTGCCTAGTTATGTCGTAATCAATTATAAGACCGTACCAGCAGAGACTGGTTCTGTTTTCTGTTATCTTATTACTCCTCCAGACACCACTGATATGGGGATTATAAAACCAAATAGTGAGTCGAAACAGGTGATCATTAATATTGGGGTTAGTTGTTCTGGGGCAGCCACCAGTACGAAGGGAACTATACTGGGCTATTCTGTGCGATTTAGTCAATTCAATTGTTCTACTGATTGTTCGTTACTGGGTGAATATCATTCTTATTTTGGTTGTGTTGCTGATCCCGGCGATGACCCGCAAACCGGTTTTACTATGAGTGATGTTATGTGGTTTAATAAGGGGGAGACAGTGAAGACAAAAACCTACATCACGCGATGGAAAATCAGGGATAACAGCGGGAACCCCAGAGATATTACTGCCAAAGCATATGTGGATATATATTATTATTAAGATTTGGTTATTTTTATATCGACAATATCTTCAGGATTAAATTCATAGCATTATGCATATGCACGGCTGATACTATAATTATATATCCATTGTTTCAATCAAGACTCTTCCCCCTTTTAAGTACCATTTCTAACCAGTTTATATGGGGTATTTTTTTATTATATTTTTGATAATTAATTTAAACGATAGCCTGTAATGCTTATTGCTGTTAATTATAACTGTTTTATGGTTTTTTGTTTATTTTGATTTTTATTAATCTTGTTGAATCTATCAGAGAAGAAAGGGTTCAAGGTTTTGATATGACTTCAACAGTATATGAAAAAAAAACTACGTATGATGGACTAACAGTGACATTAAGCATGCGTAAAGGTGTTTATAGAGGAGGAGTATACTTCGACAATGCTGAACTGGAGGTTCTGGGGGATATCGAAAAATATCATATTTATTATCTTCTTAAGATAAATGACAAATATGGTAATCCCGTCTCTGGAAAACAAATAAAGCTACGCGTAGATGCTATTACATTTCATACAGTCTCTGATTATAACGGTTTTGAATCAGTAATAGACTACTCTGGAGATTTAAAGAAAAGTAACCCTGAGGTTGGTGTCTGGACTAATGTAAATATTGACAGTAATGGTGAATATCTCGCTGGCTTGCTCCCTTGTCTGATAAAAAAAGGGAACAATCAAACTAAAAGTAATACAGATGGGCCATATACTTATGCAGTAGTTGAATTGATTTTTATAGTTGATGATGTTGATGTTCGAGCTGTAATAAATGTTGATGATACTTTTGACCCACTAAATCTTTCGTCTCTGGATGACTATCCAGTGGTGAATAATTCTACAGGTAACTATAGAGATATTACTGATACAGTAATTTACTCTCCATCAGTTTATGATCTTGAGTACCCACAGTTAAGTAAAAAAGTGTATTTTGGTTTTCGTGAAGATGCCGATTACATATATGAGGATAAAGATTTGGTCGGGGTTCCGGTAGATAAAAATAATCGAGCCAAAATGCCATTTACTGAGAGTGAAATTAATAATCGAGCCGTCTGGGCCTATGGAGCTAATACATCTGGTTTTTTATCTTCACCGTTACGTTGTCGGGAAGTTAATTCTCAACCCCAATCCAAAATTATAATCATCCCGCAAAACAACAGCAATATCTTTCCGGGGCAGACGGTTTATGCCACTTTCCAGTATGCACTGAAAGCCGGTGAAGTTTTTTCCGGAACCGAATGTCCATTTAAATTAAACCGGGGGGCTTTTTATCCTCCTGAGATTTCCTGGTGGAAGGACGGGAATACCTTATATGGCGGCTGCTTACTGACTGTGGATGACAGCCTGAAGAAAGGCGACCGGCTGTCGTGGACGGTTTCCTGCTGCCTTAATAATACCGGAGTTCCGGTAGCCTCTGAAACGGTGAACTGGAATGTGGCCTGGGATGCCGATATCGATGTTGACGTCACTTTTGCCGCTGATACATCCGCGTTAATTGATTACAGTAATGACAGTTCGCGACCGTTATCCTCACGTCCCACCATGACCTGGCGGCTGACCGTACCGGGACTGAGAAACACCCAGGCCTGTTTTTATCCCCTCGTGACCCGCATTACCGAAGACGCCATCATCAGCGACGAGTCGTTCAGTGAAATTGTCCCCTGTGCGGTGGACAGAATCAGTGGTGATTATTTTTACGTCATGCTGGACGACCAGGGGAGCGCTGTCATTAACGTGCAGCCCCGGGCAAACCGCACGCTGCTTACCGCGTTTAGCGCCGGGATTTATGGCGTCGGGACGATGATTAACACCGCGAACTTTTTTATCAACAGTGCCTGGGAAACCGCGAGTGTTCCAGCTGTCAGCGTGACGGAAGGACAGAACCCTCAGGCCCGTCCGGGTGATGACAGCTATGCCCTGGCGACATTTCCGCTGCTTTCTAACTGGGAGGCGGTCAAGGCGCACGATCTGCTGGGCGGTGCAGTCTATCTGTTTGCCGGAAAAGAGATACAGAAAAAGAACCACTACACCCCGTTGATGTTGCTGGGAAAAACGCAGATCCCGCTTAAAGCCGATGGTGGCGCGCCCGATATCGCCCTGTATTTTACCGAATCTAACTTTGAGGCCGGAAAGACCTATTACATCCACGCCTGTCTTGTTGAAAACGCTTATCTGCACAAGGGAGTGAATTACCTTCGTCTGCAGGATATCAAATTTGAAATTCCGCAGGAGCAGCCCGCCGTACCGGAAGGGGTGAAGCGGACATACCGGGCGCCGGAATTTGTTTGTAAAGACGGCGCGGTGATTGATGAAGATGATGTCCTGCTCGGGCGCAATGAAATCGGTTATCAGGGGCTGGAATACCGCATTCCGTTATCCGGCGGGCAAAAACACCTGGTGGCGGGCGACCAGATAATGGCCACGGCATATCTGCACGCGTGGAATAAACAGACGCAGGAAATGGAAAACAGTAACCCGCTGTTGAAATTAAATCAGCTCTACACAGTGACAGAGGCTGATATCAACCAGGGCTATCTGACGGATATTATTTCCGCAGAAGATCTGGCGGGCTGTGATATGCCGCCGCAGGGCGTGGATCAGAGCACGCTGAGAATGGAATACTTCTGCCAGAATAAGCAGGAATACTCTTATCTGCGAGAAGTATTCATTGATATAACAATGTAATTAATAAAGTTAAAGGTGATGTCATGTTAAATATGCGAAAAATTAAATCTGTAGAGAAGTTTAAATCTGAACAATATCTCAGAGATGTTCATCCGGTGACTTCTCATGTTAACGCCCTCACTCCAGGAGCATTAACATGCAGCTTCCCTTCCCAGAAAGGGATAGTGCGAGGGCAGACTGTTTATCTGGAATTTTATTATAAATACCAGACCGGAGAAACTGCCCTGGATCCTAACGCAACAAAACTGGATGTGGTGAGCAACAATATTTCTGCAGACCTACAAGGTCAGGGAGAATTTACGGATACTGATGGTGGCAAAGCTTATATGTACAAGTATTCGTTCAAGGTAACTAGCAAGGTCGCTCTGGGCGATAACGCGATCGACTTGACATTTACTGTACAAGCCCAGGGAGCAGGTGCGCCAGTAACATGTAACTGCCAATATTATGTACTGGAGTCAAATACTGATCTCGATGATGAGATTACTATCTCTTTTGATAACACTCAGGTTATTGATTTGAATGCCCCCGAAACTCTTAATGATAGTTATTCAAATCTGTCTGGTGTCACCTGTATTACAGGTACGGTAACGTATAAACGTAATTTAAAGAAATATCCTGGCGATGAAAAACACCAGGATATCCAACTGTATCTGCGACCTGTAAGTATGGCACAGGCGGTATTCGAAAACGTATTTTTTATGATGTCTGATACTAATCAGGGGGTAGCTAAATCATATCCTGATATGCAATATCATTATGTTAGTAATTTATCTTCGAGTAAACTTGATGGTTTTGTTATTAACCTTGAAAATGATTCAGTATCGCAAACTGGCGTGGCAAAGTTCCGTATTTATCCCTGTGCTAAAGATGCCGGTTTCCTGGTGATGACAGTAAGTTCAGGTTCCCAGGATATTGATACTTCTGACTCTAAAGGACTATTTATTGAAGGCCTTACACCAGAGTATATGGGATATTCAATGTACTTTGAAAATACTGATGGTGATGTTCTTGATGAAGACCAACAGAAAGTGAATTTGCATTTCAAATCTCTGGAGGATGCGGAATCCGAACTTGATTATGGCGGTTTCATAAACGATACTATTCTTGTGTTTAATGAGCCAACTTATGTTGATCTTATGGGAACAGAAGTTATTGGTAATCGAACCTTTTTGGGGCGTTATGAGGTTCCTTCAAAACCGCAGAAAACAATTTATCCTTTTGAGTTTGATACCACAGCGTTACTCGTTCAGGATAACGTAAATAAAGCCAAAAACAGGCTTTCATACATTGTTGCTGAACGTAGTGGCAACGTAGGGCTCTCTGAACATAAAAGACTTATTGTCACGAAGGCAGTTCCAGTGACGCCGCCGAAAAAAGGAACGTTAAAATCACCAACCTTTATTGATGTTAGTGGCACGGAAATGGTATCAGGAGGGATCATAAATAAGCATCGTATTGGCAACGGCCTGCCTGGTGAGCATATGTACTATCGTATTCCGGTTGCTGGAAACCTTACTGCAGGAGATGTTATTAATTCTAAAATTGAATTATCGTATTACGATGATGATAATTATATTTATTCAAATTTACCCAGTCGGTTGCTTCACTCCTACGAAATTACGCCAGCAGATGTTACGCTAGGTTACCTACAGGTTGAGGTTATGTATGAAGATCTTTGTAATTGCAACAGTGATCCTTTAGGCACAGTCAGTAGCAAATTAATTATCTGGTATGAGACTGAAGGGAACATTGAAGCTGTGTCTTCTACACTAATTCTTTATATCGATACAGTAATGTAAGTCCAAAATGGATACCAGTAATAATGCTGGTACCCATATTTATATTTTATTACAATAGTGTTTTGGTATTAATATGTCAAAGTATAAATTATTAATCATTGGCGGCATATTATCTTCATTGGCAGGGTGTGCTTATGTTGTGCATCCTCACTGGGATAAATGTGGTAATTCAGCGTGTACAGTACAAGCGATAAATGTAGCAAAATAACAGATTGATGAATCATAAGGCAGTCTATTCATTATTATTTTACACAACATAGGGAAATAGCCTAAGTTTGTCAGAAAACCACCAATACCGAGTGGTATGGTGGTTTTCTGGCTTTACAAGGGAATTAAGGATTAGATACAACTACCTGAACTTTTCGTTTCTGAGTCTCTTTAGTGACTTTCCAGGTGCTGTTTGTCGCGCCTGTTATATCAACATAATTACCGCTATTTGCAGAGTCCTCGACCTGCCACTGGTAGTTCAATACACCGCACGCTTTTGTACAGGTTGGTGTTGCTGTCAGAGTGTCATTAACGACGGGGGAGCCAGAAACACCGGTGCCGCCGCTAATTACCACTTTAATGACATCGTCGCTTCCAGAAATCTGTAGTCCACCTGCGGTTCCGTTTACTAAAGCCTGAACAGGTTTTCCCTGGAATGGTTCAGTAATATTTTTGTCAGTTTGTGGAGTAACAAATAGTGTAATTGTTTGTCCTAAATCTTTGTCCTGAATAGTGTAAGTTTCGGTCGCCGCCACTTCAGTAGAACCAATCTTCCAGCTATAGACTCGGGGAGTCGTTGTATCGGGTTTATCTCCATCAACATCGGCAAATACAAAGTCATGACCAGGATCGATTTTTACGACATCTCCATGGTCAAGAATACCGTTCGTATTTGTATCTTCAAAAGTAATCTCACCTGCAGTCAACGTTGGCTCATGACCGGTAATGGGCGCCGTTGCGGAAGAGGTGATTATTGCTGCGACGGCATTAACACTCATACTGAGTAAAAAGCCCATTGTAATGCTGGCGGCAGTCTTTTTTTTCAAGCTTAGTTTCATATTCTCTTGTCTTATCATTTAATAACAAACACCCAATAAAGATATGGGGTAATGACTTTCTGATTCAGCAGTAGGTCATTTGCTAATTTGTACCCGTACTTTTCGTTTTTGATCTGCGGCGGAAGGAACATATGTCATCGTCGTGGCACCTGGAATATCGACATAATTATTACTACCTGCTTGATCTTCTCTCTGCCATTGGTAACTCAACGCATTGCAGTCCGTACTGCAAGGCATTGTTATTGTCAGCGTATTTCCCACTACAGGCACACCAGAAACCGTTGCGACAGGAGCCGCTATAAGGTTAAAGATCAGGCGTTTGCCGGTATCCTTGCCATTAATGTTGACGCCAACAGGTAACTTTGGGTTTTCCAGAAGACCAGTAAATGTTGTGGTGTAATGTCCAGGGCTGCTTTCCTGAACGGTATCGAAGGAATATTTCGATGTATCTACAGTACTGTCAGCAATAAAGAATGTTATGCGTTCTTTTTCGTTGCTAATTGGCTGGCCTCTTCTGTTTTGCAAGGTAAGGGTCAGAGTCGACTTGTCAGTGCCTCCGACAGAAAACGTTGACTTGTCAGCAGTAAGCGTACTTTGCTCAAGTGTGGCTGAGGTATCCGTAAAAATGATGTCAGCGGATGCCAGCGTTGTATCTTCCAGACTTGCAGTAATAGTAAATTTTCCTGCGTTTTCACCGGCAGTTACCGTTGTTGTGTAAATGCCATTACCAGACTCTTTGAGTTTTCCCAGTTGTGGCAAAACCGGAGCCTGAGTTTTTGATGTGACGGTTCCTTTCGCCAAAGCCATACCGTCTACCAGCGAGTTGATTGGAGTAAATGCACCATTGAGAATTATCTGCTCTGCTTTGCCGCTTATCGGTTTTTTCTCATTATCCAGTAGAGAAATTGTCAAAGTGGTTTGTGTTTTTGTATCTGCCAGCAGATGCGCCACGGCGATGCTAAGACTGGAATATTTCTTACTTACTATCGGTGGCGTAAGAACAACCTGCATTTCGGCGGGTTGCGATGCATTACCACGGGTATCATGCGCAATAGCGGAGATTCCCCATGCATTGATCGCGTCATCTTTCCATTCCGGCAACACCATCTGCCAGCGAACTCCCTGACCGATTAACTTACCGCCAGCGGCTAAAAATGAGGCGTCATCCCATTCAACATCTTGCAAACCATGTTTCGCCTTCACCTCAAGTAATAATGGAATGACCTGTTTTGATTTTCCTGTTACTCGTTCAGGGAGATGTAATTTGATAACGTTCTGTTTGCGGTACTCAAGAACGATGTCGTTATTACGATTAACAAGATCATAGCGACTGCCATTCAGAGTACGGATGCCTTCTACCGCATCGGTATTTAATTGCTGGCGAAGCGGGGTGCCAATGCGCCAGTTCACATCCGCTTTTAGCTGAGTGTCATGTTTCCCACTCTCGCCAGTGCGATGTTCCGCGCTTAATGTCAGCAACGGAAATGGTGTGAAATTTACGCCGACAGTCAGAGCCCGGGGGTTTTTCTGCCGGTTTTCTTTGCCAAACAGCGCGACTTCCCGACCGAAATACTGCTCATACGTTAGCCTGGTCCCCAGTTGCGGGAGAGCGGGAAGGTATCCTTCCAGGCGTAAATCCCAACCATTAGCAGGACGTTCTTCATAATCTTCAACATCCGGGGATGCTTTCCATCCGGTTAGCCCGATGTAGCCATTGGCAGAGAATTTAACAAAATTACGCCAGTATTCGGCGCCAATCCCCGCCCGGGCATGATCACCAGATAAATCGTAATCGATAAAGGTATTGAGGCCATACATCGTTTGCTGGTTGAAGTGGCGATAACCAATGCCCTGGTTCACAATCCCTCGCCCGTCCACACGGTGGACGCCGCTTTGAGTAAACAGCAGGTTGTTCGGTACGTCGTACCACGGATGAAGCAATATAAAAGAGGAGTCTTTTAGCGATAAGTTATCGTCGGCGCTGATTTCTATTTGTGCTGTTCCGTAATGTTGCAGCCATTCAGCGGCGCTTTGATTTGCCTTACCCAGCACAAAGCCTTTGGCCATCGCTTTTGCCATGTCGCTATTGGTATGGCCAGAAAGCAAATCTCCAGTCTGAGAAGCGAAAGCGGCTAACTGAGTTAGTTCAGCATTTTCTTGTTGTTTTTCATCATTATTTTCAGCATCTGAATCCACTCGAGAACTGTCTCGTTGTGTCTCGTAAGGCGTGCTTTTTTGATCTGCGAGCGAAGCGATATCGTCTCCGGCAATCGCCGGAAACATGACCTGGCAAATCGAGGTGAGCACGACCGTTAGACTTTTAATAACAAAACTGGGGTTCATAATTTTGCTGGTGTTGTACATATTCTCGAGATCAGTAGTTTTAAGTTAATAAATAATTTAGGTTTGGTAATTATGGATAATAGAATAAATGTATTTATTATTTTATAGGCGGAACTCATTAAGTTAAATTCTGAATAAATGCCATGAACAGATGGTTATTCTTGCATTGATGTAACTTTTTGTTAATGTGGCGTCAGTGTTGTAATTAGTACAGTGGTGTGTTTTTGGTGTTGTATAACTTAAAGATTCATCCGGGAGTTATAAATCAGCATGCGCTTGCAGATTCAGTTGAAGGGGGAGGTAATATGATGTGTTATCTTTTTTAGAGAGAAGAAAAATAATGCTCGCAAGGTTTTTTATAACGATGACCAAAAAGCGAATGTTCTCTGATAACAGAATGTTTGGTTAAAATCCTATTAAATCACCTGCTATATCACCATTTATCCTGTGCGACAGGGAAAGCGAACCTATGGATTAACGCCAACACGTTTTGGATATGTCAGCACTTTCTGGCTTATCTAAATCTGCTTTGGGCCGATGTTTTATTAAACAACCTAAGTAATCTGTGAGGTGATGCTATGAACGATCATGAAGCACTAGAGAATATGATGAAAGAGATTCAGCAAATCGTCTCGTTTCATGCCGGAGCCGAAACGAGAGTCCAGACCAGAGTGACTATCAGGAGTAACGATGATAAGCACATTTTAATAAACATAGGTGAAATTTCAGACATAGATATTCATTTTAAAAGTCCTGCTATGAAATAGAGCTACATCACATTTTGTTCGTCAAAATGTCTGGTTTGCATATCATACGCTTTCTCGTGATGGAACAGACATAATTGCGATAATGCTTCATGTGGTACATTTTTAGCTTTTATGTCTGAAGTTAATATATTTATAGGTTGTGTTTTATGTTTTCTTCTGGCAACCAAACCAGGAATGCTGATATATCCTTTTTATAATGAGTTGTTTTATCAACATAATTTTCATTGGCTTAATAAATATCCTGGTTGTTAGATTTGTTATTATCCCATTTTTTATTCTTCAACTTCTATTGTTTCTGTCGTAAAACGAATGTTTTCTTACGCCAGGGCAATTAAACGAATTTGCTGTTATTGATAATCTCTAAACAGGGAGTAGCATTTCTTTATGTGCTCATATCGCAGCATTAGCTTTATTCTCACCTGTTGTACAATACGATAACTTATTTTGTGCCTGACCTGGCTTTGTAAAGTATCAAGAGAAGCTAAGTAATCACCTGGGATTATCCGAAACTACTCTGCTACAAGAGATGTGGACAGTAATGTTCATACACCTTTTCTACGTTGATGTAGTGCAATGAAAAGATTATCGATGATTATTAATACACGGCAAATATTGGCACTGTCGGTGCTTGCCGCGGTTGCCCTGACAACCTCAATACCCGTTTATGCGGCGACAGTACAAGCGCAAACACTGGTGATTACTGGACATAAACCCGTGGCTACACCTGTGCTTACCCTGGGGGATACATTAACGCTGGATCCCAAATTCAGCGATCCCGATGGGGATACTGAAGATAATTCACTGTCAGGAACGACGTATCAGTGGCAGGTGGAAACGACTCCCGGGCAGTGGAAGGATATTCCAGGACAGACCACGACCCAATACACACCCTCTTCACCAAGTGAAGGTCATGTACTGCGAGCGCAAGTTACTGTGCGGACAGACAGTAATAATACTATTCCCTTTGAGGGCGATGCGGTTGCCTCCGCGTCTGTTGATACCTACAGCGTAATCAGCAGTACAAAGTCATCATTGCCAGATTGTGTTGGGCTGGCCGATACAGATATTGAATGCAGCGTGAAGTTGATCAATAGCCTCGGCGAACCGGTCAGTAATGCGATAGTTGATATTAAGCCAGGCTATTCTGCAAAAACAACCCCGGGGACTACGGACAGTAGTGGTCAAACGACCGTTATTGTGCACCCGGATAAAGTCGTTGATGCTGCGGAGGATAATGACGCGAAATCTGTAATAACCGTGAATAATGTTAAGGTTTTACCCCAGATAAAAGTCAAGGTTACACCGATAGTCGAGCTGTACGATAAAGTAAATAATACAGCCAGAGACTGGTCTGGAATTAGTCAATATGGCGCTTTTTTACCGATTAACAGTACCGTGGGTTTCGCAAGCACAAATGGAAAAAAACTGGATACTAATCGTTGGATAGTTGAAGGTGTGACCCCTGCAGGCAAACAAAAAATAGAATTAGATGCAACAAGTACGGAAATTCAGGTTACTAATAAACCCGGTGTCGGTATAGAAGGTTCAATGAAATTTACTGATAAAAAGACGAACATTGTACAAACATCTCAATCATTTCATTTTATGAGTTATATTAAGTTTTCTAATGTACCCGTATCATCATATGGTGGTATTGAATCCGTTTGTAAATCTTCAGCGGATGCAATAGCCGCAGGTTCTCACGAGGGCCTGCAAAGAAATGCTGCGCTCGCTTGGGGTTACCAGGGGTTACATGAAGGAGCGCTTTGGGCTGGGGTTACCTATAAGAATAATACGCTCGACGGTGCTTATGGTTATCCAAGAGGTTCCGGCAAGTATTCCTTTGTTGAAATAATTCAAGGGGAATGGGCACAGTCGCCACCAACACGAGTAGGTGGTGTGTCTGTGCCAACTGATGTTTTATGTCGTTAATATTAATTATTCTATTTTTGAGTGACCGCTTATGCGGTCATTTCTTTCAATTAAACCGGCAAGTGTAAAATATATGTTTCGGTTAATATTAAACTGAATCGTGTTTCAGAACTTTGTCTTTCCTCTCATGCATTTCAGTCGTTATCATTCATGTCACTTGTTGCGACGAAACCAGAATGCAGCGTAATTTATCGTTTCGAATCCCTGCCCCCCTCTTGAACAGATGTGTATTTGTACGCGATTAAACAAATAATCGTTTTAAAACAATCAATTACATCTTAATTTTGTGATTTAAAATAATATCACATCAAAATTGGATAATTCTGTCATAAAGTTCAGTGATGCAAGTGAGGTGCGGCGACTTTCAGGGTTCGGCAGACAAAGAATGAACGACCCGATTGTGAAAGCGCAGAACAGAACTAACCGTGGGGATACCCATCTCTACAATGATTCACATAAGGGAGCTATGGTGAATATGATTAATGCACAAGAACGTCATGCCACTTTTCAGTTTGGTGATTTCTCTTTTACAGATGATGGTTTTTTGTGTTGCGGAGCGGAGGAAGTCTATCTGCCGCCTAAAGAAGCTGGCGTGCTTAAGGTTTTATTAGCGAATGCAAAACGTGTAGTCAGTAAACATAAAATTATTAATGATGTCTGGTCTTCTGCGGTGAGTGACGAGTCCCTGACCCGAAGCATTTATCGTATTCGTAATGCTCTTGGTCAGAACAAAGAAAATATCTTTATTGAAACTGTTTACGGCAAAGGATACAGATTCGTCATAGACGTTAACACCACAGTATCAGACACCACTAAAAATAGTGAATATCATACATCCTGCCACGCTGTACAGTTAATGGAAGAAAAACGCACATTAGCTGGTTATGAATTTGCGGCTTCAGATGCGGTCTATTACGCAGCGTCGAAAACAAAACGCAACTGCAACCAATGTGATTTTCTGAAAGAGTTAATCTCTGCGCTTAATAATGATTTTCCGCTGAGAGGATAATTTGACTATGCATACCCATCGACGTGTTTGACGGTGGGTTATTGCCACGCAAATTTACATCTTCACTCTCATGATTGTGAGTCGTAGCCAATCGTTAATTGGTTTTTCACCACCGTCATGGCCGGTATTAACTGCCCTTTATAGCGCACGTTGTAAATAAAGTGAAAAACGCCTCCCGCCGATAAATGGCGGACAGGTGCTAAATGACCGGCGAGAGCAGGCAGGGGCTGACACCAGGTCGTACTGCATAAATTAATCTCCAGTCCCTGCGGCGCAGGAGTGAGAAGGTTTATTTTCCACGCAATATATTTCACTGGCGCGTTACGCGGTACGGCGGTGGGGGCGTGAATGACACGCCCAACCAGTAATTCTTCCCCAGTCGTCAGCGTGCCGCCGCTGCTCTGTTGGCTCCAGCTTCCTGCGGAAGCCAGGCACAATGATGAATGGAGCGTCAGCAACAGAAGTGCTGTCTTAATGGCTTTCATTATTTTTGTCCGCCGATACAGGTCGACATATGTAAAATTCGGTCGTGTGCAATTTCCTGCGTGGACAACACCACCAACTGTGGGTAAATCCGGCGCAGAAAACGGGAAAGCATGGTTCTGAGCGGCGGCGCGACAAGCAGTACCGGCGGAATATTACGCGCGTTTTGCTCAAGGATTGCCTGTTCTGTCTGGCGAATCAGGTTGTCGGCAATACCCGGTTCAATGATGCTGTTATTCTGGATCGCCTGCAGGAGAATCTTCTCAAGGTTACTGTCGAGGCCAATCACGTCGATATCTTTATTATTACGGAACCAATGTTGGGTAATTGCCCGACCGAGGCGGCTACGGATTTGAGCGGTTAAATCATCAGGATCGGTGATTGTCGGCGCAAATTCAGCCATCGTATCGATAATAGTGCGCATATCACGGATAGAAACTTGTTCCACCAGGAGATTTTGCAGCACTTTATGGAACAGCGTTAAAGAGATCACGCCAGGAATCAAGCCATCTACCAGTCGTGGCATATCTTTTTCAAGGCGATCGAGCAGCAGTTGGGCTTCATTGCGGCCAAACAGTTCGCCAGTGTGCTGGGTAATCAGATGGTTCAGATGCGTTGCCACCACGGAGGCCGGGTCAACCACGGTATAACCCTGTACCTGAGCCTGCTCACGCTGCACTTCATCAATCCACCATGCCGGGAAACCAAATGCCGGATCTTTACACGGCGTACCGTCCAGCTCACCTTCGGCGCAGCCTGGGTTAATCGCCATCCAGCGTTCAGGATGAATCGTGCCATGGCCAATTTCCACGCCTTTCAGCAGGATCCGATAACTGCCTGGTTCGAGACTCAGGTTGTCACAGATGTGCACCGACGGCGGGAGAAACCCCATTTCATGCGCAAAGTTTTTACGCAGGCCACGGATACGCGTCAGTAGCTGACCGTTTTGATCGCTATCAACCAGCGGAATTAAACGGTAGCCCACTTCCAGTCCCAGTACGTCCTCAATCTGTACGTCTGCCCAGGAGGCTTCGGCTGTGGCGTGAGCGGCTTCAGCGTGGATTTCGTCACGCGTTTTATCTTCTTTGCTGGCCGACTGGTTATTCTCCTGACGACCGCGTAACCACCAGGCTAACCCCAGCAGTGCAGCGGTAAAGAGCAGAAATACCAGATTAGGCATTCCAGGAATTAGGCCAAGCAGACCGATTACGCCCGCCGCCAGCAGCATCACCTGAGGATTGTGGAACAACTGTCCCACCATTTGCTCCCCGACATCCTGTTCGGTCGCTACGCGCGTCACAATAACACCGGCAGCGGTGGAGATTATCAGGGCAGGGATCTGGGAAACCAGACCGTCGCCAATGGTTAACAGGGTATACGTTTCACCGGCTTGTCCGATCGCCATGCCGTGTTGCAGAACACCGATAGCGAGGCCGCCGATAATGTTAATGGCCATAATCATCAGGCCCGCGATGGCATCGCCGCGCACGAACTTACTGGCACCGTCCATTGAGCCGTAAAAGTCGGATTCCTGGGTCACTTCGTTACGACGGCGCTTGGCTTCGGCTTCACCGATCAGACCGGCGTTAAGGTCTGCATCAATGGCCATCTGCTTACCTGGCATCCCGTCGAGAACGAAGCGAGCGCCCACTTCGGCAATACGTCCGGCACCTTTGGTGATAACCATAAAGTTAATGATGATCAGAATCGCAAACACCACGATGCCGATAGCGAAGTTACCGCCTACCAGAAAATGACCAAACGCTTCCACGACGCGACCCGCCGCCGCAGCGCCGGTGTGGCCTTCCATCAGGATGATACGCGTCGAGGCAATGTTCAGCGCCAGTCGAAGCAAGGTGGCAAACAGGAGGACCGTCGGGAATGCCGAGAACTCCAGCGTGTTTTTGGTGAACATGGATACGAGCAGGATCATCAATGAAAGGACGATATTGAACGTAAACAGGGTGTCCAGAAGAAACGCCGGGAGCGGCAGGACCATCATGGCGAGGATCATCATGATCAGCACCGGGCCGGCCAGTATTCGCCACTGGGTATCTTTCAACTGTGGTAAACGTAATTTAGTGGCGATATCAGACATCGGTATTCATCTCGTGGTTAAAATCCAGTTTTTCCGGTACAGGAAGGTTCCGGGGTGGTACGGGTTTGGTTTCGCCGGTGTGGCGCCAGCGACGCAGGCTGTAGACCCACGCGAGCACTTCAGCCACCGCGCTATAAAGTTCTGTTGGGATCGGTCTGCCAATCTCGCTGTGTCGGTAAAGCGCACGCGCCAGCGGTGGCGCTTCCAGCATCGGGATCTTATGTTCTTTCCCCAGCTCTCTGATGCGCAGTGCGACTTCCCCTGCGCCTTTGGCCAGCACGATGGGTGCGCTCATACTGTTTTCTTTGTATGACAGGGCGACGGAGTAGTGCGTTGGGTTATTGACAATCACATCAGCTTCAGGCACATCGGACATCATGCGGTTTCTGGCGATAGCGCGCTGCATCTGCTTGATTCTGTTCTTGATGTGCGGATCGCCTTCCTGCTGTTTAAATTCATCGCGTATTTCCTGGCGGGTCATACGCAGCTTTTTCAGGTTGCTGAAGATCTGGTTAAAAATGTCATAGCCAACCATCGGGATAATGCACAGTAGTACCATCATCAGGCAGTGCAGAATCAGGTCCATCGCGCGGCCAATCGCTTCAGGCAGTGGAGCACTCACTAACTGGATGAAATGCTCTTTATTATTAATAAGATACAAAGTGCAGCCTGTTCCTACTAAAGTAACTTTCAGACATCCTTTTAATAATTCAGCGACCATTTGCCCTGAAACCATCCGTTTCATTCCTGAAAGTGGATTTAAGCGTTTTAAATCTACTTTCAGGCCACCGCCCAGGTGAAGCCCACCAATCAGTAATGGCGAGGCAATCCCCACGACAAACAGCCCAAGCAGAAAGGGCATCAATGCCTGAATCATCATGACCAGCATGTCGTAAAGCTGGTGAATCATGCTTAACGGGTCCTCAATTTGATTTCTGTTGAGGGTTAACCCGGAATGCAATAACTGTAATAACGTGCGGGCAAGGTTTTCTCCGCTACCCGTCATCAGCGACCAGCCTGCTAACAGAATCAGCAGGGAGGTGAGTTCTCTGGAACGAGGAATCTGCCCTTTTTTCCGAGCTTCTTCTTTTCGGTGAGCTGTGGGTTCTTCTGTTTTTTCCTGATCGCTTTCTTCTGACATACGCCTGCCTGGATTTATTTCCTCTGATAGCCATTAAAGCCCTGGTTATCAGAGGAAATGACATTACATAGATTAAAAGCCGAGACTCTGGAGAAGGTCATCAACCTGGCCCTGGGATGTCATCACACCTGCCTGGGTGTTATCGATTTGCGGACCATTGATTAATGAATTAGCGACTTCTTTCGTCGGTACAGTCTCTTCAGGAATGTTCTCTACGAGAACCCGGATCAACTCTTTTTCGACAACTTCAATAATGGTCATCATGCGCTGGATAACCTGACCGGTCAGATCCTGAAAGTCCTGCGCCATCATGATTTCCATGAGTTGATTATTAGTTTTGCCAGCCAGACTGGTCGCCTGTTTCAGGTAATGTCGGGTATCCTTTACCAACTCACGCGCTTCAGGCAGTTCAACAGGCGCATCAAACCAGGCATCCCAGCGTTGCGTTAACTGCTCAGCTTCGCTGGTGATATAGTCCTGCATTGGTCTTGTTTCTTCTACACAGCTCAGAACACGCTCCGCAGCCTGCGATGTTTTCTTTGCCACATAATTCAGGCGTTCGCGGGCATCAGGGATCGCTTCAGCCGCATCCATGATGGTTCGCTCAAGGCCAAGACTGACCAGACTATCCCTTAGCATCCGTGTGATATTACCAATACGGGTAAAGACGTCTGGATCGTGATTCTTTGGTGGCAGTTGCGCAGACGCGGTCATGATTATCCCCCGAGCTTCTCAAAGATTTTGTTCAGCTTTTCTTCAAGAGTGGCTGCGGTAAAAGGTTTAACCACATAACCGCTGGCACCGGCCTGCGCTGCCGCGATAATGTTTTCTTTCTTCGCTTCTGCGGTAACCATCAGCACAGGCAGCGCTTTAAGCGCGCTATCCTGGCGAATTTCATTCAATAGCTGCAAACCGTCCATGTTCGGCATGTTCCAGTCACTAATGACAAAATCGAATGGTTCTTTTTTCAAACGCGTCAGTGCGTCATGACCATCTTCCGCTTCGTCAACATTGTTGAAGCCGAGATCTTTAAGGAGATTGCGGACAATGCGACGCATGGTGGCAAAGTCATCAACAACGAGGAAACGTAAATTCTTATCTGTCATGGTATATCCTGAAATGTTTCTAAGTACGAAACAGGCTGTTAAATACGGCGAGACTGCCCGGTTATGTTATTGAGAATTTGTTGGCTCATTTCATCCAGGTCGGCGACTTCTGTTACTGCCTCTAATGCCAGTGCTTCACGGGGCATACCGAATACCACACATGAGCGTTCGCTCTGGGCGAGAGTTCGGGCGCCAGTGTTACGCATCGCCAGCAGGCCTTTCGCACCATCGTTACCCATCCCGGTCAGGATCACCCCGACGGCATTTCGTCCTGCGACGCGGGCAACGGATTCAAACAGCGTATCTACCGACGGACGATGGCGGTTAACAGGCGGCGTGTCGCTAAGTTTGATATGGTAGTTAGCCCCGCTACGTACCAACTCCATATGTCTGCCACCTGGTGCAATATAAGCATGACCCGGCAGCACGCGGTCATCATGCTCTGCTTCCTTTACTGACAGCAGGCAGGCTTTATCAAGTCTCTGGGCAAAAGAACGGGTAAAACCTGGCGGCATATGTTGTGCAATGACGATCCCCGGACATGTCGGAGGCATTGGCAACAGGACATGGCTTAATGCTTCCGTACCACCGGTCGATGCGCCAATGGCAATAATTTTTTCACTGCCAATAAGCGGTGCGCGAATTACTGGGGGAACCGTTCTTTTCTGGAAAGTACGAACGCTCGCCGCGATACGAATTTTGTCGGCGATCATATCGCTGTATTTTTCCATGCCTTCCTGAAGTCCTTGCTGAGGTTTAGTAATAAAATCTACCGCTCCCAGTTCCAGCGCCGCGAGAGTGATATCTGATCCTTTGCTGGTCAGTGACGAAAGCATTAATACCGGCATTGGGCGCAGACGCATTAAGCGCTCAAGAAAATCCAGACCATCCATGCGCGGCATTTCAACATCCAGCGTCAGCACATCCGGGTTATGTTGTTTAATCAAATCACGGGCCATGATGGGGTCATGCGCCGTGGCGACCATTTCCATATCCGGTTGTTGATTAACAATTCGCGTCATGATGTTGCGGATTAACGCCGAATCGTCCACGCACAACACTTTTATCTTTTTCATTTGTTACTCCTTTGCCAGGCAGTAAACAGATTGGCCGCGCAGGCGGAAATGACTATTTGCGGTATTAAAATGTTCTGAATGACCTGCAAACAAAATTCCACCTGGTTTCAGTATTTCTGCAAAACGGCGCATAAGAATATTCTGTGTATTCCTGTCAAAATAAATCATTACGTTGCGACAAAAAATAGCATCAAAAGGTGCAGGAATATCCCACTGCGGATCCACGAGATTAAGCTGTTGGTAATGAATCGACGACAACAGCTCTCTTTTTACTTTTACTTTATCTCCGTGATTTCCGGTTCCCCGTAAAAACCAGTCTTTTTTCTGTTTTTCATTCAGACTAGCTAAATCGGATAATTGATAAATTCCTTTTTTGGCATGACGCAGAACATCGGTATCAATATCGGTTGCCAGTATACGAGGCCCCGTAATACTACGACCCAATGTTTCTTCCAGCGTCATTGCAATTGACAGCGGTTCTTCGCCGGTGGATGCCGCAGCGCACCAGACGTTATACATACCGCGTCGACTCCGCGCATGTTCTGCAAGAATAGGGAAATGGTACGCTTCACGAAAAAAAGATGTCAGGTTAGTGGTCAGCGAGTTGACAAATGCCTGCCATTCCGGCGCCTCTGAACTGCTTTCAAGCAGCGCCATATACTCGCTGAAACTGTTCATCCCTAGCTGAGTGATTCGGCGGGATAAACGATTATAAACCATATCTTTCTTTTGGCCATTCAGGACAATACCTGCCCTACGGTAAATTAACTCGCTGACGCGTGTTAAATCCTTATCCGTGAGAGTGTTCAGACCTTGCGCGGGGAATTCAGTGTGATTAGCCATATTGCGGAATTTTATTTCTCAGTGTTTCCGCCTTTAGCGGGGAATTGAGAGTTATTTTCAACATGCGCTCAGGATTTCAATGCATATCACCCGATCATAAACACCGCCAGGCGGTGATCAGGTGATACGGGAAAACAGAAAATAACAATCAGGATTAACGGAGTGACTAAACCGAAAAATCGACAATCAGACACCCATATTCATGATGTCCTGATACGCGCTAACCATTTTATTGCGTACCTGAACACCAAGGTTAAGTGCTACAGATGACTTCTGCATCGAAACCATAACATCATTTAAGCCAACCCCCGGCACGCCTGCCAGATAGTCTTCAGAGCCTTGTTTGGCCTGATTCTGGAGCTGGCTGATATTATTGAGGCTGTTAAATAATACATCAGAAAATTGTGTTTTATTTTCTGTGTCATTTGTTCCTGTCGGAGTAAGCTGATTCTGCATTGCAGAAACCTGGCCTGCCTGACGCTGAATCTGATTTACTACCCCATTGATTGTATTTAGGGACATATCGTTATTTCACCTTACTGACGCTTAACAACAGATAGTTGATACTAATGTCTTATCAGTTCTGTTTAATTTAGGCGTACTTTATCATGGCGGAAGTTCAGCAGCATTGTGGGAAAAGTCAGCACAAACCTGTTCTTATTGCAGATTAGGTTTAGGGCAGTTTCAGGCGATAATTCTTATCTGGCAAATTTTCTGAAATGAAAAATTGTCGCGAATAATACTCATCACCAGTTTGTTCATCTGCATCTGCAATATGACACCTGCGTTGAAGTCGTACCATTTAACTTTACAGGAATATGGCATGAATGCCACAACCCAGGGTAATAAAAAAAATAGTCCCTTTGATTTTAAGGCACTACTGGAACGAATTCGGGCAAATCCCAGAATTATTTTTATGATCGCAGCGGCGGCGGCAATTTCAATTGTTGTCGCCTTGCTATTCTGGATGCAAGGGCCAGTTTATCGCGTTCTCTACAGTAATATTAGCGAACAGGACGGCGGAGCGATTGTTACTCAGCTTAGCCAGATGCAGGTTCCTTATCGCTTTGCCGATCATAACGGCGCCATCATGATCCCGGAAGACCAGGTTTATGAGGTCCGACTTAAACTCGCGCAGCAGGGATTGCCGAAAGGTGGCTCTGTAGGATTTGAACTGCTCGACCAGGAAAAATTTGGTATTAGCCAGTTTAACGAGCAGGTTAATTTCCAGCGTGCGCTTGAAGGAGAACTGGCTCGCACTATTGAGACGCTGGGGCCAGTACAGAGCGCCCGTATCCACCTGGCAATACCGAAACCGTCACTGTTTGTCCGCGAACAAAAAGCGCCGACCGCTTCAGTGACTCTTACTTTACAAAATGGCAGAACACTGGATGAAGGCCAGGTCAACGCCATCAGTTACATGATAGCCAGCGCGGTTTCTGGCCTTGATGCCGCTCATGTCACCATTGTGGATCAGTCTGGCCATTTGCTTTCCGGCAGTGACACTCACAATACCCAGACAACACAGCTTAAATATATCCGCGAAGTTGAAGATGACTATCAAAACCGTATTCAGGCCATTCTGACGCCCGTTGTCGGCAGCGCCAACGTTCGCACACAAGTTACGGCACAAGTTGATTTCACGCAGAATGAGCAAACTGTTGAAGAATATGCTCCCAACACGTCGCCAGACAAGATGTCCATCCGCAGTCGCCACGTTGTTCATGATGAGCAAGGCGGGAAAAGCAGCGTTGGCGGTGTACCTGGCGCGTTAAGTAATCTACCGCCTACGGCAGCCAGCGCTCCGGTTACCACCTCAACGCCAGCGCGCGGTGCTAAAGATAGCGCTATCCGCCCGGCTTCTCAGGCGGTCAGTCCAAAGCTACAACCCTACAGTCAGAACCATGACGACATTACCAATTACGAGCTGGACAGAACGCTAAAACATATCACCCGTAACACGGGTAATGTGGAACGTTTATCGGTCGCGGTTGTTGTCAATTATCTGCCAGGAAAGGCCGGAGAACCGGCGGCTCTGACGCCAGCGCAGATGAAGCAAATTAACGATCTGGTTAAAGAGGCAATGGGCTATACCGCTTCCCGTGGGGATTCGGTAAATGTGGTTAACACACCATTTAGCCAGTCAGATAAAGACATCGCTCTTCCACTGTGGCAACAGCAGGATGTTATTCAGTTAGTTCTTACCGTACTGCGTTACCTTTTAGTCGCTCTGGTTGCCTGGATGCTGTGGCGTAAAGCCGTATGGCCATTCTGGGTGAAACATCAGGAAATGCTGCTCCAGCGTCTCGAGATGGAAAAAGAAGCACGTCAGGCCGAAGCAACGGCACAGCGGCAGAAAAAAGAACACAGCGAACTTGCCAGGGCGCAACAGCGCATGGATACCGAGCTTACTACTCAGCAACTGCGTGAAATGGCCGATGAGGCACCGCAGATTATTGCACTGGTTATTCGCCAGTGGATGAATAAGGAGCAGAAACCATCATGAATGCCGCCATGCGAAGCGCCATTATTATGCTAACGCTCGGCGATGACCGGGCAGCCGACGTCTTCCGCCATCTCAGTCCTCAGGAGGTGGCACAGATAAGCAGCGCCATTGTCAGCATTCACTCTTATACCCATGAGCAGATTGCCCAGGTGTTGAGTGAATTCAAACGCGATTCAGAAGAGTATGCGTCCATCAGCATCAATGCGGATGAGTATTTACGTAATGTTCTGGTGAAAGCGCTGGGTGAATCCCAGGCCGAAGCCTTGCTGGATAATTTGCTGGATGCCCATAGTGAAAACAACGGTATCGAGACGTTGGGTCTGATGGAGCCGTATATGGTTTATGACCTGATTCGGGAAGAGCATCCGCAGATTATTGCAACCATTCTGGTGCATCTGAAACGCGCTCAGGCAGCAAACGTACTGGCGAAATTCGAAGAACGCGAACGTAACGACATTATGTTGCGTATTGCCACCTTTAACGGCGTCCAGCCGGTGGCACTGCAAGAACTGACGGATGTCCTGAACAATCTGCTCCACGGTCAGTCACTGAAGCGCAACAATATGGGCGGTGTTCGTCCGGCGGCTGAAATTCTCAACCTGATGAAAACTCAGCAGGAAGAAGCGGCGCTTACTGCATTCCGCGAATTTGATCCTGAACTGGCGCAAAAAATCATTGATGAGATGTTCCTGTTCGAAAATCTGGTGGATATGGACGACCGCAGCATCCAGCGCCTGTTGCAGGATGTCGATGGCGAGTCTCTGTTGGTTGCGTTGAAAGGATCCGATCAGGTACTGCGTGAGAAATTCTTCAGCAACATGTCCAAACGCCAGGCCGAAATTATGCGTGATG
Organism: Escherichia sp. E13S3; assembly: GCF_004212325.1. Classification (NCBI taxonomy): domain Bacteria; kingdom Pseudomonadati; phylum Pseudomonadota; class Gammaproteobacteria; order Enterobacterales; family Enterobacteriaceae; genus Escherichia; species Escherichia sp. E13S3. The sequence goes on from NZ_RHJR01000023.1 coordinate 106,550, forward strand.
ATCTCAATTCACGTGGTCCGGTACGTATGACTCAGGTCGAAGCAGAACAGAAATCCATTCTGTTGGTGGTACGTCGTCTGGTGGAAGCCGGAGAGATGGTGATTGGTGGAGGTGAGGATGTCTACGTCTGAGACAACCTGGAAACCCTGGCGGCCTGATGATCTGCTCGGGCAGGGCAGTTCTTCATGGCCAAATCTGGAGTCTGAAAACCACGCAGATGTAGATCCAATGTCTGACCCGGACCGGCAGGCAGAGCTTGCCCGTGTTCGCCAACAGGAAGGGCAAAAAGGTTTTACGCAGGGTCTGGTAAAAGGCGAGGAAGAGGGACGTCGTCGCGGCTATGAAGAAGGATTACAGCAGGGAAAAACGGAAGGCATTAACCAGGGATTAGCGGAAGTTCATGCTCAACAGGCTTTGTTAACTTCGCAGTTTTCCCGCGTTATGGAAAGTTTTCAGATCTCGGTTGAAAACATGGACAGCGTCATCCCCGCCCGCCTGGTGCAACTGGCGCTGATGGCGGTGCGTACTCTGCTGGGCGAGCAGGGTGTTACGGATAAAATGCATACCGGCCTGATGAATCACATTCGCACGCTACTCAATGAAGATCGCTTACTGAAAGGTAAATTTCGCCTGACCATCAGCGCGGAAGAACCAGAAGAGGTTCGCCAGCAGCTTGAGACGTTGCTCTCATCCTATGACTGGGAATTGTGTGCTGATCCCCATCTTCTCCCCGGCGGTTGTCGGATCAGTACGGAAGAAGGGGAACTGGATGCATCGCTGGAAACCCGCTGGCAGTCATTGTGTCAACTGGTTCGCAACAGGGAAGGTGTATGACTTCGCATCTCAAAAACTGGCTGGGTGCTCTGGAACAGCAAGAAACGCGGATGACGACGTTACCCGCTTTTCGTCAGTACGGTAGGCTGATCCGCGCGACTGGACTGGTGATGGAAGCCACCGGACTAAAATTACCCATCGGAACGCTGTGCATTGTTGAACGTGACGGCCCGGATGGTATTCGTTGTGTAGAAAGTGAGGTTGTTGGTTTCAGTGGGCAAACGCTGTATCTGATGCCGCTGGAACATGTGGACGGCATCTTGCCTGGCGCCAGAGTCTGGGCGCCGGATAGCGGTGATAAGTTAACACAAGGCAAGCAGCTTCCTGTTGGGCCTGGATTATTGGGGCGTGTGCTGGATGCCAGTGCGCGACCACTGGATGGCCTTCCTCCTCCCAGTAATAGCGATCGGGCAACATTATTTACCGCTCCGTTTAACCCGTTACAACGCGACCCCATTCGCAATGTGCTTGATGTCGGCGTTCGGGCGATCAATGGATTACTGACCGTGGGGCGAGGCCAGCGCATGGGGCTGTTTGCAGGTTCCGGGGTCGGCAAAAGTGTCCTGTTAGGCATGATGGCGCGCTATACCACCGCAGATGTGGTGGTTGTGGGACTCATCGGCGAACGAGGTCGTGAAGTCAAAGATTTTATTGAAAATATCCTCGGAAAGGATGGCTTACAGCGTTCGGTGGTTATTGCTGCACCTGCCGATGTATCGCCGGTACTGCGTATGCAGGGGGCGGTATATGCAACCCGTATTGCGGAAGATTTCCGTGACCGTGGATTAAATGTGTTGCTGATCATGGATTCGCTGACGCGTTATGCGATGGCGCAACGTGAGATAGCGTTAGCCATTGGCGAACCGCCAGCAACCAAAGGCTATCCGCCTTCTGTTTTCGCCCGTTTACCGGCCCTGGTGGAGAGAGCCGGGAATGGTATCCGTGGCGGTGGATCAATCACTGCATTCTATACCGTATTGACGGAAGGCGACGATCAGCAGGACCCGATTGCGGACTCCGCTCGCGCCATTCTCGACGGACATATTGTTCTGTCACGCCGACTGGCGGAATCAGGCCACTATCCGGCCATCGATATTGAAGCGTCTATCAGCCGTGTGATGACGGAAATTACGCCACCCGCGCAATTTAAAAAGGTACAGCGTTTTAAACAACTTCTGTCCTCGTGGCAGCGGAACCGGGATTTGGTCAGCGTAGGGGCGTATGCCAGAGGCAGCGATCCTTTACTGGATCAGGCGATTACCTTATATCCAGAAATGGAGCGCTATCTGCAACAGGGCATCCATGAACGCCAGGAATATGATGTTTCATGTCGCCAGCTCGATGCGTTATTCCCGGATAACAGAGGCCCTGAAGCAGGTGAATAATCATGGCAACGTCAGCACCAATGGATGTTTTGCGGGATCTGGCCGAAAAGAAACTCAATGACACCACGGTGCGACTGGGGCGTGCGCGCCAGTCGCATGAGAATGAAATCTCCCGTTTACAACAATTACAGACATACGAATCTGAATATCGTCGACAACTGCAAAACACCATTGCCGATAAGGGAATGTCAGTGTCTACGCTCCAGTCATGGCAAAGTTTTATTGGTGCGCTGGAAAAGGTCGTTTTGCAGCAGGTAAACCAGGTGAACAACAGCCAACAGATTGTCGATGCCTCGCTCAACGACTGGCAAAAAGATCGTCAGCGGTTAAACGCATTTGAAACATTAAAAAGCCGGGCCGAAGCCCAGCGTCTATTGAAAGAAAACCGACAGGAACAAAAAATGATGGATGAATTTGCCCGCCGCGCCAGCCAGAGGGGAAAATAAAATGCAGGTAATTTCTTTACCTATGAATACTGGCAATTTGGGGCATGGGCCCTCTGCACCCCAGAATGATACAGATGCGCCATCATTTGCAGATGAACTCGGCAGTAAATTGCCTCCTGATTCCAGTACGAAGCTTCATCTTCCATCGGGAGGAACGGTAAATCTGTTACCGACTGAAGAAGAAAAAGGAAAGGAAACCTCTGATGTGGAACAGCCTGGCATAGTGGATGGTTTGTTGTACATGCTCCCGGCGCAAAGTGCTCCATTACCGGGGGCGGGGATCAATCAGGAAATGACACAATCACCGTTTTTTGAGGGCGCAGGACTGGTTTCTGCCGTGAAAAACCCGGCGGTGTCGCCAGAAAATGTGGCATCCCAAACGGAAAAAGCAGATTCAGGCGTGAGTGTGGCTGACACTGAACTGTTACCGGCTCCGAATGGGGATGAGTTACAAACTGGCACTTTCGAGAGTCGCTCTCAAAAGCTGAACAAAGCCGTTGCATATTCTGCGTTGGCGGGGAAAGTAGGCAAGCCGATTGCGCATCTACCTTCATCGCTCCCACAAAATCAGGGCTCCTTGCATCTCGAGTCGGCAACAAATACCGATAATGCACTGCCTCAGTCATCAGAACAGTTGGCAACGTCTCTTGATTCAGCAATAGCAGATAAATCGGCGGAACAGATGCCTGTACAGCATCAGGATAGCCATATGGCTGATGCTCTACATATCCCAACCATTGGGGATATGAGCATTCAAATCCGTGAGCCCGTGGGTGTATCCCCATCTGCGCAACCCTCGGTATTGACCGCATCTGTGGGGACTACGGAATGGCAGCAGAATTTGAGTCAGCAGTTGGCCTGCTTTACTCGTGAAGGGATTCATCATGCGGAACTGAGATTGCACCCTGAAGATCTTGGTAGTCTGCACATTAGCCTGCGGATAAATAACGATCAGGTGCAGCTTCATTTTGCCGCAGCCGACCACCAGGTTCGCAATGCGCTTGAAACGGCGATGCCGCATTTGCGAAATTCCCTTGCGGAATCTGGGATCTCACTGGGGCAAACCAACGTTGCCGCAGACTCCCGACCTTCATGGGAAAACGGTTCGCAAAATCAGGCAGCAGAGCAGGATATGCAATCTGAAGACGGTACGGAAATCGTGCCAGATGAGCCAGGCGTAATTCTGCATACGCTCAGTCGTTCCGGCGGAATAAATACTTTTGTCTGATACTTTAATTTTGTGATTTATCTGAAAGCCCGGTTTCCGGGCTTTGTGGTTTTATTTTGACGGTATTCCTGTCGGGTTTAGACAGGGGGGCGTTACGGGCTGTTGATTGCGTTTCTGGTCTTTAATTTTATTAATATTCAACTGGTTATGAATTTTACACAGGTAGTGATTTTTTATCATTTCTGCAACATTGATTTTTATTAACGATATGGGCAAACGTTTACAATGTTGTCTGAAGTCAAATCTATCTATCAATTTAATGCCAGCTGCGACATTTTTTTGCCGGATTATTAATACCAGGTTATGTAATAGAATACAGCTCCTGTCCCGGGTGTAACGGGGTGCAAATTACTGAGTATATTTTTGTGATGTCAAAAAAGAAGCTGGATACCACTCAGAGTGGCAAAAAAAGTAAAGGTCGCATAGCGCTGACCGTCCTGGCATTTATTATTGCCAGCGCCTGTTTCGGCTATACCTGGACAGAACTGGATAAAATAAAAAACAATATCAAAAGCAGCACTGTAGAACATGAAATTGAAGAAATAGAGGAGGCTATAGAGGAACCTATTTATACCCCTCTGGATACGTTTACTGTCAGTCTGAAACCAGACGCTGATGGGGGCGAACATGTTCTGTACGTCGGCTTGACGTTGCGTTTGAAGGATCCTCGTTCCCAGGAGCTGTTAAGACGTTTTATGCCCGTCGTTCGCAGTCGCCTTCTGATGTTATTTTCTCAACAGACGATGGAATCGCTGAGTACAAGCAAAGGTAAAAACCAACTTATCCAACAAATTGAACAAGAATTATCAAACCCACTATCCGGGAAACAGACGGTTAAAGTTACCGATGTTTTATTTAACGTCTTTATTTTACGGTAATCGCTATGTCTGACAATATTTTGTCACAGGATGAGGTGGATAGTCTTCTGAATGGCGATGGTAACGGCGCATCTGAAAACACTCTATCTGCCATGGCTCCTGAGGATGATATCCGTCCTTACGATCCGGTGACGCAACGACGCGTTGTTCATGAACGACTCAGCACACTGGAATTTATTAATGAACGTTTTGCCCGCCAGTTTCGTGTCGGCGCGTTCAACGTGTTGCACCGCAGTCTGGACGTCACTACCGGTAATATTCGGGTACAGCCATATCATGAATTTGCGCGTAATTTGCCCGTGATGACCAATCTTAATTTGATTCATCTGTCACCTTTGCGCGGGACGGCACTGTTCGTCTTTTCTCCCAATATGGTGTTTATGTTGGTGGAAAATTTATTTGGCGGTGGCGGACGTTTTAAAACAAAAGCGGATGGGCGGGAATTTACCCCCACTGAACAACGTATTATCCAGCGTATTTTGTCAATTGCCCTTGAGGCTTACGACTTTGCCTGGAGTACGGTTTATAGCCTTAAAACAGAATATATTCGCTCAGAAATGCAGGTGAAATTCACCAATATTACGTCGTCACCGAATGATATTGTGATTACAACGCCATTTTATATCGAACTGGGTTCCGAGTGTGTCCAGATGGATATCTGCATCCCGTTCAACGTTATTGAGCCAATACGTTCTTTGCTTACCAGTCCCCCACAGGAAAACGCCTGGCAGGAAGATCAAAACTGGCGTAATACGCTGGCTTCACAGGTCAAAAATACGGAACTGGAACTGGTAGTGAATTTATCCGATGTACAGATGCGACTGTCACAAATTATGAGCCTCAAGCAACACGATATTTTACCGTTAGATAAACCTGAAATCGCTGAAGCTTATGTTGATGGCGTGCGGGTACTGTCCGGGAAATATGGCAGCGCAAGCAATCAGTACGCCTTGCAGGTAGAAGAACTTTTTAATACAGCATTAGCACCTTTTTCTAAGGAGAGCTCGCATGAGCAAGAATGAACAGGCGGGCACTACCTCTACTCCCGCAGATACGGCCTGGGCAGACGCACTGGAAGAACAGCGCGAATCCGCAGGAACGACGGGCGTGACGGACGGGGCGAAAGCGATTGCCTCTGACCTGAATCTGGTTATGGATATTCCAGTCAGAATGACGGTAGAACTTGGCAGAACCCGTATGACCATCAAGGAACTTCTGGCACTGAGCCAGGGATCTGTGGTTGCGCTGGAAGGTCTGGCGGGTGAACCTCTGGATATTTTGATTAATGGTTATCTTATTGCACAGGGAGAAGTGGTTGTGGTGTCGGATAAATTCGGTATTCGTATTACCGATATTATTACGCCATCTGAACGTATTTATCGCCTGAGCAGATAATGATCAATAGTACCCATACAGTTTTACCCACCGCTTCAACAACCAGCATGTCGTCGGTATGGATGCATACCGGCGGTATCCTCTGCCTGATAATATTCGGGTTACTTCTTTTACTCTGGTATTTACGTCGTTCTGGCGGTATCTCAGGGAAAAAAAATGGCCGCAATGCGCTGTTAAATATTAAATTCAGCCAGTCTCTGGGGCCGCGTGAACGCCTGGTTCTTGTGGAAGTGGGAAATCAATGGTTACTGCTTGGCGTGACGGCAGAAAATATCTCCTGTCTGAGCGCCATCGACAAAAAAACAGTCGAAGAAAATTTTGCGGCTGTTGATCAACCGCAGTCCCGTACCTCGCTGGTTGACTGTTTTCAGACAGTGCTGGCAAACAGTCTGCGAGGGCGTTATGGCAATCAGCAATAAAATAAAACCGTCATGGCGGGTAATGCCGATTATCTGTGGCCTGTTGGTCATGGTGTTTGGCATCGGGTTTCCTGTACATAGCGCATTCGCTGCCAATAGCGATATTCTGTTAACTCGCCCGGCAGGTGGGGAAGGCTGGTCTTTACCAGTACAGACGCTGGTCCTGCTGACGTCGCTGACCTTTCTGCCCGCTATTTTGCTGATGATGACCGGTTTTACGCGCATCATCATTGTACTGGGATTGCTGCGTAACGCGTTGGGAACGTCATCAACACCACCAAACCAGGTGCTGTTAGGTCTGGCGCTGTTCCTCACTTTTTATGTTATGTCGCCCGTGTTTAATAAAATCTATGACGACGCGTGGATGCCTTTAAGTCAGGATAAAATCACCGCTCAGGTCGCCATCGATAAAGGCATTCAGCCGCTGCGGGAATTTATGCTGCAACAAACGCGTCAGGATGATCTGGCTTTGTATACCCGCATCGCTCATCAGCAAAACTTCGCCGGACCGGAAGATGTGCCGCTAAGCCTGCTGGTTCCGGCGTTTGTCACCAGTGAATTGAAAACAGGTTTCCAGATTGGCTTTACCATCTTTATTCCGTTTTTGATTATCGACCTTGTGGTCGCCAGTGTCCTGATGGCGCTGGGGATGATGATGGTGCCGCCTGCGACAATCTCATTACCGTTTAAATTGATGTTGTTTGTTCTGGTCGACGGCTGGCAGTTGCTGATTGGTTCACTGGCTCAAAGTTTTTTTAGCTGACGAGGAGAAGAGATGACAGAAGAACAAGTCATGGCGATGGGATTCCAGGCCATTAAAGTCGGTCTGATGATTGCTGCCCCGTTATTACTGGCGTCGTTGGTTGCCGGGTTGGTTATCAGTATTCTCCAGGCGTCCACGCAAATAAACGAGATGACATTATCGTTTATTCCCAAAATATTGCTGCTCGTGGTGGTCATTATTGCCCTTGGCCCCTGGATGTTAAGCGTCATGCTTGATTATATGCACGGGCTATTTAACAGCCTGCCTTATCTGATTCGCTAGTTATGCTCACACTCTCTCTGGCTGATCTTTACCTGCATATCGGTCAGTATTTCTTCCCGTTTTTGCGTATCCTGGCTCTTTTTACGTCAGCGCCGATCTTTAATGACAAATCGATCAATAAAAAGGTCAAAATTGCGCTGTCGGCACTCATAGCCTTTCAGATAGCCCCCATATTACCTGAAAGCAATATTCGTATTGTTTCGTATGAGGGATTTCTGACGGGGGCGGGGCAGCTCATTATTGGCCTTATCACCGGCTTAATCATTCAGTTGATTTTTGTGGCTGTCCGTCACGCAGGCGAACTTATTGGCCTGCAGATGGGACTTTCATTTGCCACCTTCTATGACCGTGCCGGTGGGCAGAATATGCCCGTGATTGCCCGCTTTCTTAATTTACTGGCTACGCTGATCTTTTTAATCGCCAACGGGCATCTTTACCTTCTGGAGATTATCGCCCGCAGCTTTGATATTTTGCCCGTTGCGGCCACGTTACCCAATGCGTCTGCTTATCTGGCTTTTGTAAAACTGGCGGGGCTTATTTTCAGTAGCGGCCTGATACTGGCGTTGCCTATTGTGGCGTTACTGCTCTGCATTAACCTGACGCTTGGTATTATTAACCGTCTGACGCCGCAGCTGTCGGTTTTTGTGATCGGTTTTCCTATTTCACTCAGCGTTGGCTTACTGGCGTTATCGCTGATGATGTACTCTTTTGGTCCGCTTTTTGAAAGCCTGATGGCTACCATCTTTGATAATCTTCTGCAAATTATGACTGCGATGAGATAGCCCTGCCTCGCAGTCGTTGTGAACCCGGAAGCCTCAGTATTTTTGTCTTAAAATTTTGTCGTTTTCCGTGCGGATCTCCCCGCTGATATACAGCTCGCAAAATTGCCGGTAGGAACTCAGGCCTAATTTTTTTAGCGCGCCGCGTCTGATCTGATACAGCGTCGGTTCCGGTATTTTCATGCAGCGGGACATTTCGCTTATTGATTCCCCGGCAAGGGGAAGCACCAGACAAATCCATTCTTTCAGGGAAAACCCATAACGTTCGTCCCGGTAGCGATTAATCGTATGCATAGGACGGAATGTTTTACCCCGTAGCCAGGTCTGGAAGTTACGCTGAAAAAGACCGGAGTGCAGGTTATGGGAGTTAAAAAAAGTGACCTTACCGGCAAACTTGCGCGAGATGTAATACGTCAGATAGGAGTTATAGCGGCTGACCAGCACGCCAACGCGTTTACGGCTGTTAATCTGGATGAGAAAGTCGACGGCGTCTTTGAAGATACGCAGCGATTCGGTCCCTGACATATCAAGCACTAGCATAATAGTCAGCGTATCATCCATACCGATAGTGACTTGATCAATTCGATGAATAAACGACAAGTTAATGTTGTTGTCGGAGAAAAGATGCTTCATCCCAAATGTGAAATATTCACACAGGGCCATGACAAATACAGGTGGTGTAGAATGAGTACAGATTTCCATTAGTGCGCGGTCCTCGCGTATATTCCTGATTACCTGACTGGTGTTGTTCATCAGTAGTAAAGGTACTGTTGGGATCTAACATCCTTAGTGGTCAGTATAATACACTATATTAAGGAAATCCTGATTGAGAAACTTCGATATGAAATATATTCAGAGTTTAATACTAAGACGTAATAATTATTCGTTATAGAGATAAGCTGGCGGCAATGTCGATGTGTTCGATCCTGCATTTTTTTCAAAATGGCCAAGTGTAATCATTTTTATTATTACTTACGATAAATATTCTTATCAAGAAAACGACTATTCCGAGTATTAATGCGTTTTATTTCCAGTCGCTAAGATGATGGCGGATACTTAATGATAAAAAACCAGCCCAGGAGGAAGATCCGGGCTGGTCGGGGGGCACGCTGGCAGAATCATTCTGCCAGGGGGGGTGCTTATTAACGCAGAAGCTGCAGAACGTTCTGCGGAACCTGGTTAGCCTGTGCCAGAACAGAAGTACCCGCAGACTGCAGGATGTTCGCGCGGCTCATTTCAGACACTTCAGACGCGAAGTCAGCGTCCAGAATGCGAGAACGAGACTCGGACAGGTTGTTAACGGTGTTGTTCAGGTTGCTGATAACAGAATCGAAACGGTTCTGTACGGCACCGAGGCCAGAACGCAGTTTGTCAACCTGAGACAGCGCGGCATCGATAGCTTTCAGCGGATCGGTGGTGTTGACTGCGTTTACGCCGGTATCGGTTACTGTGGCTTTGTATGCTGTCGGTGCAGTTTTGTCAATGGTGACATCAGCCTTAGTTAAACCACCTTTGCCGTCATCAAGATAGTAGTTACCTTTACCATCGTCTTTCAGGGTAGAGCCACCAGGTACGCCAGCTGGTTTAACCAACTGAGTCGCTTCCTGACCTTGTACTGTTTTTACATTATCTGCTTGTGCAGCAGTGGTGTCCTTGGTCGCACTGTTGAAGGTAAAACCACCTTTACCGTTATCAGTGGCTTCAAAGTAGTCAGTCCCATCTGTTACGTATATTTTCCCGTCATCACCTTTAACAATATCAGTTACCGCAGCTGGAACACCATTACCATCCGTGGCTTTTGCCACATCATACTTATAGCCTTCGTCAACGGCTATGTTGCCGTTAGCATCTACGGAATTATGAAGAGTCGCAACGTTCGGACCAGAAACGTTGAAATCAGTCATACCGAGGGTATCAGCATCCATCTTGGTCAGATCGATATCGATAGTTTCTTTATCGTTAGAACCTACCTGGATAGACAGAGACTGATCCTGGCTGAGAACTTTAACGCCGTTAAATTCAGTCTGATCGGAGATACGGTCGATTTCAGACAGACGGGCGTCGATTTCGTCCTGGATGGACTGACGGTCAGAATCGGAGTTAGTGCCGTTCTGCGCCTGAACGGTCAGGCGACGGATGTTCTGCAGGTTATCGTTCACTTCGTTCAGCGCACCTTCAGTGGTCTGAGCGATAGAGATACCGTCGTTAGCGTTGCGGGAAGCCTGAGTCAGACCAGAGATGCTGGCGGTGAAACGGTTGCTGATAGCCTGGCCAGCAGCATCGTCTTTCGCGCTGTTAATACGCAGACCAGAAGACAGGCGTTGGATCGCAGTGCCGAGAGTGGACTGAGATTTATTCAGGTTGTTCTGTGCAACCAGGCTCAGTGCGTTGGTATTAATGACCTGTGACATGATATATCCTCAATTAAAACCTGACGGTGCGATCCGCCCGGAATAGAATTTAAATAAAATATGCGTTATGACTGCCGCATACCCTATATATCGGCGCAGCCATAAAATGGCTAAAGCGTATTGATGAAAAATATAAAAAATTTTATTTGAGATTATTAATAATCTTAGTTCAGGTGTGAGTTTGGGCGCAGGCAGCAGGAGAGGGAATATTTGTTTTCTGATTATCTGACCAAAACGGTTGTCAGGCAATAATAAATTTTAACGACTGGATAAAAATAAAACCAGCCCGAGGGGATACCGGGCTGGTTGGAATTATCGACAGAACTATTTTGCCAATAAACTAATTAACGCAGAAGCTGCAGAACGTTCTGTGGAACCTGGTTAGCCTGTGCCAGCACAGAAGTACCCGCAGACTGCAGGATGTTCGCGCGGCTCATTTCAGACACTTCAGACGCGAAGTCAGCGTCCAGAATGCGAGAACGAGACTCGGACAGGTTGTTAACGGTGTTGTTCAGGTTGCTGATAACAGAATCAAAACGGTTCTGTACGGCACCGAGGCCAGAACGCAGTTTGTCAACCTGAGACAGCGCAGCATCGATAGCTTTCAGCGGATCGGTAGTTGCTGGTTTGGTGTTAACAGCGGTTTTTAAATCCGTGACGGTGGCTGTGAAATTACCGTTTTTATCATTCGTGGTATCAATTTTAGCGTTGGTTAAATTACCCGCTGCATCTTCAAGATAATAGTTACCTTTACCATCATCTTTCAGGGTGGTGCCTGCGGGTGCACCTGTTACATTCGTTGCGTGATACGCTTCCTGGCCATTTACTGATTTTACGTTATCTGCTTGTGCTGCAGTGGTATCTTTTGTATTGCTGTCGAAAGTAAAACCACCCTTACCGTCATCAGTGAGTTCATAATAGTCGGTCGCATCTTTTGCGTAAAGTTTCCCGTCATCACCTTTAACGATATCTAATGCTTTAACGGCACCACCATTATTATCCGTAGCTTTAGCGGCATCATACTTATAGCCTTCATCGACATTCACAGTAGTGGTCGCATTCAGGGTTGCGGGATCAACACTGGCCGCCACGCTGAAATCGGTCATACCGAGGGTATCGGCATCCATCTTGGTCAGGTTGATATCGATAGTTTCTTTATCGTTAGAACCTACCTGAATAGACAGAGACTGATCCTGGCTGAGAACTTTAACGCCGTTAAATTCAGTCTGATCGGAGATGCGGTTGATTTCAGACAGACGGGCGTCGATTTCGTCCTGGATGGACTGACGGTCAGAATCGGAGTTAGTGCCGTTCTGTGCCTGAACAGTCAGACGACGGATGTTCTGCAGGTTGTCGTTCACTTCGTTCAGCGCACCTTCAGTGGTCTGAGCGATAGAGATACCGTCGTTAGCGTTGCGGGAAGCCTGAGTCAGACCAGAGATGCTGGCGGTGAAACGGTTGCTGATAGCCTGGCCAGCAGCATCGTCTTTTGCGCTGTTAATACGCAGACCAGAAGACAGGCGTTGGATCGCAGTGCCGAGAGTGGACTGAGATTTGTTCAGGTTGTTTTGTGCAACCAGGCTCAGTGCGTTGGTATTAATGACCTGTGACATGATATATCCTCAATTAAAACCTGGCGGTGCGATCCGCCCGGAATAGAATTTAAACTGAATATGCGTTGTAACTCCCGCATACCACAGTTATCGGCGTGGAAATAAAGTGGCTAAAGCGAATGAGATAAAAAAAGTAAAAAGATGGTGGAAATGTAAGAGGACAAATTAAAGAAGGTTAATCATTTCATTTATTACTTTGTTGAAAAAAAGTTAAATATTTATCCAGTCTGTTTTTATGCCGATATAGGGTAGAGATTCTTAAAAATCACAACCCCTCAGGAGAAACAACATGGGTATATCATCACTGGGAATCGGTTCAGGGATCGATACCGCATCAATGCTGGAGCAACTGAAAGCCAGCGAACAGCAGCGCCTGACGCCCTATACCAGTCTTCAGAACAGCTATAAAGCGAAGATTTCAGCCTGGGGATCTATCTCCAACCTATTGTCTACGCTACAAAAATCGGTGAAGTCATTAGGCGGTGATGCGTTTAATACCCTGAAAGTAAGTACCAATAAAGCTTTTACCGCAACGGCGAGTACGGGTGCGTTGGCGGATACTCATGAAATTACCGTGGAACAGCTGGCATCTGCCCATAAACTGAAAACGGCAGCCCAGACCAGTGCTGACACCACCCTGGGAACGACTGGGGGCGGCACCAGAAAGATTACCATCACGCAAAATGGCAAAACCACAGAAGTTGAGCTGAAAGATGATGAGACGTCGCTAAACAGCATCGCCAAGGCTATCAACAAGCAAAATGGTGATGTCAGTGCCAGCGTTCAGCGCACTGACAACGGCTATCAACTGGTTCTCAGCTCTAAAACCACCGGCAGCGACGGTGAAATGAGTGTTAAGGTCGATGGCGACCAGAATCTTGCTGACATCATGGATACCTCAGCGGGCGGTCAGCATCTGGACGATCAAGGCGTACCGATTGCGGGCGATCCAGGCGCTGCTGACAAGATGATTTCGGTGTCGGATGCTAAAGACGCCAAACTGTCTGTTGATGGTACTGATTTTACCCGTTCCAATAACAACATTACTGACATCATTGACGGCGTGACCCTGAAACTGAATGCCGTTTCTGAAGCCGATAAAAATGATCCAACCAAATTACAATCCGAGCAGTTGACATTAACGGCTGATACCTCCGCCATTAAAACCAACCTTAAGGATTTTGTTAAGCAATACAATGCGCTGCTGTCAGCAACAACTGCCGCCAGTAAATATGTCAAGAACGATACCTCCGGTCTGAGTGATGATGCCGTCGCAACGCCCAGCACCAAGAGCGGGGCGCTGATGGGCGATTCCACGCTGCGCGGAATGGTCAGTCAAATTCGTTCTACCGTAAACGGTGTTTATGGTGATTCTGGCGCTGATTATGGTGCATTAGCCGATCTGGGTATCAAGATTGATGCCGCAACCGGACAGATGACGCTGGATGAAGACAAGCTGGATAAAGCTATCGCTGACGATCCAGACCAGATCGCCAATATGTTTGTGGGTCATGGCAATAATGAAGGCATGGCCACCACCCTGGGAAATATCATCAGTAGCTACGTCGGTACTGATAAAGATGATAAAACCGGGCTTATCAAGACCACCACTGACGGTCTTGATTCACAAAACAAGGTGGTTCAGCAGCAAATTGATAAGACCCAGAAACTGATCGATGCCCAGGTTGAACGCTATCGCATCCAGTTCCAGAATCTGGATACCGCGATGTCAAAAATGAACAGCATGAACTCGCAATTAACCTCTCTTTTATCAACGCTTTAATAGAGTAAAGGCTGACGGAGCGATATTCCGTCAGCCCCGCAGGAGCCACATATGTACACTTCACAGGGCGCAGAAGCCTACAAACAAGTTTCGCTACAGAGCAAACTGGCAGGAGCAACCCCACATCAGCTTATTTCTATGCTGTTTGATGGTATTCATAGCGCAATCCAGAAAGCGATTATCTATTTTGCGCAGGGTAATATTGCGCGTCGCGGGGAGATGATCTCTAAAGCGATTAATATTATTGATAATGGCTTAAGGACCTCGCTCGATCATGAAAAAGGTCTGCATATTGCAGACGAACTCGAACAACTTTATGAGTATATGTCACGTACATTGTTTCAGGCTAACCGGACGAACGATCCTGAATTGCTGAAGCATGTCGATCAACTATTAATGCGGCTTGCAGAAACCTGGGAAGAAATTGACCCACAGCAAACCCGGGGGAGACGTGACTAATTTGATTTCACATTATGATAATTTGTTCGACATGAACCAGTCGATGTTAACGATGGTGCGTGAAGAAAAATGGGATGCCTTTTTAGCGCTTCTGGATATCTTTCTGGCGAAAGCGGAAGACTTAATGACTGGCACCAGTGGGGTAACGCTGTCTGAAATCGAACGCGAACGTATCAGAAGCCTGGTACGCGAACTTATGAACGGTACTGAAGAGTTGATCCGTAAAGTTAATATCAGACTCGAAACGCTCAAGCAAAACATGTCGTCCTTGCATCAGGGTTCAAAAGTGAGTCAAATGTATACGGCTTTTGATGCGGCAAGACGTTAATTCCCATTGATTATACTGCATTTCCAGGGCGGCAAATGAACAGTGTTAACATTAGTTAATGTCCATCGGAGTCATGGGCATTAACAATATTTTTTATTCTCAACAGGTTACACTATATTCTTTTTTTCAGTCTCTGGATTTTACGCAACCCTCTCCTTAAACGTCGTTCTTCATTGAGATTTTCCTCAACTCTGTGATGCCTTTGGCAGAACATCATTCTCCTTGCAGTAAAATGCCTCGATGTTTTCAATAAATGCAATGGAGTTTATGTGTTTACGATATGCTGGAATATCAAAACCATTGACCGAATTTCAATGATAGAAGACGTTTTAAAAGAATTTTCATTATATAATATTAATATTATTTCAATGAAGGTGACCGCCGGACGTATTCTGATTAAATCAATGTGTCGTCATACGGGTGATATAAATAGTCTGGTGAACCGATTAAATAATCACCACGACATTATTAATGTTGAGCATTTTAACACCGACAGCGAAATTACCTCTCCGGTATCAGCAAAACAAAGTGAATATTTTACTGATATGATTGGCGAGAGCCAGCAAATGCAATCGCTTATAGAAAAAGCGATAAAGTTTTCCGAAAGTCGTTTTACCGTATTGATTCGTGGTGAAACGGGAACAGGGAAAGAGTTGCTGGCGCGCGCTATTCATAATTGTGGGTCACGACGTTTACACGCTTTTATTCCGGTAAACTGTTCGACTATTCCTGAAGAACTGATGGAAAGCGAGTTCTTTGGTTACGAGAAAGGCGCGTTCACCGGGGCCGATGGTAAAGGGAAGAAAGGATTGTTTGAAATGGCGGATAAAGGCACGCTGTTTCTTGATGAATTTGGCGAAATGCCACTAAGTATGCAGGCAAAACTACTGCGCGTTTTGCAGGATAGCGGTATCCGGCGTATAGGCAGTTCTCAGATTGTCTCTTTCGATACTCGGGTTATCGTAGCCACTAATGCAAACCTGGAAGAGATGATGTTGAATCGTCAGTTACGTGCCGACCTCTACTATCGAATAAATATCCTTTCGTTAACGATCCCGCCGCTTCGCCAGCATCCGCAAGATATTACGTTATTAATTGATCATTTTCTGCAAAAGCATGCCTGCAAGTTCAGGCGAGCATTGGTTTTTGATAAACATAGTCTGGAATTTTTGCAGCATTACACATGGCCGGGTAACATCAGAGAACTGGAGAATATTATCATCCGTTTGATGCATATGTCGGACAGTGGAATAGTGACAATGGAAGAGCTGAAATGGATGAATTCTACATGTCGTGAGAACCTACAAAGCCACAGTGAGAATATGGGACCTTTAAAAGAGCAAGTTCGTTTAACTGAACGTAAAATTATCGAAAAGATGTTAGATGATAATAATTCCGCACGCAGCATCGCTAAAGTACTGGGCGTTTCGCATACTACCGTTTTGAATAAAATACGCAGCTACCAACAAGATGTGGTTTATTAACGCCCCCATCTAAAATGTGAGGGCGTCCGAAATACTACTCGATGAGTTTCAGCAGCGGTGAGAGGCAGAGTAGAATACCGTAGATAAAAATAAGCCAGGTTCTGATTCCGCGCAGGTTTTCTAGCGCCTTGACACTGTAAATTAAGAAAACAGGGATCAAACAAGAGACGATACCGTACAATGGACTACCAAGCTGGAAAAACACCAGGACGGATACACGAAACGAAACCCAGACAACCAGTGTGGCAACAATAAAAACCCCAATTCCTGCTGTGAGCATTTGCGGGCTGACTTTCTCAACATTAATCACCCGACTTAGAATATTGAGCACAATGCCTTTCAATGCTTCATGAAAACCAAGATAAATACCGAAAAAAGCGGTCAGGACTGCAAAGATATTTAATATTGTCGACGCAAGATGAATAATTTCGCCTGGTATCACTTGCGTTGCCAGCGCCAGGGCGGAAATATTCTGTTCAAATGCGGAAACCGCTTCTTCATGGCTGATGGAAAAAGTGAATGAGAATGAAAAGAATAATATGATGGTTATCAGTGCAATGTAACTGATTCGATGCGTGCGGATAGCCATTCTGGTGGCCATCACCTTGTCTTTTTCTCTTTTCCGATACGCGATATTCATCGGATTCAACACCTGAATAAAGACGGCTGAAAAAAAACAAAACGGGATGGTCAGCAGAACGTCGCGAAAAAAATCACTCATTGGGGGAAATACACTGATATTATTAAAATTCCAGTGTGGGATCATGATAAAACCGAGTATAACAATAATCCCCACTTTGATGATTACCATTGGCCCGGAAATTTTAAATAATATTTTTTCACCACGAGAGGCAATGGTAACCAAAACAGAAAAGACAATGATTTTATAGACAATGGATTGTGACAAGTCGCTATCGGTTAAACCAAAGTGCTTGATGTACGAAGCGCTGTCAAAAATGACGGAAAGAGAGTAGATGAATATTCCATGGACAATCATCAAAAAATAGATAACCCCTAAAAAAATGCCCCAGTTTTTCCCCAGGTAGTGGCTTATAATATCAGTATAATCGTTGCAGGTTTCACTTTTAGAAAGTGTTTTAAGATACATATCCTGCACAATATAAGTTGCAGGGTAAGCAATAATAAATGCTGTAATGAAAACCCATATCCCTTTTAACCCGATCTGCACCGGCATTAAAACAGTACCTGCGCCAATGGCCATGCCAATGCATAATAAGACCCAACCAAAGTCATAGCGTGTAAAGGGGAGTTTATTGGTGAGTGTGTGAGAAATATTTACATAATTATCCGCTTGTTGCGTGCTGATTTGCATAATGAGCCTCCATCCCAATCCCTCTGCCAATAAAGCAGAGGGCAGGCATTGATATTTTAAATTAATTTCCGGCGATGGCTGTGGCGATTGCCTGTTGAAGGTCATCAATAATATCGTCAGGATCTTCCAGACCTACAGAAAGCCGAATCATTCCATCCGTAATTCCTGCTTTTAATCGTTCTTCTGGTGGCACTGGAGAGTGGGTCATCGATGCCGGATGTTGGATTAGCGTTTCAGTATCCCCAAGGCTTACCGCCAGCAAACATAAATTGACCGCGTTAATCATCCGTCTGCCAGATTCAAATCCTCCGGCTATTTCGAAACTGATGACGCCGCCGGGTAAAGTCATTTGTTGCTTATATAAATCGTACTGAGGGTGAGCCAGTAATCCAGGATAATAGACATGGGTAATTGCCGGATGGCTTTCAAGGAACTGTGCAATTTTCATGGCGTTGCTGGAGTGACGTTCCATCCTGACGCCGAGAGTTTTAACGCCACGTAAGGTCAGCCAGGCATTAAACGGACTCATACATCCGCCCGTAATATCCTTAAGTCCAACGTAACGCGCCTGATCGATAAAATCTTTTTTACCAACAATCACACCGCCAATGACATCGCCGTGACCGTTAATGTATTTAGTGACGCTATGTACAACAATATCTGCCCCCAGACGTAACGGTTGTTGACCATAAGGTGACATAAAGGTGTTATCGACAATTAACAGCGCGCCGTGCTGATGCGCGATACCCGCAACCATTTCGATATCGACCAGTGTCAGTGTTGGATTGGCTGGGGTTTCGATATAAACAACCTTCGTTTCTGGCCGTATTGCTGCTTTTAGTTCAGCAATGTTGGTTGCGTCGACAAAGCTTGTGGTAATGCCAAATTTCGGCATGCTGTGGGAAAGAAAAGCGTGCGTGCAACCATAAATTGCATTGGCAGAGACAATATGATCGCCTTGCTGACACAGAGTAAGCAGGGCTGTCGTAATTGCTGAAATTCCAGAAGCGGTCGCCAGCGCGGCTTCACCGTCTTCAAGGACGGCCATTTTTTGCTCAAGGGCATCTGTGGTGGGGTTACCCAGGCGAGTATAAATATAACCAGGTTCTTCAAGTGCAAAACGTGCAGCGCCTTGTTCGGCATTATCAAAGACAAATGTTGATGTCTGGAAAATTGGCGTGCTGAGCGATCCTGTCGAGGGGTCCGGGTGTTGTCCTGCGTGAACAATTTTGGTATCGAATCGATAATTGCGGTTATTAGACATACTCTTTCCTTAATTTTATAAACGACTCGCTAATGAGTTAGCAATTGCTATGCCAGATAAATAAGCGTGTATATTCAATTCATTAGTTTTTTTACGCCGTCGTTTATGTTCGGAATATTTCCAGTCTGGAAATAAAGTTGCCACTATTAACGGAAATTATAGTTACAACATCCTATTGTTTGTCGAAATCACCGCCCCTTAAACTCCAGATTCTAAAATATCGCCATGTAATACATGATCGCTTAATCAAAACAATTGTTGCTCTAACCGACGAATAGTTCGATTATAAGACCAAATGTTGTAATGTGCAGCGCTGCTCACAATGGGCCGCTTTCAAGGAGATGAGAGTTTATGTATTACAATTTTGATGATAGTAGACAAAGAGCCAGATATAGCCAAAACAAACATATCGAAGTACCGCAAGCCGCTATGAGAAAATATTATGAATGGCGTCATCTTGTCAGGGACTATGGACACGATCCAAAAACAGCGGCGAAATCTGTTTCGGATGCAAATTGTGAAAAACTTCACGGTGTTACTGATACTTATTCATTTCGGCTGACTCAAGAGCACAGGGTTGTATTCATTAAGCAAGGCAATAATATAACAGTTCTTTCTGTAGGCGGCCATTACTAAAAACAGGTGTTATACCAGAACCTGTCAACAATTCTGTATAACTGCCGTCATGTTAAAGGTGATCGCTCAGGCGGTCACCGAACTCAATAATAAAACGGATCATCATCAACAGCCAGTTCTGGAACGACATACTCATTTTAAGAGTATCGTTGAGTACCAGGTAAATACGTTTTCTTACTTGGTACAGTACCGTGGCAACTTGTCATTGACCGCCTCTGACCCACAATCAAGTCTGGGTCAAGTATTTATGCTGTAAGAAAAACAGCGTTTATGGGAATTTTGAATAAAAATAACTCACTGTCGTTCTTTCTGTAACGTCTTATGCAATTCTTGCCAAACGCCAATATATGACTCAGTCATCTTACCTAACGTAAACTCCGGTCGATTAACACTATTACGGAATATCTGCGCCTTCTGGTCTTTACGTAATTGCTCGACATCCGAAAGATAAGTAATAATTCGCTTTTGGATCGCGGCGATAGTTGGTTCGCAAGCATATTCCGGCTGCATATAACTATCCATACCTAATCCTGGCGTGGCGATTAATGCGCAGTTCGACAACAATGCTTCCAGACCAACAATACCGTAGCTTTCCTGCATACTTGGGAAAACGACGATATCAGTTTCCGCCAGCGCCCGTTTTTTCTCTTCCCCTTGCACAAAGGTTAAACCTTTAAAACCTTCTTTTTCCATATAATCGGGGATTTTTTCAGGCCCATAAACCCGGGCTTCTATGCGCTGCCGATAGGTTGGTGGAAGTGTATTGATGGCATCACGGAAAATCAGGAAATTTTTCACAATATCGGTAAAGCGACCAAAAAAGCTAATCACGACTTTGCCTTCAGGATGGGGAATTTTATCCGCCGGATAATCTGCGAAATCCACACCGATTGGAAACAGGTGAGGTGGGACGATATCCGCCGAGACATGCTGAATAACAGAGCGATGGGCCCAATCGCTATGAAGAACCACCGCGCCACTTTGCCGCACGGCGATCCTCTGCTCCCAGTAATGCTGCATTCCTTTTTGTGTCCGGGTCAGATAGTGTTGCATACCGATATAGCTGGAATGCAGCGTGAACTGAACGCGGTTTAGCTCAAAAAAGAACGGCAATAGCGGCGAGTTTTCATGTACTGAAATAATGTCAGGTTTGAACTCATTGAGGAGCGGCTGAATTTTTTGCGCTGTACTCCAGGCCACGTTAAGACTGAGCGACTCCAGCGATGAATCGAGAGGTAAGGCCGGTTCTACTGCAATCTCATAATCAGCCAACTGAGAATGTGCTGTCTTTTGATTATTCAGATACAACACTTTAAAAGGATAATTACGCCGTTTTAATTCCGCCCAAAAGTGTTCATTAAAAAAACCAAGACCGCTAAACAGCACGTCCGGGGCTTCAGTTGTAACAATTAAAACTCGTGGTTGCATACCAAATCCTATTATCAAATGCAACGGATAGCCTGCCAGTCAATAAAAAATGACAGGCTTCCATTTAACAATGGCTCTCCACTAGAAACGATATTTAATTCCTAATATAACCAGAGTATCGCTATAGCCACTGTCACCCATTTGCTGCGTGACGTTCCCCCAAAGATCCAGGCGACGAGATAACTGGCCTTCAAGTCCCACTTTTACTTCGCCAATATTTTTGGTTCCATCAATACTATTCTTATAGCCATTCATGGTTGCACCAAAATTATGAGTATTGTGGATCCAGTTGGCTTCGATAAATGGCTGGAATTTACGGTCTTTACCGTTATCAATAGCACTATGACCGTTGGCATAAGTACGAATACCAAGACGACTTTGAATATTGCCATCACCGTCAAAGGAAACTCGTGAACCACCACTACTTGAATGTTCTGTGTGGTCATTGGCGCGAACGTTCATCCAGGTCAGTTGCCCCTTAGGTTGCAAATAATATTTCACACCGTCAGAGATTCGTTCCCCCAGTTTGAACGTATAGCCAGCTTCAATTGATGCCGTAACACCCCGGGATTTATAGCTTTCCGTCGCCAACTGGTCACCTTTTACTTCATTATCAAACCAGTTATATAAAGCCCAGGCATCAACATAACTGCCTGTTTTATCATGCTCATTGGCATACCATGTGCCATACAAGCCCGCACTGTACCCCTCTACAGAACCTGTGGATTTATATCCTGAATATTTTGATTCCGTATTGCTGTTTTGCCTGGCGAATCCGGCCATTACGCCCAAATGCCAACGGTCGAAACCATTGCTACTCCATCGTGCAATATCGCTACCTATTTGAGAGACGTAACGATTCCCCTGATTTTTTAACTGACCACTGCTATCACGAGAACGGTTATGACCGCCAACCTGGCGCAGCCACAAACTGGTCACCTTTTGCTCACCGGTCAGGGCATCAGTATATTGTGTTTCCCCCATACGATCGTGAAGACGCATCAGGAACAGGCTATTGGCGGCCATATGGTTAAACATATAGCTCCCCGGTTCGGGGCGATTGATATTTTCAGGTTCAGGCTTCGGTTCTGGAGTTGGAGTTGGCGTAGGCTCGGGGTCAGGATCAGGTTCCGGGTTCGGTATAACCGGATCTACAGGCGTGACAATCGGAAGCTGTGAACGCAGATACCAGTCACCATCCTGGTTATTCACACTATTTTTATGCAAATAGTATTCATATGCACCGCCAACGACACGACCTTGCTGAATAAACTCACCGGCGGAATCACCGTTAACTTCAATAACTTTGATCCCTTCACTGGTTTTAGCCCCTGTTCCGCCAGAATTATTAATCAGCAGATAACTTTGTCCGGAGGTTGAACCATTAATGATGACTCTGTCTGTAGGAGAACTGTCATCCCCAAGGTAAGTATCCAGCTCAACAGTGCCATTATTACCTACATAATCACCGTCGATAGTAAAACGATCGCCTACTACGTTATTAGCGAGAATTAAACGGCCCTGGTTTTTGAAGGTGGGCAAATTCTGCAACAGCGCGCTGTTTGCGCTGCCATCGGCATTAGCGGTCAGTATAATTTGACCGAGGTTATTTAACTCAGTCGTTCCGCCACCAAAATCACTGGTTGCCACAGAAGCAACCGTATCCCGGACACCATCCCGATCGGAATCTGACCACTGACGAATATTCCAGACGCCCGTTGTGTCATTCACGATCTTATCCTGACCGCTGGTTAATTGAATAACACCAGTCATCGTACCGGCATTGGTGATGCTGGTAGCCGCCCCGTTGTATTGGTAGGTATTAATACCCGACGGATTATTAGTGTAGTTGAGATCATAATAATCATAGCCCGTTGCGCTAATCGCGACATCAGACAATGCCCCCAGCGTTGCACCTTCATCAATCGTGATACTGGAAGTTGCTCCACCGATGGTTTTAATCCCCGCACCTTCAGAGCCGCCATCAACGACACTACCTTCCTGTAAGTGAACATCAAACACACTCTGAGGATCGAGAATAATGTAGCCGCCGCTACTATAGGAATATTCAGGGCCGGTATCCTGTAAACGAATCGCATCTCCAACTTGAGAGCGAATAACGCCTGAGGTTGTCACCCGAGACTCCAGCGCCTGAGAATATATTGCGGCGGTATCTTTACTGGCACTCTGGTTAACAATTTGACTATCGGAATATTGCGTCACGGCTCCCAACGCTAATAGACCGCCGGATGCACCCGCCAGATAAACACTGGCATGTTGGGTTCCACGAACGTTGGTTATATCAAAGATTATACCGCCGGAAGGCCCGGAGATGGGGGCCTGAGGATCCTGCACATCGACATCAGCGGTGTTTCCGGTATAAATATTGCCAGAGGTGCTCACTTCAATTTCAGTGTTGCTACGACCTAATGCCTCTATACCCGTAGCGTCCGAATGAATGGTTGTGCCAGCCTCTAAATGGATAACTGATTTATCCGTAGTCATATAATCAGTTTCGTATTGATAGGCTGGGGTACTAGTAGGATTATTTATGTCAGTATGAATATGGATATTTATTTTGTTATCAGCATAGACACAGCTCGTTTCAGGTCTGGTACTGACATAATCACAAGAATCTGCGGCATAGGCGGTATTGAAAGCCAGAAAGATAGCACCTGCAACCAGGGTTTTGTTAAAGGGATTTTGACCGGCGTGATAGTGTACATTCTGTAGCGCTATTTTAGGTTTTTCAATGTTCCCTTCTGAATAGCACCGATTGTATCTATTATCCATAATAGCTCATCCTGATGAAATTTATCCATTTAATAAAACCGACGAGAGCAATACCACACGCAACGCATTTGGTTTAGGTTAAGAGTCTATACGCCCCATTAATTTTGTAAATAAGAAATATTGAACTTTTGGTTAAAATATCATTCAGTGATAAAAATCAACATTTTCATACTCAAATAAATACACATTCGGGATCAGAAAATGATAGTTATCATACAAATTTCAACTAGTTAAAGTGAAAATGATTTAACAAACGGAATGAGCGATTAATAAAATTGTTAGCGATATAAAATAAGGATTTTTATAAACAACACCAGGAAATTTCCATGATTAATGCGGACAAATCACTCATCTCTTTTGATTATTCAAAAAGTTAAAAAAGAAGATCTGTATCCTGAACAATGGCCAGAAAGGCCTCGAGAGGTCTAACTCTTTATCGTCAACGAAAGTTTTTAATATTTGTTATTATTATTACGTAATAATGGTGCAAGCACAGCATTCATAACAAGTATAAAAGCCATTGCTGTATATATCATTGAAAAACCGAATTGTTGTGCAAAAAAACCTATTGGTGCTGGCGCCATTAATGTACCTAAATAACCGATGCTTGTAACAATACTTATTCCAGTACCTACAGCAATTCCGGGCTGATGGCCTGCGGATGAAAAGATGACAGGAACAATATTGGCAATACCACCGCCAGCCAGAGAAAAAGCCAGAATTGCCTGCCACGGCGACGGTGACAGGGCTGCTGTTAGCATACCGGCTGCTGCCAGAATACTGGATACACGAAGAGTTTTCACCGGTCCATAACGATCACGTATCACATCACCAACGAATCGAACCATTGACATGGTGCATGCAAAAAAAGCAAAAGCAAGGCTGGCTATTTCTATATTAGCATTAAGGTTTTTCATTAGATAACGTGATGACCAGTCGACAACCGCACACTCTGGTATCATTCCAAGAAGAGCCATTATTCCTATAATATAGATTTTAGCCTGGCGGGGTAAAATCGATGATGATTTATTTTTCTGATTCTCTTGTGGATGATCATGAGTGATAAAATGAAGTGCTGTCAAAACCAGAAAAAAAGCGATCCCGGAAATTATAAAAATATGACCAAGGTATCCATAGTTTTTAACTGCATAACCACCTATAAAGCCCGATACAAATAAACCAACGCTCCATGAACAGTGGCACATTGACAGTATTGCGTTAGCTATTTTTCTTTCAACGATAACGGCATTTGCATTCATGGCTACATTCATTGAACCAATCATCGCACCTAAGAGAAATAAAAAGAATACTAATGAAGAAATATTTTTTACAATGCCTACCGGTATTAACGAAACAGATGCTAACACGGCAAATAATCGAACAACTTTTTGTGAGCCAAACCTTGAGATTAACATACCGGACAGAGGCATCATAAATAAAGCCCCCAAACCGAATGTCAAAATAAGTCGACCAATGGTTATATCATCGGCGCCAAAACGAGGGGCAAGCTGTGCTATCTGCACAGCCCATCCTCCTTGTATAAATCCGTTGACAAAAAACAGTACAGTAACGGCCCATCGGGATTTTTGTAGCCGTTCCATGAACATTACTCCTGCTGTGTTAGCCGTTTATTACTATCATGATTAATTACTATTTAATAAAATAGAGTGGCCAGTGCATAATTTAAGCATATAGCTATCTTCACTGTTTCTGATTAATTGTACATTTTGAAAATCAGGAATAATGACTTTTGCACCTAATGGCATAAGATCTTCATCGCCTACGCCAACGCAATAACAACCCGCTGCGACTGCCGATGCAACGCCGCTTTTAGCATCCTCGAAGACAACTGCCTGACTTGCTGGAATCCCCAGACGTTGTGTAGCAAGAAGATAGGGATCAGGGTGAGGTTTGCCACGGGTAACATCATCACGTTCTACAATAACGGAAATGTAAGGCTCTGCATGAAGTAACTCTATGACTCTGTTGATTTTTTGCCGCCACCCGCTGGTGACAATACCAACAGAAATACCTGCCTCTCCGAAAGAAGCAATGAGGCTGGCAACGCCTGGTATAAGTTCACAGTCCGTCGTATTCTCTACATGAATAATATGTGCCTGAACTTTTTGCTGGTCGGATTCCGGGAGATCGCCAAATAATGTCCGGATAGTATAGGGTCCAGGATGTCCGTGAATATGCTTCTGTATATCTTCGTCGGTGAGATGACGTTCATACATCAGAGCCGCTTCACGCCATCCATTTTCAATAACAGTCCGGGAATCAATCAGCACTCCGTCCATATCAAATAAAACAGCTGAAAATTTTTCTCCGTTTTTATTCACTCTATTCTCCTTCAATGATAATAAATATCTATATTTTCATATCGTTCGCTGCTACGACGACCTGTCCCAGCGATATGCATCCATCATTACCAGGTACCAGCTTATGGCAATATGGCTTCAAACCTCTTGATTCAAGTTCATCAAGAGTGTTAACCAGCAAGAATTCATTACAAAAAACGCCTCCGCTCAATACAATCTGGTCAGTTCCATAACGTTCAGAAAGGAGAGAGCTCACGGTTGCTATAATATGCACAATGGTTGAGTGAAAACGTCGGCTAAGATCTTCCTGGTTGATGTTATTGACTAGTATGGACTGAACTAATTCTTTTACTAACGGGCGATAATCAACACTTATATCACCATTGTGAATTTCATCAATTATATAGGTAAATGGTTCAACCATATGAAAATCTTTTTTTAGCAGCGCTTCCATTTCAATGGCAGCCTGTGCTTCATACTCAATCTCTGAACAAATTCCAATAAGCGCTGAAACACCATCGAAAAGACGTCCCATACTGGAAGTCATCGTTGTGTTAATTTTCCTTGCTACCATCCTGGTAAAGACTTCACGGCGATTTTCAGATAAATCAAGAATTGCTGGTAAGGTGATATAACTCTCAACATTTTCACCATATGTTTCGACCAGCAATGATATTGCCATTCGAATAGGTTCTTTAACCGCTTTATCTCCCCCTGGTAATAACATTGGATGTAAATGAGCAACACGCTCCACACTTTCGAAGTCACCAAATAAAAATTCGCCGCCCCATATTGTTCCGTCAGAACCATACCCTGTACCATCGAAAATCACGCCAATGGTTTTACCTGAAAGACCATTTTCTGCCATACATGCGGCCATATGCGCATGATGATGTTGAACCTGAATGACTCTTATTTCAGCATTCTCGAGAGCACTGCGGGTTGAACGAAAGGCCGGGTGTAAATCACAGGCCAGAATATCGGCTTTTTCTATGGCCAGTAATCCTTGCAGATGTTTTATACAGTCGAGATGAGATTTAAATGTTGTATCATTTTTTAAATCTCCAATATGTTGACTAATAAACACTTGTTTACCTTTCCCAATACTTATTGTGGTTTTCAGTTCGGCACCAAATGCCACAACATTGCCAACTGAATAAGGAAGGTGAACAGGGTAGGGAGCATAACCTCGTGAGCGACGCAAAAAAGATATTTGTGCATCGGGGGTGTTTTTTCGCTTAATAACGCGAACAACGGAGTCATCTACTCGTGTACGAATATCGCGATTATTAAGTACAAAGTAGTCTGCAATTTTTCCTAATTGTTCAATTGCATCATTATTATCAATGACAATAGGCTGTCCGGAAATATTTCCGCTGGTCATTATAACGACAGGGAGTTCAGGATCAGCAAGCAACATATGTTGTACAGGCGTAGAGGGCAACATTACACCCAAATTGGGGTTTTTGGGTGCCACCACTTCTGGCAACGTCTGAGAGCGTTTGCGCAAAAGAACGATAGGGCGAGGCCCGCTCTCAAGTAAAGAGATATCGTCAGGGGTAACAACCGCCCACCGGGCTGCGCTTTCACTGTCTGCAACCATAACAGCGAACGGTTTAGCATCACGTCGTTTACGCCGACGTAACTCTCGCACAGCGTCGACATTGGATGCATCCACGACCAGATGAAAGCCGCCAAGACTCTTAATGGCAACAATAGCGCCTTCTTTTAGCCTGTCGATGGTAAAACGTATAATGTCATTAGCTGATATTGATACGCCGTCTTTATCAGTTAGCTGTAGTTGTGGTCCGCAAACAGGACACGCATTGGGTTGCGCATGATAACGGCGATCTTCAATGTCATGATATTCCTTATTGCATTGTGGACACATTATAAAAGATTGCATGGTCGTTTGTGCACGATCATAAGGCATTCCACAGATAATAGAATAACGCGGACCACAATTGGTACAATTGATAAAGGCATAACGATAACGATGATTTGACGGATCGTTCATTTCCCTCAGACAGTCTTTACATACATTTGAATCCGGGGGAACAATTGTATCCATATTGGATAAATTATTGCTTTTTCTGATATCAAAGCCTGAATAATATGGCGCTGGTTTTTCCAGCTCGACCTTATATATATCAGTGATCCGTGCCAGAGGCGGTGGCTGAGAGATCAGTTCATCAATTATGTTATTTATGGTTTGTGAAGATGCCTGCAGTTCCAGCAAAACACCTTCGGAATCATTAAGAACCCAACCGGTTGCACCATGCGTTCTGGCTAATCGATGAACAAAAGGTCTGAATCCTACTCCCTGGACAATGCCGCAAACTCGAAACCGGCAAGTGTCTTTTTTTTCAGAATCAACAGAGTCTTGGTAGTTCTGCACCGTAAAGTTCCTCAATAATAGTATGCGTTCCGTCAGATTCGACCATGCAGACTTCCGGCTGCGAGCCTGATTTAACTTCTCCAATAATCGCTGCATTTTTACCAAAAGGATGAGCGCGGAGTAATTCCAGAACATGCTCTGCCACATCAGGCTCAACAAACAGGCAAAGACATCCCTCATTGGCCAGATTGATGACATCCACACCTAACATATCAGCAGCCATAGCTGCCTCTGGCTGGACAGGCAACGCATCTTTATTAAAAACAATAGGGCATGAAGTGGCTCTGGCGTATTCGTGCAAGACTGCAGAAAGACCACCGCGGGTAATGTCCCGCATGGAAGCTATTTTTCCTGTAGGAGTATTAAGCATAATGTTTTCAATCATATGATTCAGGGGGGCGCAGTCACTTAATATATTACGTTCAAACCCTAAACCTTCCCGAATCGATAAAAGATGAATAGAGTGATTCCCGATATAGCCACTCAGGATTATTTTCTGACCCGGCCTGACATGTGTTATCGAAACAGGAGGCCGCTCCAGCACGCCTATTCCGGCAGTATTGATAAAAAGCTGGTCAGCCTCACCTTTTCCAACAACCTTGGTATCACCGGCAACAATTTTCACACCGGCTAAACGCGCAGTTTCACGAACGGATGCGATAATTTTTAATAAATCTGAGACAGGCATCCCGTCTTCAATGATCAGACTCAGCGTGAGATAAAGCGGGCGGGCTCCACTTACCGCCAGATCATTAACTGTGCCACACACGGCTATTTTACCAATATCACCGTTGCCAAAGATAAGAGGCGTTACAACGAAAGAGTCGGTAGTGAAAGCAATTTTATTTGTTGGTAGATCCAATAAAGCGCTGTCCTCCATCTCTCCCAGATAAGTTTCTCCCAATGTTTCTGAGATACGCTCAACCAGCTCTCTGCTTAATTTTGCACCTGTACCATGATCCAATATGATTGTTTCATTCAATGGCGCAAATAAATTCTCACCAAGTTCGTTATCAGGCGTTGCTTCAGTCATTTTCATGCTGTTGTCCTTTCACCACGTTCAGGTAAATCACCTGTTTTCTCCAGTAGCGACAGTATTTCAGTGGATGGTGCGACGGTCGCACAATATCCAGCA
Source organism: Escherichia sp. E13S3 (assembly GCF_004212325.1). NCBI lineage: Bacteria > Pseudomonadati > Pseudomonadota > Gammaproteobacteria > Enterobacterales > Enterobacteriaceae > Escherichia > Escherichia sp. E13S3. Next base: position 136,345 of record NZ_RHJR01000023.1, read on the forward strand.
AGCCATTGAAGCGCTCTGTCGGTATCATCTGATGAGGGGGCAAAAACGCAGTCATCAGGAACCCAGACGTTATAACCACGGAAGAAGGCGTCTGCTGCTGTCGTCTGGACACATACGTGAGTTTGCAATCCGGTGACAATCACTGTTTTGACCCCAAGTTCCTGGAGTTTTTGATCTAATTGAGTTTCAAAGAAGCCACTATCCCTGCCTTTGACCACAATAAAATCTGATGGATGGTAAACGGTATTAATGATTTGATTGCCTGGTGTGCCCGCTATTGCTGGTATTCCGGCCGCGCGATTTCGGTATCGACGCTGAACAGCTGGGTCATCAGGATCATGAATAAGTTGTAGATGTATAACGGCTTGCCCCTGGTTTCTTACACCATCAAGAAATTTATTAAATGCTTTCAGTTTTTTATCAAGTTCTTGCGGGTCATTTGTTATTTTATAAGTAAATTCATATTGTAAATCATTTGTCAGAACAGCGATATTTGGCATCTTTATATCCTTATTAAATAATTTTAAATGTTAATAATTCATTCAGACATAAATGAAACACACTGAAACTATCTGTACAGGGCTATACCAGAAGATTAAAAATAAAAGGATATTCATCAAATATAAAAATAATAGATTTTTATTCTCAGATAAAAACCTTGTATAACAATATGAACCATATAGGTATAGTATGTATAATTCCTTTTTTTCAAAAATTGATAAGCAACGGGAATGGATATGAAGCTGCTACGCGCCTTTGTAACACTTGCCAGGTTAGGGAGCTATCATGATGCAGCTGAGGCCATGTACATCACTCAGCCAGCACTAACAAAGAAAATACAGTCTTTGGAAAAAATAACGGGAATTGCCCTTTTTCAACGGGGCCGCCAGGGAGCAAAACTGACAGAACCAGGAAAACAGCTTCTTTCCCGGGCGCAGAACTTGTTGAAACATTATGAAGAGTTTTCAGAATATGCACAAAATTTGCAAAAAGGAAGTTCAGGTAAACTGACTCTTGGATTTGGGATATCCTCGTTTCAGCTAGCTCCCAGATGTGTAAGCCTCTTTCGGGAACAATATCCTGACGTCGAGGTATTACTTGATGATGTTCCTTCTAAAGTTCAATGGGATATGTTACTGGAAGGGAAACTTCTGGCTGGATTTACCCGTGAACCGTTAACAGATAAACTTAACTTCAGTCCGCTAATTACAGAAAGTCTGGTTTTGGCTATTCCTGCGGGAATTACACTTAAGTCGCAAAAGATTCAATCAATACTGAACCAATATCAACTGTTGCAAATGAACCCAGACAGAGGTCGGGGACTGGTTGAACAAACAGAAAAATTTCTGCAAGAAAATAATTACAAAGGTAAGCCTTCTTCTGCGGCAAATGATATCCATACTTTATTGGCTTTAGTTGCTACGGGGAACGGTGTAGCTTTACTACCCGCAGGAACCAACTATTTTTTACCTAAGGGCGTATCGCTTATTAGGCCAGAGGGTAATTATACCAAATGGAATATAGGGATTGCATGGAACCCGCAAATAAATGATATTATCAGGGATAATTTTTTACAAATAGTGAGCACTATTAAATTGAATGGATATTACTCAAGTTAATATGGATGTTTGGATAGTAAAACCTACTACATCCCCAGGCGTGGGAGATTAATGCGACAGAGTCGTTATGTAGCTCTGTCGCGCACAGAAATTAAATCAAAAAAGAAAATGTTATAACCTGAGATTTATGCTTGAAACAGAAAATCATTTCATCATTAACGTAATCCCATCTGTAAAATTAACATAAAAGTTACTTGCAATATCAACAGGTTTCCCATCGACATAAACTAATTTTAAACTATTTAAAGCTGCTACACTCTGATTATCTTGTAGAGCTGCTCCAACTAATTTTAGAGTTGCTTTTGATCCTGATTTAAAATTAATCATTCCCGGCCAGCACTTCTCTGTTGGATGATACATTTCTTCCACAGGATTAATAGGGATAATATCATTCATTGGATTAATTGTTACCTGCGCACTACCTGACAACTGAATAATCTTACCCTGCCCAGCACCCTGTAAAAACTGCTCTGTACGAATACTCACCCTGGCTTGATCAATAACCTCTATCGCAGTAAAACCATTGCTATTGTTGTCAGTATAGTCATTATATATAGTTCTTGATGTAATATTTCCTGATGAAGAATTATAAAAATACAAACCACTCAAAATTCTTAATTCCGAGTCAATATGTTGCGATAAATTATCATTTATTACCAGAGCTGCATTATCCTTAAAACGCAATCCACCAACCTGAAGATCACTAATCCTGGTTGTTGATATTACATTGGCTTGTACATCAAGTATGCTAAACCCCAATAACTCTGCATTATAAAATAACTCAACAACTTCTGCTGATATGGAAAATATCGGCTGCAAAAAATCATTAAAGCCTGCGGTTTTAACGGTTGTTAACGATGCCATTCCGAGAATAACATATTTTAGATCTTCCAATTTAACATAACTATCGTCATATAATGAGAATGTTATTGTATTGTCTACACCGCTAGTAAACCATGTGGTTCTTAATTGCCTGTTACCTAAAATACGGAAATCAGATTTCTCACGAAAAATAAATAACGCAGGACTATGTACAGGAGATGTTGATGGTGCAGCCCAGTTAATAACGCTGGACTCGTTACTAACATCCGGGATAAGAAAAAGAGGACCTGCGATAGCACCATCACCAGTTAAACCGCGAACTTCAAGCCCACACCCTTCCATTTTATTGAATGTTTCTGGACTCCCCTTCAATATGGTTACGCCGGGAGAACTAAAAGTCTGATGATTTGCGGAATCCCAAGTAAACGTAGTGTCTGTATTTTGCATAATAACCTCTTTTCAAGTAAAAGTTTGCAACCCAAAACAGAATCAGGTTGCTGATGAACTACCTGATTTGTACAGGCAGTGGAGTAAAGCATTAATTTATTTCAGAGCAAATTGACATTACGAATATTAATGAAATTTAAAAATAGTTGTTGTTATTTGTAAGTTATATATTGGTATGGGGCAGGTTATTTTAAAAGTATTAAATATTTCAGAAAGGGGGGGTATTGCTTCGTGAGATTAGTGATAGCTTTCAATGATATTCGCAATTAGATTTATCTATCTAACAGCATGATTACTGATCATTTTAACCAATTGGGGAAGTGATTTACTCATATAAATTTATGTATTTCCTCTAATATAGAGGCTCTGCCACAGATAATTTTACCCGTTAAATACTTCAGGCGGCGTAGATATGAAAAAAAATAACCCGCCATTAAGGCGGGTTATTTTTTTAATCTGATTAATCCTGCAATTCTGTCTACTCAAGCTTATGCCGTCTTCGTTATCGCAGATATGCTGATTATCAGGATAGTGTTAGCTCAACGCGACAACATTCGCAGCAGCTGGGCCTTTAGCGCCATTCTCAATCGAGAACTCAACTTTCTGACCTTCATCCAGGGTGCGGAAATCGTTGCTTTGAATCGCAGAAAAGTGAACGAACACATCTTTGCTGCCATCGGCAGGGGTGATAAAGCCAAAACCTTTATCTGCGTTAAACCATTTTACTAAACCAGTCATTTTGTTAGACATAAATATTACCTTCTAAATTTGTGAGCCACACAATGCGGCAAGAATGTGATCTGTATGAAGATTTTGACTTACTAAGGCACTAAAGGAGGAGACTCACGAAGAAGGGTAATCAGAAGATAACACTGAACTGAGACTGCTTTACTAAAACTGCTTTCATAAGGTCTGTCTTGCAAACCAACGATGCTATTAACGCATATTCATTATGGTTATGCAACTTTTATTTTCATTCATGTGTTTTATTTGTTGTGCAGCATTAACAAAGGTAAGCCAGCACGCATGGCTCCGCCTGTTATCCGTTCTGTCAGTGACATGACTCTTGCTCTGAATGTATCGACTATCACCGCAGTGAGCGTTAGGGGGAATCGAGATCACGTGCCCCGTGGTTTCAACTCTGTACGCCTCACCAACTAATGATTACAACCAGACGATGGTGTACTACTTTTACAGCACGGGTTAAATATAACTGACAGTAATTACCAAACAATCCTGATATCGGTGTATTTACCAACTAAAGCACTACTATTTCGGAAACAGAATAAGTGTGTTATAGCCTTATTGTTTTGGCAATCATATATTTACCATGCAAATATTTATTTCGTGATATAGTGAAACCCCATCCGATACAAAATAACTCTCCTATCCGAAATCTCCGTCTCTTTAATTTAAAAAGCCGGAGATTATTAAACAACCACAATAACGTCAGGAAACAATAGATTGTCCGTAAAACGCCACGGCCTGTGCATACAGATCCATCATATCATCCCAGAGATCTCTTGAGTTATGAGAGCGTACTTCCGAGATATATGCTTCATTATTTTCTATAGAAAAAATTGCTGATTTATGATTACCAATTTCACCATGTAAAGGATTAGCCCACCCACTAAATAATAAAAACCCCCATTCCTGAAAAAGACCAGAATTCACTTCACGTTTTATATCATGATATGATTCGATTTCTATTTCATTATAAGGGACATTGTTGATATCGCGGCGGGCAGGGAAAGTACCTTTTTCATCCCAAACCCACTTCCATGCGCTGCCGAATCCATCCCAGGTTTCGACATGTGGTTTAAAGAAGCGAAGAGGTTTAATTACATAAGCTGAAATATATTTCCCTGTGGCTTTTTCCTTAGCAAAAATGACAAATGTTTTACCAATGCAACTTTCATCGATATCTTTTGAAAATGACACTACACCGTCCTGATTGACAGCAACGGTATTGTCTCCTGCATTGGTGGAAAAACTCCAGTCTACCGTATTATTATAGACAACATCATTATCAACCATCATCTGAAATGTTGCCCCAGGAAATAATGTTTTTGGGAAAGACCCATTAGTCATATCTTTTTTCATATCGAAATCATGGTAATTCACCCGAACACCAGTAACTTTTGGCATAAAAAACTCCTTAATTGTTTAATTGAAATATGGGTTAATAAACATAACCAGAATAGAAATATTATTATTTTTATACAGACAAGTGTTATTATTTATTTGTTATAATATTCTCAGTAGTGAGTATTAATTTGGCCTGAAAGATAAACGACGAATAATTTTGTCGTTATAACATCTTGTGTGAGCGGACTTTATGCACCTACCGGATGGCATCTGGATTTGGTTGTTTCGCCGCAACTTCTATGGAAGAAGGTATGTTCCGGGTCAGGGGAACCATTATTGCTTCTACTTATTAAAATGTACCTTTGAAAAAGTAGATTTTCTGAATGACGCTTGTGTGGCACACTTACTTCTAACTTTTTACGTAGCGCATCTGACGTTTTTCGCTGTTGTGAGGTCCTCTATGACCCATCTGTCCGACATTGATCCTGAGATGAATGATTTTCAACCTCTGGTTCCCTCAGAGATCGAGTTATGGCCAACATCTGTAGAAAGTGGCAATCCCCTTAATCCGGCAAGAGCATATTTACTCTCTCTAAATTCGCCACGCAGTCGGCAAACCATGGCATCTTTTTTGGGAATAGTTGCCAGAATGCTCGGAGCCGCCAATGCAGAAACTTGCCCGTGGGGAAGTTTACGTCGCCACCACATCATGGCGGTGGCTGAATTGCTACGGGATACCGGCCGGGCGACGGCGACAATCAATACCTATTTGTCTGCACTTAAAGGCGTAGCGAAAGAGGCCTGGATGTTGAAGCTGATGGATGTTGAAAGCTTTCAGCACATTCTTGCAGTACGTAATTTTCGCGGTAGTAAACTTCAGCGAGGACGCGCGTTGCATCGAGAGGAGATCCGGCAGTTATTTCAGGTCTGCGAAACCGATCGTAGCTGTCGTGGTCCGAGAGACGCCGCGATGTTGGGGGTGTTATTAGGCTGTGGATTGCGTCGTTCCGAGGCGGTAGGGCTTGATTTAAGTGACGTTGTCACTTATGAACGCGCGTTGCGTGTCTTAGGAAAAGGGAATAAAGAGCGGCTGGCTTATATGCCGGAAGGGACGTGGGTAAGATTACAGACCTGGATAGAGCAGGTCAGGGGAGAAGCTCCTGGCCCATTGTTTACGCGCATCCGCCGTTTTGATGATGTGACCTGCGCAAGGCTCACTGACCAGGCGGTTTATCACATTTTGCAGGTGAGACAAAACGAAGCGGGAATTGAAAAATGCGCCCCTCACGATTTGAGAAGAACGTTTGCTACTGCGTTGCTTGAAAACGGCGAAGACTTAATCACGGTAAAAGATGCGATGGGTCATGCCAGTGTCACAACAACGCAAAAATACGATCGCCGTGGCGAACAGCGGCTTCGTCGCGCCCGCGACAAACTGAACTTTGATTAACGAACCATCGGTGTCCTGACAAAGTGCATTTCGTTCATGTCGGATGCGGCATAAACGCCTTATCCGGCCTACAAAATCGCGCAAATTCAATACATTGCATGTAAATGTAGGCCTGATAAGCGTAGCTCATCAGGCAATTTTGCGCATATCCCTCGCGACTGTTAGCGCCAACTGTACTTAACCCCCAGCATTCCCTGAGTGTTGCTATAACCTTTGTCACCTGTTTGCACGCCAACGTTGCCCCAGATGCTCAGGTTAGCATTCACTTTGCCTTCCACCCCGGTACGGATTTCGCCCAGATTACGCACGCCGTCACGACTGATGCTTACGCCATCCATCTTCACGCCAAAGGTTTCGGTATTGTGGATCCAGTTTACTTCCACGAATGGCTGGAACTCACGCTGCTTACTCTCATCCATTTTGTGGTGACTGTTCAGGTAAGTTCTCATACCCAGGCGCGTCTGGATGTTACCATCGCCCTGAGTTTCAATACGGGTCCCATCGTTTCGGTTGTGCGCATTGTCCTTCACGCCCATCCAGGTAACCTGCGCCTGCGGCTGGATATACCAGGTGTTCAGCGTGCTCCGACTGGCGGAAAACTCTCCGGCTTTCAGGGTATAACCCGCTTCCAGTGAGGCAGTCAGTCCTTTCGAACTGTAACTGTCGCTGGCGCGGTTATCTGCTGCCACGCTGTTATTAAACCAGTTGTACAACATCCAGCTATCGACATACGCCCCGGTTTTATCCGCCTCATTCTGGTTCCAGGTGCCGTACAGCCCGGCGCTGTAACCGTTGATACGCCCGTCAGAGCCGTAACCGGCGCGGTCGCTGCGGGTATTGCTGCGCGCGTTTGCATAACCTCCCATCACACCCAAATGCCAACGGTCGGTGCCGTCGGTACTCCACTGTGTGATATCCCCACCCAGTTGCAGCACATAACGGTTGCTCTGCGTTTGCAACTGACCGTCACCGGCAACAGAGCGTTCATGACCGCCGACATGGCGCATCCACATGCTGGCTGCCAGTCCGTCCTCTTTTAGCGCGTCGGTGTAGTGCGGTTCACCAGGACGATCGTGCAGACGGTGGTTAAACAGCGTGTTGGCGGTTGCGATATTGCTGATATAACTACCCGCTTCCGGACGTAGCGCATCTGGTGCCGTCGGATCCACTACCGGTGGATTGACCGGAGCCTCCGGTATAACGGGTCGAACAGGTAGAACAGGGCCTTTCCACTTACTGGTGAGATACCAGTTTTGCGCCGCACTGTCAGTGCCTTTCGCCAACGTATAAACATAAGCGCCAGCTTCCACAGTGCCGGTGGTCAGGGCGAAGTGACCGGTAGAGCTGCCGTCAACATGAACCAGTTCAATACCGTTGTCAGTCTGTTTACCCACGCCCCCGACATTATGCACCGCAATCCTGGTGTTACCGACCGTATCGTCGTGAACGATGAGTTTGTCGGTTTGAGAATCGTCGCCCCCCAGTTCCGTATTCATCACAATCAGACCGTCGTTGCCAGTGTAGTTGCCTGCCACGGTCAGGGTTTTGAAATCATTATCGCTCGGTGTGGAAATCGCGATCGTCCCGGCACTGCTCAGATGGTCAACCAAAGAATCTGCAGTCATACTCCAGCGGCTGACAGCATCAATGTCGACATTCGCCGGGTCGATCCATCCGGTCAGTTGTGCGCCGTTTTGTAGAGTCAGTCGGCTGCCGTTATTACCAATAATATTGCTGGTCAGTTGTGCGCCGCCGTTGATGCCATCAAGGACAAGCTCACCCGCGTTCAGTTCAGTATCTGTAGTCCAGGCCGTCTGTCCCGCCAGCGTCAGGCTGCCATCACCGTTCTTGATGAAGCGGCCGTCAGCCACATTGCCATCGATGATGTCACCGTCAAAACGCGAATTATCACTGTCCGTGGCGTTAACGGCGGTCAGCGATGCGCCGTTGAGCATCAGAATGCCACCGCTGCCGCTCAGGCGGTTAGCCTGCTGATTGTTGCCGTTCAGATCGAGTACACCACCGTTGACGATAATATCGCTGCTGCTGTTCAGTGTGTCGGCGATATCGGTCTGCAGTGTGCCTTCATTAACAGTTGTGCTACCGGTATAGCCGTTGATGGCGGAGAATATCAGCGTACCGCCGCCGGTTTTGCTGAGGCTTTTGCCGTCCCAGCCGAAACCATACGCGGTGGAGTTCAGATTATCTTGCAGCGCGTCTCCCAGGGTAAAGCTGTGACTGTCCGTTACGTTGAACGTACCGTGTGCACTGGAGTCTTCGGTGTTAAGCCAGACCAGGCCAAACTGCGCAATAACATTTTTGCTGTCGTTATCTTTCTTCGCCCATCCGATCAGAAAATGATCTATATCGACATAATCCTGCAAAGCCTGTCCTGCGACGGTATAGCTGAAATCACCGCTGATCCCGTTCCGGGTGCGGATAAGGGTATACTGATTCTCATCAGAAACAGGGGCATAGCCGGAGATATCCAGCGTATTGTTCCCGGTAAGCTGGAGAGTATCGGCGCTCAGTGCCGGGTCACTGGCAATATCAACCTGCGCTGTTACACCGCTGCCAAAATTTGCGTCCGCAGCGACAGTCAGCGTTTCACCGGCATCAACTTTCAGCGTACCGCCAGACATATCCAACCGGTTAGCGCTTACGGAATTAGCAATCTGCAGCTCACCACTGCCTGATTTGTTCAGCGTCTGGACGTTTTCCAGCGTACCGGCAATCATGGCGCGATCGGTGATCGACAGGTTTGCGCCGCTGTTGCCCATCGTCATCAACGCGTCATGCTGGATATCCAGCGAACTGAAACTCTGCGCCATGTTCTGCGCGTCCAGTGTCCCTTCTTTGACATTGAATCCACCGGTGTTGAGGAACTGATTGGCGTTAGCCGTAGATAAGGTCCCCGCACCAATCTTTTCCAGCTTACCAGGGCCGGACAGGACTCCGCCGAGTGTCAGTTGATCGGCTCCGTCGGTTTCAATCGTTACCGTGTCACCTGCTGCAGTACCAATCAGCCGACTACCGGCATTCAGATTCAATTTGCTGTCGCCGTTGCTTTTAATCAGCGAACCATCGGCAAAATTCATGGTGCCGGATGAAAGCACATTCACGGTATTCGCCGCCGTACTGGTTGATAATAAAGTGGCACCGTCCCGCAATGTAAACCGCGTGCTGCTGGTGTTTATGCCATACTGCGCATTATCTTTAAGCTCCAGGAAACCACCATAAACGGTAGTATTGGCATAAATACGCGATTGCGTATTCTGAGAACCAGGCGTGAAATCTTCGCCACTAAAAGTCACTTTCCCATCGGTAGCATCGCTGCCGTTGGTGGTATTAATTCCAACAATGACATTTATTGCCACGCCAGTGGAGTTGAAACTGGTTATCGGATCACGAAACATAATCTGACGCCCAGCGTCAGCAGCAATATTCAACACACCATTCGGCTGGCGGATATTAATCGCATTGGCAACCGCATATGTCATATTGGGCGTTAAGAGATTTCCGACCCCGGTGAAATTTTCATAGAACTGGATATCACTGTTTTTCGCATGTAGCAGACTCGTGCCGGTAAAATTCGCCCCGTTGCCAATCAGAATGGCGCCTGCATATTGGCCATTGGAATAGTTTCCATGCACTTTCATGCCATCGATACCGTTCGTTTCCATCACCAGTCCGGTCTGTGCAACGATAGCTCCCGCAGTATCCCTGACAGCCCGGTTACCATAGATATCAGCGTTACCATAAAGCTGCACACTTCCGTCGGAAAATAGTCCGCCACCCGAACTTATTGCACTGTTATTACCGATAATGACGGTTGCGTCCGTACCACTGAAAATCATATCGCCCGAGTCATGTATCCGCATGACACCTCCGGCAATCGCGTAATTAACATTATTGGTCAGCGTTACGTTGCCCTCAAATATAATATCGGCATTAGTGGTATCTATCGCGGGGTCATAGGAGTAGGCGCTGTTATTGTCAAAAACAACAGTACCGTTCGCACCACGGAAAACCACATCTGAATTTGAGATGATAAGGCTACGATACCCATTATTGGCATGGTTATCGACAAAACGGAGTTGGCTGCCATTGCCGAGTTCATACACAATTCCCGAAGCAGTACCGGAATTATAAACAGCTCCCCCCGTGGAGTTGCTTATTGTCATATCAATACCGTCCAGCAGTTTAATCACTGCTCTGCGGGTTCCACTCAGGCTAATTAAATTAACAGCATTGCCAGTGGCATTAAACAACCAACTGTCTGTTCCCAGTGGCGTATTGCGGTCAACAATAAGCGTTGCCGGAGAAGAGCTCGTACCATTAAAAATGAGATCACTTAAACGCGTTGTCTGATTTGCGCCAGTGCCATAGATTTGTGATAGATAGACACTCTCTCCCGGGAGGATCGACACCGTTGCGGCGAGCGACGACGTAACACAGTTTAGTGTCAATACGAAAACAACCAGCGTCATCGCAGAGCCGGCCAGCATACGACGTCCGGTTCGTTTTCCCCGACTCTTTGCAAACTCCGATACCGCGACCCAGACGCCAGTAGATTCGTTCCGGACAACACGGAATACGTTGTTCATGTTATTCATCCCTTAATGATATGAACATCTCCATCTGGTACATTATTTCTATAGCATTTTACTTAAGGACTACAGATTTATTTTATAAATAAAAGAAGCAATATTCTTGTTTGCAGAGATAAGAATCTTAAGGTATCAGCATTAAAAAATATCAAATGGAATAGCATAAGCCCCCAGTGCAACATTTCAATAAACAAGAAAATAACAGCTAAATGTAACCGTGCTGGCGTGATTATAAAAACATAATCTCTTTATAAGTTCTCATTTTAATAAAGCCGCAGTATTAATTATCAGCACCATTAGCTGATGCCATAACGGTAGGCTGAAACAGGCTGAGCACGAACTATTATTTCATGACTATATCAGGCATGAGTAATAGACAAAAAAACAGGATGAAATCATGTCAATCAACACCACATACCAAACGATAGAGAAAGATGGACTGACAATGACTATCAGTCAACGGAAAGGCCCAGGTTGTGCCACCATCTACTCAAAAGATGGAAGTGACCTTGAAAACAACCACATTTATTATCTAATTAAAATTTTTGACGCCGAAAACAATCCAGTAAAAAAAAGACCCTTTAAATATCATGTTGATGTGATCACCAAAAATGACTGGACCACTCTTGACACTAATCCAATACTAAAAACATCCTATGAGGGTGATGCAAAAAAATTACAACAAGATAGTTATGGTTTTTATAATGCTGAAACAGACCAGAATGGAGAATTTTTATTTGGCATTTTACCTTATCTTACCCTGAATAACACTGCATCTCTGATATCAAAATCAACTGCACCTTATGTACAAAGTATAACCCTTACGGTTTATCTTGATGATATAAGCACAGATCTTATTGTTGATATTCCATTTAACTCGGATTTATGTTCACATGACGAATTAGATATAGTCATCAATAACACAGGTGATTTCCATGATTTAACTGATACAGTCACATTAATTTCTGGCAGAAACAAATATTGTGGACGAAATGTATGTTTTTGTTTTAGTGGGGAAATGCTATTAGAAGTAGATAACTCTGTAGAGGGCGCTGTAATTATAGATGTAGATAAAAATAATCAAGCAACGATGCCCTTTACAGAAGAGGAAATTGCCGATCGTGAAGTCTGGGCATATACAACTTATGCGTGGTGTTTGATATCACCACTGCGTATCCGCGAAGCCAATTCATCCCGACAACTGCATGTCAGCCCGCAAAACAACAGTAATATCTTTCCGGGGCAAACTGTCTATGCCACTTTCCGGTATCAACTGAAAGCCGGTGAAAGTTTTTCCGGAAAAGGATGTCCGTTTAAAATAAATAAAGGAAATTTTTATCCTCCCGAGATCATCTGGAGGCAGGACGGCAATACCTTATATGGCAGCTGCTTACTGACTGTGGATGACAGCCTGATGAAAGGTGACCGGCTGTCGTGGACGGTTTCCTGCTGTCTGGATAACAGCGGCATTGCTGTTGCCTCTGAAACGGTGAACTGGAATGTGGCCTGGGATGCCGACACCGACGTTGATGTCACTTTTGTCGCCGATACGCATGCATTAATTGATTACAGCAATGACAACACGCGACCGTTATCCTCACGTCCCGCCATGACCTGGCGGCTGACCGTACCGGGAATGAGTAACACCCAGGCCTGTTTTTATCCCCTCATTACCCACATTATCGAAGATGCCATTATCAGTGACGCATCGTTCAGTGAAATTACCCGCTGTGCGGTAGACGAAATCAGCGGAGATTATTTTTACGTCATGCTGGACGACCAGGGGAGCGCTGTCATTAACGTGCAGCCCCGGGAAAACCGCACGCTGCTTACCGCGTTCAGCGCCGGGATTTATGGTGTCGGGACGATGATTAGCACCGCGAACTTTTTTATCAACAGTGCCTGGGAGGCCGCGAAGATGCCAACTGTCAGCGTGACGGAAGGACAGAACCCTCAGGCACGCCCCGGTGACGACAGTTATGCGCTGGCAACATTCCCGCTGCTGTCGAACTGGGAGGCAGTGAAACAGCACGATCTGCTGGGCGGTGCCGTGTATCTGTTTGCCGGCGAAGAGGTGCAGAGAAAGAACCACTACACGCCGCTGATGTTACTGGGAAAAACGCAGATCCCGCTTGAAGCCGGTGGTGGCGCGCCCGATATCGCCCTGTATTTTACCGAATCTAATTTCGACGCCGGAAAGACCTATTACATCCACGCCTGTCTTGTTGAAAATGCTTATCTGCACCAGGGAGTGAATTACATTCGTCTGCAGGAAATCAAATTTGAAATTCCGCAGGACCAACCCGCCGTGCCGGAAGGGGTGAAGCGGACGTACCGGGCACCGGAGTTCGTCTGTAAAGACGGCGCGGTGATTGATGAAGATGATGTCCTGCTCGGGCGCAATGAAATCGGTTATCAGGGGCTGGAATACCGTATTCCGTTATCCGGCGGGCAAAAACACCTGGTGGCGGGCGATCAGATAATGGCCACGGCGTACCTGCACGCGTGGAATAAACAGACGCAGGAAATGGAAAACAGTAACCCGCCGTTGAAATTAAATCAGCTTCATACCGTGACAGATGCCGATATCAAACGGGGCTATCTGACGGATGTTATTTCCTCAGATGATCTGGCGGGCTGTGACACGCCGCCGCAGGGCGCGGATCAGAGCACGCTGAGAGTGGAATACTATTGTCAGAATAAGCAGGAATACTCTTACATGCGCGAAGTGTTCATTGATATGTATCCGTAGTCATCGGAAATACCCAGCCTTTCTGGCTGGGTATTATCACGTGTGACATTAGCATGAACCATTACACAATATATCAAGATCCAAGTTCAGATATTTATTTCCACCATTTCATCATCACTGATTAGCGTAGCGTTTTTTGCCAGCACTCCCACTTTGCATTTTTTCTTTAGCCGGTAGTTTTCTCTTTTGATGTTAAGTGTGGTGGACAGTCCACAGAAATATATATCTGCACGCTTTTGTTCTGTTTTATTTTTTTTCGATAAAATAATCAGGACTGTTAACACACTAAACGTTAAGTGTTTTCTTTATACGTTAGCTGTACATGTTGAAAATTCGAGTAGCATTGTAAGTCATTACGTTATAATCGCTAACCGACAAATAATCCAGAAAATTTAATTTATATACCAGAAGTAAACAAGTCGTTCATTTCAAAAATATGTTTGTAAAAGCGTATGGTATTCTGATTGCCGAAGTTTAACTGTACACAGGAGAAAATTTAGCAGATGAGAAAACTGGGGCACTTTTGTCAACATTAATTGTTCGAAATAATGATAAAATAGCGATACTAACATCATCAAAGCCTCTTAATTTCGCGTTGTTAAAATAGAACGTTCTTGCCGTAATGGTTATAGAAATCCATCCATCCCCGCAATCATCCAACATTCCCATACCGCATGGTTCACAAAATGTATTTTTCGCATATTTTCATTACAGAAACCAGTTTTTAAATGTAACTCAGTGACCTCGTTTTATACGTGCTAAACTTATGCCATGTAATTGTAACTTTCTTTACATTAGCAATTATAATGCAACTTTTGGTACATACAACCCCAGATACTCCTTCTTCACCGTATTATCTCCTGATGACTCCTTTCCTTCCACACGCTCCAGTAAATTGTGATCATGTCTTCAGTTTCTTCCCGAAACACATAAATTTGTGAACGCAATAAGCTGCGTGATATTTCCGATGACTTTAATTGTTTCGAATGAGATATGCGACCTCCTGATTTAAAATCACTATACCGAAGAGATTATCAGCTTTTTTTCACAAATGGGACTTTTTTTTGTGTTTTTGTGAGGCATTTTGAATGTCTGGGGTGTAGCTGGAAGTTAACAGTTTGAAAAGCACGTCAGATGGGAATGAGAGAGTCGTATGAGGATGTTTTCGAATGCTACATAAAAGTAGATTTTTTGACAATGGGTATTGGTATTATCGTGAGTTGATAAGTACTGTTTTGCCATTTAAGTTATACATATATCTAGTGCCACTTTTTCGAGAAAAATGACCCTATGTTTTTTGTGCATAGTGCCACTTTAAAAAAAAGTGACCCTATATCGTGATTACATAGGGTCACTTTTCATCAATAAGTGACCCTATGCGAGGTGCACATAGGGTCATTTTTAAGGAAAAAGTGACCCTATGTCGTAGTTCATCCTAAGCAATCAGAGAAATAATCATGCAAAGACGTTTTTTCGCGAAGGTTTCTCTGCATATTGCAGATACTGATTGCAGCATTGCGTTTTTTTAAGCAGTTAAATTTTCGTTAGCAAGATCAGGAACTTTGGGGAAACCCTGGAGATTTTGGTTAAAAAGTGATACAAGTAAGGACAATAGTTTAATTGATGGTTTTAAAGCTTAAGTCGACAGTTTAAAATTTATAAAAGTTACTTTTCCATCTTCAAAACCAACTTTTTAATTCGAGTAGAAGACTATTACAGTTGTATTTATGCGAGGACAATGTTCTCGTATCTGAATCTGAAAACTTAACGTATAACCTACCCGACAAACTATTACGCACCGATATTTTTATTATTCGTAGTTACCGTGTATTTCTAATATTATTACCTCTTCACATGAGGCCGAAAGAATATCTACAATACCATTGTTTAGTCTGGTGCTCATAAAAATCAAGACTAAAATGGAGCCACTTAAAAATTATCTATACTATTTTAATGGTGACTTCAGGGGACAATGCATTGGAGAAATAATAGACATCAATCATGTCGTTTTTAATATCAAAAAAAAATACAGCCATCAACTAAAACACCTTCAATGTATTCACAAAATAATCCCCCACTAATAAAAATAAATGATTTCGCCCCCCATTAAATAACCCACTCCAGGGATATTAATTAAATTTAAATTACCGGAAAAGATATTTATATGAATGATATATATTAAACACTTTCACTAGCTAGTGTCAGGATAGTTATTATTAAAGATAACCATACGAAGAAAATCACATTTTCAGTTTAAATTAAGGTCTGTTTGGTCTGGCAGACATAAAAGATCATATCCAGCGGTTGCTCGATTATTTTTGTTACCAGCAAAAATAATATAATGTAGTGCCGCTTAGATTTTTCAGCGAAGTCGTTATATTAAACTACATTTCTTTTATCTCAATATAGACTGATTGCATCATTTGATATATTTCCAGCCAAACAGAGCCTAATAATTAGTAAGACTGGTCTTTTTTAGATTTTACAATCAATTATAAACAACTCTTTTTTATATATACGTGTCAGTTTATTGAACAACACTTTATGGTCTGAATGGTTCAATGAAAAGTAAGTTCAGCAAAGTCGATATGTCTGAACAACTCAACAGGTTCCATTGATTGATGCAGGTTGGCAGCGTTTGACATACATACACTTCACTGCAACCTCTGCTGAATGTTATTATCAACGTTGCATTCTTGATATACAGTAATTATAGTCGTAGGTGTCTAGCATACAGGGTACGCGTTGGTTATATCATTTTTAATGAGACTAACCAGTCCAGCACCTGAATGGAGAGAGTGAAATTCGACTTCACTCTCTCTTTTTCATCTAAACCTTTATTGTCAAGGGGTTATACAGATTCATTTGTAATTAGTCGTGATTGGATCTGACACATTGCCTTGTTACTCATTGCTAAAATGAGCAGCGAATATTAAACAGATTAAGAAAATGATAACTAAATAGTGGAGTTGGCCCCTTGAACAGAGAAGATGTCCATCAACTGGCTACGCAATTGTTTGAAGGTAACGAAAGTGCGGCCCAAAAGTGGTGTCATGAATCCAACCGAGCGCTACAGTGGCAAACCCCTGAAGAACTTATGGAGAGCGAATCAGGAATCCAAACGGTAATAGCGTTAATAACACGACTAGAGCAAGGCGTGTATTCTTAGACCTTCTACCCAGAGCCGTTCTGTAGTTTTATCATCGCATCAAGCAAATCGTTTTCATCCCGAGAATGCTGAGACTTGTCCCGGGTCACATCGGGACGATTCACCGATGGAAGAGCTTTAAAACGACGGTTATCCCTTTGTTCCTGTACCAGCTTCGCCACATACAATACGTAGCCCAAACTCCGGGGTTAACAACTTACCCAGCCGAGGAAAACATCTGTAGCTCCCAAATAGACATTAGCATTGAGCCCCTACACTCGCACCAGTTGATAGTTCGCTGCTTGCATGTGCTATACACGTAAAGAGATACCGGAATTATCCGCATCAGCACCTGAAGGATTTAAGATCCGGGAAGGAGGAAGGTTGCCAAAGGATGACGATGGATGCATGGGTAGTAATGCCGTGTTTGGTGTGATCACTCACATCATCAATGATGCCAGGAGTGGGAAATTTGACGATTGCCCGGTGATTTAAGGCGCAAAGAAGTGGTATTTCGTGTCATTAAAACCCATGATTGTATACACATAACGAGTACACGAGGTATTTATGCAATCCATCAACTTCCGTACCGCACACGGCAACCTTACTGAAGTGCTCAAAAATGTTGAAGCCGGGGAAAAGGTTGAAATCACCCGCAAAGGCCGTGAGCCAGCTGTAATTGTCAACAAGGTTACTTTCGAAGCCTACAAAAAAGCGGCGCTAGATGCCGAATTTGCATCCCTGTTTGACACCCTGGATTCCACCAACAAGGAACTGGTTAACCGATAATGAGGCATAGAGCTTATGATGCGAATATAAGCGGCCTGCCGGACATGTCAGATCCGGGTAGGGCAGAAGTCATTATCGGGTGTAGTGGTCAGTTCCAGGGTTATCGGTTAGAAACTAAGGATGATAAAAAAGCCCGGATATTTTCCAGGCTATAGCAAAATCATTAATAAAATACTGCGGTAAGAATTACTCTACGACCACAACTAATTTGCCTACCTGACCATTGGCCTCCATCTAGCGCCGAGACTCTGCAATCTCGTTGAGCGGGAACGTTTTATCGATGACTGGCTTCAGTTTGCCGACTCGTAAACCTTCTGTGACGAAGGAGATTCGGTCGTCTAAATCAGATAGTTTTTAAAACGAAATACCCTCCATTACTTACAATGTTTTTCCTATAAGCCCGCTTTCGGATTTTTATCACAACGCCATGTAACAAAAAATGTAACTGTTACAGTGACTTATCAGTGCAAAGGCACGCATCCGCACCAGGCAGTCATCACACTCATTGCATTGATCTTAATCAGCAAAAGATCACATATGAAACATTCAACTACCAAGGCACCTACTGATAGTTAATCCCACTGTAAATGACGACATAAGTAGTGAACAAAAAAACCTTTACCCCAATACTTAGAGATGCGCTCTGTTACAGGCAGATTAAAATTCTTAATAAGATTCCAATTATAGGTTTTTGATCTGCGAAGTTGATATTTTTTAGCAAAACGTTCTATCATCGCTTTGTAAAGATACCTCGTGGTAACTATCACCACTGCCCAACAAAGGGAATGATATGGCAGATTCCAGCTTCCAGAATGAAGTGCCAAAAGCACGCGTCAACATCCAGCCTGACCTGCACACGGGTTCTGCCCAAAAGAAAGTAGAGTTGCCCTTAAAACTTCTCGCGGTGGGAAATTTCAGCAACGGCAAAGAAACTCTCCCGCTTTCTGAACGCAGCAAGTTAACTATTTCAAAATACAACGTTAATAGCGTTTTATCCGGGCTTAACCCAGAGGTTAGTATTGATGTTGCTAACACCCTGAGAGGGTATGGACGTCAATCTGTCGCTGGTATCTCAGATGCCGAAAGCAAAAGCATAAGGTGGGCGTAGAGATGAAAATTTATCGTCCATTGTGGAACGAGGGGGCTTTACTGTCCCCTCAGCAGTTCCAGCAGCAGGCAGAATGGGAGTCTTTTCGCAGCGCCGGTGCAACCGCACTGGTATCTGCATTCCCCTGGGGTGTGGAAAAGATTGAGTTTAACGACAGTCTTCTTTCATCGGGTCTGATCCAGATTACGCAGTTACGTCTCTGGCTGGAAGATGGAACGCTGATTGATGCGCAAAGAAGCGATCTGCCTCCGGCGCCACGTGAGTTAGATGCCAGTCAGTTGGCAGGTCTTGATGCAGTAACTGTCGTTATCGCACTGCCGCATATGCAGCCGGGTGTTGCCAACGTTGAGCAGGAAGGCATCTTCCCGGATCGGCCGCTTCGCTATCGCGAAGAATGGGTGACGTTGCCGGATGCATTTGGGCCTGAAGAAGAATCAATGGCAGTTGCCCGGTTCAATTTCTCCATCCGGTTTGCCCATGAAAGTAATGACTCCTGGAAAGTCTGCCCTGTAGCAAGGCTAATCCGGGACGGACATAATGCGTGGCTACTGGACCCGTCTTTCATTCCTCCCGTTGCGTCATTTTCGGCAAGCCCGGTTCTTCGCGAACGTCTGGTGCTGCTAAATCGCCAGTTACGTTCCCGACGCCAGCGTCTGATGACAATGCGTCGTGAGAGCAACGAGAGACTTGCCGATTTTGCCGTCGCCGATGTTTCCCTTTTCTGGTTGCTGAATGCGCTAAATTCCCACGCTGGGGTGCTGACGGAATACGAACGTTTTCCTTCCCGTCCGCCTGAACAGGTGTGGGCTGAGCTTGCACGCCTGGCAGGAAGCATGCTGACCTTTTCCTTGGACCATGATCTCGACGCCATACCGGGGTATGACCACGAGGATCCCGCCAATACGTTTCCTCCGCTGTTTGACCTGATCTCGGGGTTACTTGAGGCAAGTCTGCCATCCCGGGTCATTGCTCTGGAAATGTCCCGTCCGGACGGCCAAACCTGGAAAGCAAACCTTCACGATATTCGTCTGCGCGAAGAGGCGGACCTCTACCTCTCTGTTCGCTCAGACATACCGGCCTGGCAGGTTGCCGATAAATTCCCGGCACTTTGTCAGGCGGGTTCACCTGATGACGTCAATGAGATCTATGGTGTTGCACTCAAGGGGATCCCTCTGATCCCTGTCAGCAGGGTCCCGGCGGCTTTGCCTGTACGCATGGAAAACCAGTACTTCGCGCTTGATATGGAAAGCCCCGCTGCGCATGAAATGCAGGAGCAGGGCGTGTGTATGTTCTACGTGCCTGAAATGCTTGGCGCACTGGAACTTGAACTGTTTGCGGTATTGCGCTCATGAAACAGGATATCGATATCGACCAGCTGATGACAGAGACCTGGCTCACCGTCACCATGCTGAAGAAAGGCGCCGTCACGCTCAATGGTAGTGCGCTTTACGACAAGTGCGTTAAACAGGTTGAAAGTGTGCGGGAAGCGCTGGAGCGTGCCGGTTATGACGAGGACAGTGTCGGGCATATTTCCTACGCACAATGTGCCTTGCTGGACGAGGCGGTGATGAGCCGTAAGCCTGAAAAGTGTGAGGAAGGAGAAGAGCCGAAAGTTGATGAGGGCCAGGTGGCATGGCGTAAAGTCCCGCTTCAGGCACGATTTTTCGGATCACTTCGAGCAGGTGAGGCTCTGTGGGATAGCATTGCAGAGGTCCTGCGTCAGCCCTCACCGAACCCGGCCGTTTTGACGTGTTATCACCGGGTAATTGCACTGGGTTTTCAGGGAGTGTATGGACTGAAGGCAGTCAGTCAGTCGCAGCGGGATGAAGTCGTCAAAGCTCTGTCTGAGCGATGCTCTCCGCCTGATGCAGGCCTGTCTCTGATTGTTTACCGGATGGGGAAACATCGCTGGAGTCTGATGCGTTCAGTCTGGTTCTGGATAGCGCTTGCCATCATCCTTACCGGTGTTATCTGGTGGGGCGGTCATCTGTGGCTCCAGGCACTCTTGTCAGCACAAATACCGGAGCTGCGTAACTAATGCGTAGATCAGTCATTATTCCGGTTGCCCTGCACACCTTTGCAGCTATTGCCACATTGCTGTGGTTGCTCTGGTATTTCATCCCAACAGGGAACGTGGTTAAAGGCCTGACCACGGTGCTGATCCTCCTGCTGGCAGACTGGACTGTTTTTAATAACTGCAGCCGGGAGCAGTCGGTATCCGACACCTCTGTTTCAGCTGCTGACCTGCCACTACTCGACACCCAGGGCCCCGTTGTACTGGTATGCGGTGACAGGCTGGGTGCGCTGTTTCAGGGGAGTCCTCTGCGTAAAACAGCTCAGGGTTGGTGGCTCCGGGCCGATGACGTCAGCCGGTTAACGGATGTTGTCCGCAGCATACAGACGCAGTTCCCACGCCAGGTCGGTCAGCTTTCGGTTATGTACCGTTGCCTGCCAGACCATCATCAGGATGAAGCGGTTCTGCGCTCCACATTAAAGACGCTCCGCCAGCAGAGTAAACAAATCAAAACTCTGACGGGTTTCACACTACCGGTTGTGGTGAGTGCCGAATTCTCAGGACCTGAGACTCCGTGGATAATCGTTCGTGGTGACAAGCCGATTGTATGTCCGGTAAATGATTCGCCGCAGGCTTTCATCGACTGGCAGCAGGCTAATGACAATATTACGGCGCTACCCGTGATCAGTCAGGCATTTTCATTTATCCGTAAAATCCTGACTGATGAACTTGAGAAACCTGATCGGTTAACCCCTCCTGAACGAGCGTTTTCCGTGGCACTGCGCCTCGGTACCGTCCTTCCCGAAACCCAGTCAGTCTGGGCCGACTGGCTATATTCCCGCATCTGTTTGCAGTTTTCCCGAAAGCCTGGGCAGACAGATCCGGTAAGTTTATTTCCGGATGCGGTTCTGCCGCTGCTGGCACCTTTTGCATCACCGGTGCAGGGGGGGCACCGTACCCGTCGCCTGGTCCTGCTGATGTGGGTGTGTGCTCTGACCGCATTGGGTATTTCTGCGCTCAATAACCGTGACCTGATCTGTCAGGTGAGCACCGATTTGCAGCGCTGGAATGCAATCCCGATGAACCACTATCGCCCTAAAGCAGAATCACTGGTCGCCCTGAAGCTGGATGCGCTCCTGCTTGAACGCTGGCAGCGTCAGGGAGAGCCTTTGCGTTACAGCCTGGGCTATTACCCGGGGCTACGCCTGTGGCTGGCCTTGCAACAGGCTATCGATACCTGGACTCCACCAATACATAAACCAGTACCTAACCAAAAACCAGTACCGAAAATTGTTCGTCTCGACGGCATGTCGCTGTTTGATTCCGGCAAATCGGCACTCAAAGACGGCTCTACCAAAATACTCGTCAATGCACTGGCGGGGGTCAAAGCCAGACCAGGCTGGCTCATCGTGGTCAGTGGCCACACAGACAATACCGGCAGCGTTCCGCTCAACCAGACCCTGTCTTTACAACGAGCGGTGGCCGTTCGTAACTGGATGCGTGATACCTGGGACGTACCGGAAAGTTGCATTGACGTGCAGGGTTACGGTGACAGCCGACCGGTTGCATCAAACGACACGCCTGATGGCCGTGCGCATAACCGCCGTGTCGAGATCAGTCTGGTACCGCAGGCTGACGCCTGTCATCTGCCAGGCGCACAACACGCGTCACAGGATGTACGTAACTAAGACTCTGGCGGGCAGATCCTTTCTGCCCGCCTTTTTTTTACTCCGCACAGCGCCTGTCAGACGGACGCTTTGCAGAGCAGTCTCACAATTTATCGGCATGAACCTTATGGGCATCGGTTGACGGCCAGGGGCGGTAGCGTGCCTGAACAAGAGGGAACGACATGGAACATCATTCAGCAGTCCTGCTACGACGACTTACCCCTTATTGCGCCAGAGTACTGGAGGGGGCGGCTTTTTTATGTCAGTCCCATGCGCATACAGAAATCACGCCTGAGCACTGGCTGCTGAAACTGCTGGAACAGGGGGAAGGAGAGCCGTCATGAGCAGTTCCCTCTTAAACAAGGCTACCAGCCTGGTACATCAGCTTTTAGGGCAATCACGGTACCGGGTTGAAGTGCATGAATGCGACCATTTCCTGGATGTGTTACGTTACAACGCCGTTGAATCACTCAGCCAGCCCTGGCGCTATAACGTGGCAGTCACCTGCTCTTCTGCGGATATTGCTTGTGACTCGTTACTGCTGAAGCCCGCTTCATTCACTTTCCAGACACCCGTGTTTGACGGAACTCCGGCCCTGCCGGTCAGGACGGTATTTGGCGTAGTTGAGTCGTTTCGCCGCGTGTCTACCTCGAATGATGAGACCCATTACGCGCTGACGATCGTTCCCCGTATTGCCCTTCTGGGCTATACGAAAGGGAGCGAGATCTACCTCAATCAGTCAGTCACTGAAGTGGTTGAACAGGTACTGCGTAAACACGGTCTGGAAGGGCCTGATTTTGAGTTCCGGCTCTCCCGCGAATACCCCTCCCGGGAGCTCATCACCCAGTGGCGGGAAACAGACCTTGAGTTTATCCAGCGTCTGCTGGCAGAAGTGGGCATTTACTGGCGCTATGAAATGGACAGCCGTCTTGAACAGGACGTGGTGATTTTCCAGGACAGCCAGCAGCAGTATGAATTTGGTGTCACGCTACCGTTACGCAACCAGGCCGGGATGAGTGATAGCGGGCAGGAGAGCATCTGGGATATTCAGACCGCATATAACGTGGTGAGCGGAAGTGTGGCCACCCGGGACTACAACTACCGTGAAGCGCTACAACCTCAGGACAGTGTCGAGAGCATTTTCAGCAAAGAAGGGATCACCACCGGAGAAACGTACCATTATGCTGAACCTTTCCTGACAGCAGGTGACGCTGAAAGCCCGGAGACCGGGGCATACTTTGCCCGTCTGCGTCACGAACGCATTCTGAATGCGCAATATCACGTCACCGGGCATTCCTCCAGTCCTCATCTGGCTCCGGGTCAGGTACTGGAAACTGACGGAACGCTTCCCGACACCGTAAAAGAAGGCATCGTCATCACCACGGTACGCACCAGCGGCTCACGCAAAAGTAGCTTTACGCTGACCTTTGAAGGCATCCCGTATAGCGAAACCGTCTGTTATCGTCCGGCGCTACTCAATCGCCCGGTGATATCCGGCTCGCTTCCGGCCCGGGTGGAAAGCACACAGAAAGGTGACACCTGTTCCTGGCTCGACCCGGACGGGCGCTACCGGGTAAAACTGGACTTTGACCGCAACAGTACTGAACAGGGTTATGCCTGTTTGTGGCTGCGGCTGGCCAGGCCCTATGCCGGTGATACGTACGGCTTCCACTCACCGCTTATCGACGGAACGGAAGTGGCCGTCGTATTTGACGGCGGAGACCCAGATCGTCCCTACATCGCCTATGCCCTGCACGACTCAGAACATCCGGACCCTGTCACCAGTGACAACCATACGCGAAACGTGTGGCGCACTCCTGCGAACAATAAGTTGCGGATGGAGGATAAGCGCCAGGAAGAGCATATCAAGCTCGCGACGGAATATGGCAAAACGCAACTGAACATGGGACACCTGGTCAATGGCCAGCGTGAAAAGCGCGGAGCCGGTTTCGAACTGCGAACGGATGAGCATGGTGCTGTACGTGCGGCAAAAGGGCTGTTCCTGACGGCTGATGCCCAGGCCAAAGCCCAGGGACCGGTACTGGAAATGGCCCCTGCGATAAGTCAGATTAATCAGGCCAACAGCCAGATGCAGGCGCTGAACAGCGCCGCTGAAGCCGCCGGAGCGCTGGTCTCTGACATCAATACTCAGATTAGTCTTGTGACCGACAAAATCAGGGACCTCCAGTCTGCGGTCCTGCTGGGTAGCGCTCCGCAGGGGGTGGCGTTTACCTCAGGTGAACATCTTCAGCTCAGCAGTACCCGCAATACCATGATCAATGCCGGTCAACATCTTGATATCGGTGCGATGAAAAATCTGTCTGTAACGGTAGAAAAAGCCCTGGGTCTGTTTGTCCATAAAGACGGGGCGAAGCTGGTTGCCAACCAGGGAGACATCGAGATTCAGGCTCAGCACAACACGATGGCCCTGTTTTCTGAAAAGCAGCTGACGGTGACCAGTAGTAAAGACGAAATTATTATCAGCACCCCGGAAACGCTGACGCTGAACGGTGGCGGGTCTTACCTGAGACTGAGTAAGAACGGGATTGAG
>NZ_RHJR01000024.1:0-218061 GCF_004212325.1 Escherichia sp. E13S3
GCCTCATGATTCTCATTCTGAAGCGCCAGAGCACGATTGAAAACGAAACGACACGCGCCCGCGAAGCGCCTCATTTCACGCTCCTGTTGACCACCGGGTCTTAACTGGAATTTAAATGCTTGTAGTCGCTTCATAGGGAAAATCATACTTTGGTCTATGAAAAAAGAAACCGATATCCGACGCGGAAGGCACTGTGTTTTCCTGAAGCATGTTCATTTGGTCTTTGTAACCAAATACCGACGTCAGATTTTTGACTATGACGCGACAGAAAAACTACGCACTTACTTTTCAAATGTATGTGCTGATTTTGAACCTGAACTGGTTGAAATGGATGGCGAACAAGATCACGTCCATTTGTTAATTACCTATCCACCCAAGCTGGCGATATCCAGTCTGGTAAACAGCCTCAAAGGCGTATCGAGTAGATTACTGCGACGAGATCGACCAGATATTGCAGTCAGGTATTACCACAAATGCGTTTTGTGGAGTCCCGGCTATTTTGCCAGTAGCTGCGGAGGTGCGCCAATATCCGTCATCCGCCAATACATTGAACAACAGCAAACACCTGGTTAGGTGGAAAACCGCGCCTTATATCCCCGCCCTGAAGGACGGGGTTTTACGGCGCACTGGATAAATTACACACGGTAGAATACAGGAAAAATGCCATAATATCCGCAGTGTTGCCCGAGCTGAAGGGTTTTATTTCTTAAGGAGTACCCGTGTTAGACCGCCATCTTCATCCACGAATTAAGCCTTTGTTGCATCAGTGCGTGCGGGTTCTGGATAAACCAGGCATTACACCAGATGGTTTAACGTTAGTGGGATTTGCCATCGGCGTGCTGACACTGCCGTTTCTGGCACTGGACTGGTATCTGGCGGCGGTGATTGCCATTTTACTGAACAGGTTGCTTGATGGTCTGGACGGTGCGCTGGCGCGGCGCAGAGGGTTAACCGACGCGGGGGGCTTTCTCGATATTTCGTTGGATTTTCTTTTTTACGCGCTGGTACCGTTCGGGTTTATTCTCGCCGCACCGGAACAAAATGCGCTGGCGGGCGGCTGGCTGCTGTTTGCGTTTATCGGCACGGGCAGCAGTTTTCTCGCATTTGCTGCACTGGCGGCGAAACATCAGATTGATAATCCCGGTTATGCGCACAAATCGTTTTACTATCTGGGCGGGTTAACAGAAGGCAGCGAGACGATTTTGCTGTTTGTTTTAAGTTGTCTCTTTCCGGAATATTTCCCGTGGTTTGCATGGATATTTGGCGCGCTTTGTTGGATGACAACATTTACGCGGATTTGGAGTGGGTATCTGACGCTGAAGTCGCTTCAGCGTCAGTAATTGCCGTGTTATTGGCTACTGTCCGGGCCGCGTTCACCAGTTGCTACCGGATTTTTTGGATCGCTGCTCCATTCGTACCAGCCACCGTCATAAACGGAGACGTTGTTCCAGCCCATTGCGCGCGCATACATAAAGGTTTCTGAGGCGCGCCAGCCGGTGCCGCAGTAGAACGAGACTTGTTGATCCGGCAGGATATTCCATTCTTTCCACATTGCCGCGACGTCATCGGCAGTACGCATGGTGCCGTCTGGATTATGGAAATCTTCCATATGCGTTGAATCGCTGCCCGCATGGCCCCAACGTGCGCCCGGAATGTCACCTTTTGGCTTGATGTAATCATAGCCGCTGGTGGTACCGATAAATTCCGCCCAGGAACGTACGCTGACCAGTGAGGCATCCTGGCGATGTAGCAGACCGCGCGCCTGTTCCATATCGAGCATCAGTTGCGGTTGCGCCGGGATCTTCACGCCGAAGTCAGGTTCCGGTTTCACTTTTGGTGGCGTACCGCGCTCAACGGGCAGACCTGCGTCGGACCAGGTTTGCCAGCCGCCATCCAACAGTCGCACATCTTTCACGCCAGCGTAGAGCATAATTTGCGCCACGCGCGCTGCGGCGTAAACATCACGCCCGTACAGAATGACCGTGGTGTCGTGACGAATGCCGTGCTTAGCCAGCATTGCTTTAAGTTGTTCGTCAGAAACTTTATTCCACAGCGGTTCGCTTTCGACTTCGTTGGTATCGATGTAATCGGCTCCAGGAATATGGCTGATGAGATAAAGCTTAGGAGCGCCCCAGGCCGCTTCAATGACTTTCCAGTCACCCGCAGGTTTCGCCGTAACTTCTTTACCTTGTTGCAGGTCATGCAGCCATTGCGGATAAACCAGCTGCTCAAAGTGCGGCAGTTTTTGCAGTCGGGAAGGTTCGCTCAGTGCATCACTCAAGATAGAGATATGTGTAAAGCCTGCTTTTTGTAGTCGCGTTTTAACGGCATCGACATCTTTGTCATTACCGTACAGCGCCACCGGGGCATCCGTTTTCAGGTTATGCAGCTTGATCCACTCGTTGAGCTGCTCGGTGCTCATTTTGTCGAGCCAGCTAGCAGAAAGGTTTAAGGCGGCAGGTTCATGACCGGAAGGGCCATTTAGAGTTTGTGGCCAGCCGTTATAAAACGCGCTGGGGCGAGTATCAATCGCTTTGCCATTTTGTTGTTGAAGCTGGTCAAGTGTAAGAGGCTTCGCCAGTTCAGCGGCCCACGAAGAAGCGCAAGCCAGCCCTAAAGCCATTGCCAGCGCGGTCATTTGAGAAACACGTTTCATCGAAAATCCCGACATTGTAGTTTTGAGTGCGCCATTCTGAACTGACACATCGGGAAAAACTTTGCGTTATCGCAGTTTGTTGTAATTTTCTGACCACCGCGTCATATCCATAACGGGACTATCGGCAGGAACATCCTGAAGATCGTGGGTTACCTGAACGACGGGGATCGCCAGCTCGCGAACTTCATTGAATACCCACTGACGAAAATTATCGCGCAGAGCTACGTCAAGACGGCTGAACGGTTCATCAAGCAATAATGCCTTTGGCTGTGCGAGAAGGGCGCGCAGCAGGGCCACCCGCGCTCGCTGACCGCCTGATAATGTCGCAGGGTCCTGGTGATAAGTTTCAGCCAGTCCCGCTCGCTCAAGCGCGTCTTTCACGGCATTGCGCCTGGCCGTCCCCTTGAGCGTCGACGGTAGCGCCAGAAGCAAATTCTGTCCGACGCTGAACTGGTCAAATAACAGCGCATCCTGGAAAAGAATACCAATCTGACGCCGGGCGGTAGGCAGGGTATCGATACGTTGATCATTGAGCCATAGCTCGCCTGTACAAGAAAATTGCCCGGAAAGCGCACCAATCATCCATGAAAACAGAGAAGACTTACCACAGCCTGAGGGCCCCATTAATGTGACAATGTCACCTTTATTGACTGTAAAGTTAACGTCTTCCAGTAAACAGGTTTCAGGCAAACGCAGCGAAACATCTTTCACGCAGAGCATTAGCGGAGTCCTTGTCTGATAAAACCTACCCATTTTGCGACTAACGCGGTCAGGGCAAAAATAATAAGTGGCAAAAGCAGTTGCCATAGGGCCTGGGTGGCGAGAATGCTGTTACTACCGCCGCTACTTAACGCTACCGCTTCGGTGGTGAGCGTCGAGAAACGTCCGGCTCCCAGCCACAGCGTTGGCATATACTGCGCAATACTCACTGAAAATCCGACAGCGAAGGCAATCAGCGCAGGGCGCAGCATTAGCGGACATTTCACGTAAAAGAAGATTTTGGCCCGTGACCAACCCAGCGTTTGCGCAATCAATATTAATCGTGAATCGATGCGCCGCCAGGCCGGTTGCAGGATGAACAGCATCCACGGCATCACCCACAGCAGATGCCCCCACACCACCGCAGTCCAGCGGCCATCCAGATTCAGCCATAGCGCCAGCGTGTACTGGCCCGCCACCAGCGGCAAGGCGGGTAATAATATGGGCAACCATAGCCACAACTGGCGACGCTGTGGCCCCCATTCCAGCCACAGCAACAACAGAACCAAAGCGATGAATGTCGCCACCAGTCCCATCGTCAGGCTATTGAGCAGCGCCTCGTTATTGATCGTCGACTGATTCGCGAGGATCGCCAGCAGAATCACACAGAGCACGCCAGTTAAGGGTAACAACTTCGCCAGCATCTTCCCTGGCAATAAAGGCGTGGCTGGCATGCGAATGCCATCTTCCCGGGGGATCGTACATCGCCAGGCGCGCCATAATAGATAACCAAGCAAAACGTAGGCGGCGAGTAACAGCATCAGCAGCAGGCTGGCAAGCGCGCCTTTTGTTTGTTGGTCAATGTCGCCCTGGGTTAACCACTGCCAGCTAATTACCGCCAGCGTCGGTGGATTACCCGGACCAAGAATAATCGCTACATCCACGACCGAAAGCGACCAGGCGACAATCGCCAACATCGCCATTGCCAGCGCAGGCGCGACGGAGGGCAATAACAACCAGTTCAGGCATTGCCAGCGGCTGTAGCCCAGCGAATCCAGTACAATAACTTGCTGTACCAGGCGTTTTTCACTCAGTGCTGCCAATAAGATCCACAGCAGAAATGCGCTTTCTTTCACCGCCAGCGTGAAGCCCAGCCCAATACCCAATTTGTCCATTGGCGGAGTGAAATATGGGAAATAGTCATAAAGCAGCCCTCCGTCAGCAAAGAGCAGCAGGGCGCTGGTGGCAAAAGCCACGTGGGGGATGGCGAGTAGCCACGGCAGACGGGCGCACAGATGCTGCCATTTCGGCCCAGGCCATAGCGCTACTATCACCAGCAGGGCAATAAACAAAGCGCCGACCGCCGCAATGCTTGTCGACACCAGTGTTGCCAGTAATGCCTGCGGTAGCTGCGGATCGGCAAATAACGCCTGCCAGTGCGTCAGCGACATGGCAGGTGTTATCAGCGTGAAAGCCGACGGTACCAGCGGTGCGTAAATCACCGCCATCACCACCCACAGCAAAGAAATTAATGCGTACCGTAACGGCGTAGCCATTCTTGTTCCAGCGCATTTACCCAACCAGCATGCGGTTCCGCCAGTACCGGCGGCAGATCCTGCGGCATTCTTGATTGCAATGTTTCATGCTGCCCGGCAGGTAGTTTTTGCGGATCGAGAACCGAAGGATCGCCCCAGACAGCGGGATCCGCTTTACGCAGTTGTGCTTCAGGTGACAACAGGAAGTTGGCGACGACTTTTGCCGCAGCACTGGCAGTTGCGTTGGCTGGAATGGTGACGAAATGCACGTTGCCAATCATTCCCTCGCTAAAGCCAAAGCTGTAACTGCTGGTGGGTAAATCGCCGCTGGCGATTTTTTGCTGCGCATGAGCAGGATTAAAAGTCAGCGACAGGCGCAATGTGCCGGCTTTCAGCAGAGCATCCATCCGCGCGGGCGAAGGCGGGAAATCCTTTCCTTCGCGCCACAAATATGGATGCAGCGCATCAAGATATTGCCACAAGGGCGCAGTGACACGGGCGAAAGTCGCATCGTCCGGCGCTTTTTTTAATGCAGCGGGATCGGGCGTCAGCATAATCAGCAGCTGTTCAAGAAACGCGGTGCCGGTAAAGTCTGGTGGGCGCGGATAGGTAACCGTACCAGGGTTGGCTTTGGCAAATTCCAGCAAGGATTGTGGCGTTTTCGGTGGCTGTGGTGTCTGATCGCGTCGGGCGATAAACGTCAATTGCGCGCCGCCCCAGGGCGATTCCGCACCTTGTGTCGGCACAGAAAAATCTTCCCTTACAGGCAGCTGTGTGTCGACATAGCGCCAGTTGGGTAGCGTTTCCGCCCAGCCCGTTTGTAATAAATTGGCCTCTTTTAAGGTGCGGAAGTTTTCGCCGTTCACCCAGAGCAGATCCACCGAGCCGCCCGTTTTACGTCCGGCAGCAGCTTCGGTCTGAATGCGCTTCACCGCGTCAGCGGCATCCGCCAGACGAACAATCTTCAGGTTTATAGCGTAATGGGTTTTCATCTCGCCGCTAACCCAGTCGAGATAGCGGTTAATCGCGGTGTCGCCGCCCCAGGCGTTAAACCAGACGGTTTGCCCTTTGGCCTCATTTTTAATTTCCTGCCAGTCACTGGCATGTGTTGCCAAAGAAAACAGCGATAACAATCCCAGCAACCATACACAATGGCGCATCATCTCTCCTTAAGAACGTTTGTCAGGAATACGGCACAGCCCCTGAGCGGGAATGTCCATGGCAGAATTAAAACGGGCTGACAGATTTTGCAAGCCGATCAATACCGTCAGCTCGGTGAGCGCCTGGGCGTCAAAATGCGTAGTCAGTCGGGTGCGCAGGGCATCATCGACCGTTGGCGGCGTTACGCTTGCGGCTTCGGCGTACTCCAGCGCCAGCCGCTCTTCGTCGCTGAAGAGCGGGCTTTGTCGCCAGTCAGCTACCGCCAGCAATTTATCGGTGCTGCCGGTGCGCTCGGCGACTTTCATACTGGTGATATCCACGCAAAACTCACACAGACACATTTGCGCAATGCGCGCGCTGACAAGCGATCGCACCACTGGATCGAGCGGTGAGCGTTTGCGCTCCAGCCAGCCAACAAACATCGACACCAGATAAAAGATAAACGGGATCCGCCCCCACCAGCGAATGGGGCTTAGCACCTCGCCGTAATGGCGACGGTGCAGCCACGCCTGTGGACGTAAAATGAAAGGAATTTTGCTAAGCGGCGGTAAACCCATCAGGCATTCCTCTTCTGGCGCTCAAGCCATATTTTCTTCGCCATAAAAATCACCACGGTCAGGGCAAACAGAATAAACAGTCCGGTGACAAACCAGAAAGTACCGCCTGTTAACATGCTGCCCGCCCAGGAATAAACAATAGTCGCCGGTAACTGACCAAGCCCGGTGGCGATAAAAAACGAGCGAAAACGTATTGAAGTCAAACCGGCAGCATAGCTGATTGGATCGAAAGGGACAAAAGGCAATAACCGACAGACCAGAATGGTGTGTTTGCCGTAGCGAGTGAAAAAGCCGTCCATACTGTCAAGCACGGTTTTACCGGTTAATTTTTCAACCACTTCGCGACCCATCACTCTGGCGATAAAAAAGCACAGCGCCGCGCCGGCCATCGAACTGGTCCACGACAGCAAGCCGCCCCAGAGCGCGCCAAACAGCGACGCATTGGCAAAGGTGATCAAAAACGCAGGTAGCGGTGCAGCAATGGCCTGTAGAATCATCAACAAGAACGAAACAACTGCCGCCAGTGCGCCGTAAGACTGAATAAAGCGTTCTATACCCTGTTGGTCCACGGCGGCAAACGCCGCAACGCTGCGATTGATAAACTCATGGACGCCGGGAAGCAGCGCCCATGCCAGCAGCATAGCGAACAACAGGATGATGAGGGTTATGCGGTAGTACCAGATTTTACGCGATTGCATTTTCATCATCCTTTATCCTGGTTTTATTCGGCGATTTTAAAGGTAACCGTTGCCAGCGTGTTATCTGCCGGGAGAACCGAGGCATTGCCTTTGAATTTCACTTCGCTGCGTTTTTCCACCGCACCATAAGTGTATGTCGCATTGCTGACGATACCGACCGGGCAACTATCCAGACATACCAGGCAGCCCGTTTTTTTCTCTTCAGCTGCCGTTAAATTACCGCCAAAGCGCATATCCAGTTTCTTGCCATTACTGTCAACTATCACTTCATCAAAGGAATACGCTTTTGCCGCTCCTTGCCAGTTAACTGAAATATCCAGTTTGCTGCCTGTGACATGAGTCGTTTCTTTATTATCCATCGTCATGTTTTCGCCCGGCGTACCACCTGCCTCTTTCAGGGCTTCATAAAATGCTTTCGGCGTGGCATAACCCATAAACAGCGATTTATGTCCGTTGGAGCCATCTTTAAACACAATACCGTGGCGGGTATCGTCGGTGAGGAAACGCCCATTAATTTGCACCAGCATGGTTACCGTATGGTTATTGGCATCGACACGCAGCGGCTGGCTGTCCGAAAGCCCGTCGTATTCCACTTTTGCCGCCGTATTCTCTTTTTGATCGCAGCCACTAAGCCCCGCAACGGCCAGTAAACACAGTGCAGCCAGTCCTTTTTTCCATGACACTGAATAATGTTGCAACATCGTTCTATCCTTCATTTTTAGGGTGAGTAAGTGGGCTGTGGCGCGAAGCAGACAGATCCACGTGTTTGTGACGAGCGTAGAGTTTGGCGAGCTGGACGAGAATAAATAGCGCCAGGCCCGCCAGACAGAGTTGTAAAATAAAGCGCAGCGTAATGCCTTCACTGGCAAGATCGCTGGCCATCACGGTATAAATCACTATTCCTGGCAGAGTGGTTAATGCCGAAATAAGGGTATAAGGCCAGAAGGCGATGGCGGTTAATCCGTAAGCGTAATTTTGAATATTGTATGGAAATAGCGGGATTAAGCGGGTCAGAATAAGAAAATCGATACCGTTACGCGTAATGCCTTTTTCAATAGCCTGAAAAGTGTGGCTATGGCCAACGTATTTCAGCAGTAAATCACGCCCCAGAAAGCGCGCCAACAGGAATGAGCACGACGAGGCTAGCGTGGCGGCAATTAACGAAAGTAGGGTTCCAGTTAGCGGACCAAAAACTATTCCACCGGCGATCACCAGTACGCTACCCGGTAGCAGAAAGAGGGTGGCGATGATGAATAACAGAATATAGAGGCTATAACCGAACAATCCGCTCTGGCGAATGAGTGTCTGTAAGTGGGGTAAATCGGTGAGTAGATCGAATAAACCGAAAGCATGGATAGCGTAAATGACCAGCGCAAAAAACAGACAGGCAAAAAGAAATTTACGCTCAGCGTTCATCGTGGAGTTTCCTATATCAAACTTGATAATAGAGAAGTGGTCAGACAACTAAAAAACGCAGTGACGGTATAACAAAGGACGGCGGGCAACAAATCATTACTGACAGTTTGTTGATTTTTCTCAAGGTTAATTCTCCTGACCCAGTGCGAGCCAGGAGAACGGAGAAATTAGCGGCGGAAGGTGGCCCAGACAGGTGCGTGATCTGACGGTTTTTCCATACTGCGGATTTCATAGTCGATACCGGTTTCTACGCAGCATTCGGCCAGCGGCTGGCTGGCAAGCAGCAGGTCGATACGCAGACCCCGGTTATCGTCAAAACCTTTTGAGCGGTAATCAAACCATGAGAAACGATCTGCTGTTTGCGGATTCGCATGGCGGAAGGTATCGACCAGCCCCCAACTTATCAGCCTGTCCATCCATTCGCGTTCTTCCGGCAGGAAAGAACATTTACCCGTACGCAGCCAGCGTTTGCGGTTCTCTTCGCCAATGCCGATATCCAGGTCGGTGGGGCTGATATTCATATCGCCCATAATCAGCACCGGATTATCACGTTTGAGTTCGGTTTCCAGGTAGTTTTGCAGGTTCTGGTAAAACTGTGCTTTAGCCGGGAATTTTATGGGATGGTCGCGGCTTTCGCCCTGCGGGAAGTAGCCGTTGATCACGGTGACATTGCCCAGCGGTGAGGGGATTTCCGCCATAATAATCCGCCGTTGTGCCTCTTCGCCGTCGCCTGGGAAGCCACGACGCACGGCAATCGGCGTCTCTTTGGTCAACAGCGCCACGCCGTAATGGCCTTTCTGCCCGTGATAAAACACGTTGTAGCCGAGCTTTGCCACATCTTCGAGCGGAAACATATCATCATGAACTTTTGTCTCCTGCAGGCCAATCACATCAGGCTGGTGCTTGTCGACGATAGCTTCAAGCTGGTGTGGTCTGGCGCGCAGGCCGTTGATATTAAAAGAGACAAATTTCATAGTCGCTGCCATTTATTCTGATAATGAGTGCGTGGATGTTAGCAGAAATTCGTCTGACTTACTGCCTGTTGTTAAGTGATTTGATCGATGGTTGTTAATGATGTCAACGATGGCGCAAAAAATGCCCGCTTTTGGTGCGCGCTGCGTCAGAATGGCGCAGTAATTTCCAGTAAATTTCGTCAAAGATCACAATTCCAGAATTATATTTTACTTCTGCATAACATTGCGTTTTTTATTCTATTTATTCATCCACATGGCAAACATATTCACTTTATATGCACTTAAGGTGCATATCGTTCGGTTGTAACACATTGATTTCCAGTTAGTGACCGTCATTTATGCACTTTTCCCCCTGGCTGGCATGAACCCTGCAATCTACATTTACAGCGCAAACATTACTTATAATTAACATATAAATAACGAATTATTTACTGTGGAGGTCGCTATGTCTCAGCCAATTACGCGTGAAAACTTTGATGAATGGATGATACCTGTTTACGCTCCGGCACCGTTTATACCGGTACGTGGCGAAGGTTCGCGCTTGTGGGATCAGCAGGGGAAAGAGTATATCGACTTCGCGGGTGGCATTGCGGTAAACGCATTGGGTCATGCGCATCCCGAACTGCGCGAGGCGCTGAACGAACAGGCGAGTAAGTTCTGGCATACCGGCAACGGTTACACCAACGAGCCGGTACTGCGACTGGCGAAAAAATTGATCGACGCAACGTTTGCCGATCGCATTTTCTTTTGTAACTCCGGTGCGGAAGCCAACGAAGCGGCGCTAAAACTGGCGCGTAAATTCGCTCACGACCGCTACGGCAGCCATAAGAGCGGTATCGTGGCGTTCAAAAATGCGTTTCACGGGCGCACGCTGTTTACCGT
Organism: Escherichia sp. E13S3; assembly: GCF_004212325.1. NCBI lineage: Bacteria > Pseudomonadati > Pseudomonadota > Gammaproteobacteria > Enterobacterales > Enterobacteriaceae > Escherichia > Escherichia sp. E13S3. The sequence continues at coordinate 10,579 of NZ_RHJR01000024.1, forward strand.
CAGCGCAGGCGGGCAGCCAGCCTATTCACAGGATTTTGCGCCACTGCCGCCGGATATCCGTCATGCCGCATATAACGATATTAACTCTGCCAGCGCGCTGATTGATGACTCCACCTGTGCGGTGATTGTTGAGCCCATTCAGGGGGAAGGCGGTGTGGTGCCAGCCAGCAACGCGTTTTTACAAGGTCTGCGTGAATTGTGTGACCGCCACAATGCTTTGCTGATTTTTGATGAAGTACAAACCGGCGTCGGGCGCACCGGGGAACTGTATGCCTATATGCACTACGGCGTGACGCCTGATCTGTTAACTACCGCCAAAGCGCTGGGCGGCGGTTTCCCCGTTGGCGCTCTGTTGGCAACCGAAGAGTGCGGCCGGGTGATGACCGTTGGCACTCATGGCACCACCTATGGCGGTAATCCGCTGGCCTCGGCGGTGGCGGGTAAAGTGCTGGAACTTATCAACACGCCAGAAATGCTTAACGGTGTTAAGCAGCGTCACGACTGGTTTGTTGAGCGTCTTAATACCATTAATCACCGCTGCGGTTTATTCAGTGAAATTCGCGGCTTAGGTCTTTTGATTGGCTGTGTGTTGAATGCGGATTACGCCGGGCAAGCGAAACAAATTTCTCAGGAAGCGGCGAAAGCGGGCGTGATGGTGCTGATTGCGGGCGGCAATGTGGTGCGTTTTGCTCCGGCACTGAATGTCAGCGAAGAAGAAGTGACGACCGGACTGGATCGTTTTGCAGCTGCTTGCGAACACTTTGTGAGCCGAGGTTCATCATGATGGTCATCCGTCCCGTTGAGCGATCAGATGTCTCGGCGCTGATGCAGCTTGCCAGCAAAACGGGCGGCGGCCTGACGTCGCTTCCCGCCAATGAAGCCACGCTTTCGGCACGTATCGAAAGGGCAATCAAAACCTGGCAGGGCGAACTGCCCAAAAGCGAGCAGGGCTATGTGTTTGTGCTGGAAGAGAGTGAAACAGGTACTGTGGCGGGAATTTGCGCCATAGAGGTGGCAGTTGGGCTGAACGATCCCTGGTACAACTATCGCGTCGGCACGCTGGTTCACGCTTCGAAAGAGCTGAATGTCTATAACGCGTTGCCGACGCTGTTTCTCAGTAACGATCACACCGGCAGCAGCGAGCTGTGTACGCTGTTTCTCGACCCGGACTGGCGCAAAGAGGGCAACGGCTATTTGCTGTCGAAATCGCGCTTTATGTTTATGGCGGCTTTTCGCGACAAGTTTAATGACAAAGTGGTCGCGGAAATGCGCGGTGTGATTGACGAACACGGCTATTCACCGTTCTGGCAAAGCCTCGGTAAACGTTTCTTTTCGATGGATTTTAGCCGCGCCGATTTTCTCTGCGGCACCGGGCAAAAGGCATTTATTGCAGAACTGATGCCGAAACATCCGATCTATACGGACTTTTTATCCCAGGAAGCACAGGACGTCATTGGACAGGTTCATCCGCAAACCGCGCCCGCGCGGGCGGTGCTGGAAAAAGAGGGCTTTCGCTACCGCAACTATATCGACATTTTCGACGGCGGGCCGACGCTGGAGTGTGACATTGACCGCGTTCGCGCTATCCGCAAAAGTCGGCTGGTGGAAGTAGCGGAAGGACAACCTGCACAGGGCGATTTTCCGGCTTGCCTGGTCGCCAATGAAAATTATCACCATTTCCGCGTGTTGCTGGTGCGAGCCGATCCGGCGACCGAACGTTTGATTTTAACCGCCGCACAACTGGATGCCCTCAAATGCCACGCCGGGGATCGCGTTCGTCTGGTGCGCCTGTGCGCAGAGGAGAAAACAGCATGACTTTATGGATCAACGGTGACTGGGTGACGGGCCAGGGCGCACAGCGCGTGAAGCGTAATCCGGTATCGGGCGAGGTGTTATGGCAGGGCAATGATGCCGATGCTGCTCAGGTTGAGCAGGCTTGTCGGGCTGCTCGTGCAGCGTTTCCGCGTTGGGCGCGGCTCTCCTTTGGCGATCGTCAGGTAAGAGTTGAACGATTTGCCGCACTGCTGGAAAGCAACAAAGCCGAATTAACCGCGATTATTGCCAGAGAAACCGGCAAACCGCGTTGGGAAGCGGCAACCGAAGTGACGGCGATGATCAATAAGATCGCGATATCAATCAAGGCGTATCACGCTCGTACGGGAGAGCAGCGCAGTGAAATGCCGGATGGAGCAGCGAGCTTGCGCCATCGTCCACACGGCGTGCTGGCAGTGTTTGGACCGTACAATTTCCCCGGACATCTGCCTAACGGGCATATCGTTCCGGCGCTGCTGGCAGGTAACACGATAATCTTTAAACCCAGCGAACTAACCCCCTGGAGCGGCGAGGCAGTCATGCGTTTATGGCAGCAGGCAGGTTTGCCGTCGGGCGTGCTGAACCTGGTGCAAGGTGGGCGCGAAACCGGTCAGGCACTCAGTGCACTGGAGGATCTCGACGGCTTGCTGTTTACCGGCAGCGCCAATACCGGCTACCAGTTACATCGCCAGCTTTCCGGTCAGCCGGAAAAAATTCTTGCCCTCGAAATGGGCGGCAATAACCCGCTGATTATTGATGACGTGGTGGATATCGACGCCGCTGTCCATCTGACTATCCAGTCGGCATTTGTCACTGCCGGGCAACGCTGCACCTGCGCCCGCCGTTTATTGGTGAAAAGCGGGGCGCAGGGCGATGCGTTTCTTGCTCGCCTTGTTGCCGTCAGCCAGCGGTTAACGCCGGGGAAATGGGATGACGAACCGCAGCCGTTTATTGGCGGGCTGATTTCTGAACAGGCCGCACAGCAGGTGGTTACTGCCTGGCAGGAACTGGAAGCATTGGGCGGGCAAACGCTGCTTGCGCCACGTTTGCTACAAGCGGGAACATCGCTGCTGACGCCAGGGATCGTTGAAATGACGGGCGTTTCAGGCGTGCCGGATGAAGAAGTGTTTGGGCCGCTACTTCGCGTATGGCGTTATGACACTTTTGATGGGGCGATAAAGATGGCGAATAACACCCGCTTTGGCCTCTCTTGTGGGCTGGTTTCCCCAAAACGGGAAAAGTTCGAGCAACTGTTACTGGAAGCGCGGGCAGGGATTGTTAACTGGAACAAACCGCTTACCGGAGCCGCCAGTACCGCACCATTCGGCGGCATTGGCGCTTCCGGCAACCATCGCCCCAGCGCCTGGTATGCCGCAGATTATTGTGCCTGGCCGATGGCGAGCCTGGAGTCGGACTCGTTAACGTTGCCCGCAACGCTTAACCCCGGGCTGGATTTTTCCGATGAGGTGGCGCGATGAATGCCTGGGAAGTCAATTTCGATGGATTGGTGGGGCTGACGCACCATTACGCTGGCCTGTCGTTTGGTAATGAAGCCTCCACCCGTCACCGTTTTCAGGTATCGAATCCACGACTGGCGGCGAAGCAGGGCTTACTGAAAATGAAAGCCCTTGCCGATGCAGGATTTCCCCAGGCGGTGATCCCGCCGCACGAGCGTCCGTTTATTCCGGTGCTGCGTCAGTTGGGATTCAGCGGCAGCGATGAGCAGATACTGGAAAAGGTTGCCCGCCAGGCACCACACTGGCTTTCCAGCGTCAGTTCAGCATCGCCAATGTGGGTAGCTAATGCGGCCACGGTCGCGCCATCCGCTGATACGCTGGATGGCAAAGTGCATTTCACGGTCGCCAACCTGAACAATAAATTTCACCGTTCGCTGGAAGCCCCCGTCACCGAATCGCTGTTAAACGCCATTTTTAACGATAAAGAGAAATTCACCATCCATTCGGCGTTGCCGCAGGTGGCATTGCTCGGTGATGAAGGGGCGGCAAACCACAATCGCCTCGGCGGTCATTACGGCGAACCCGGTGTGCAGATTTTTGTTTACGGGCGAGAAGAGGGTAACGGTACGCGGCCTTCCCGCTATCCGGCGCGGCAGACCCGCGAAGCCAGCGAGGCGGTAGCCAGGCTGAATCAGGTTAATCCGCAGCAGGTGATTTTCGCCCAGCAAAACCCGGACGTTATCGACCAGGGCGTTTTTCATAATGACGTGATTGCCGTGAGCAACCGCCAGGTGCTGTTTTGCCATCAGCAGGCATTTGCTCGCCAGGCGCAATTACTGGCAAACCTGCGTGCGCGGGTCAATGGTTTTATGGCGATAGAAGTTCCGACGTCGCAGGTTTCCGTTCCGGATGCTGTCTCGACCTATCTGTTTAACAGCCAGTTGTTGAGTCGCGATGATGGTTCGATGATGCTGGTGCTGCCACAGGAGTGTCGGGAACACGCCGGAGTATGGCGTTATCTCAATGAACTCCTTGCTGCGGATAACCCGATAAGCTCACTAAAAGTTTTTGATTTGCGCGAAAGCATGGCGAACGGCGGAGGCCCTGCGTGCCTGCGTTTGCGCGTGGTGTTGACGGATGAAGAACGCCGGGCGGTGAATCCGGCGGTGATGATGAACGATACGTTGTTTAATGCGCTCAATGACTGGGTGGATCGTTACTACCGCGATCGTCTTACTGCTGCCGAACTGGCCGACCCGCAATTGCTGCGTGAAGGGCGGGAAGCGCTGGATGCGTTGACTCAATTACTGAATCTCGGTTCGGTTTATCCGTTCCAGCGCGAGGGAGGGGAGAATGGATAATTTTCTCACTCTGACATTAGAGGGTAAAAAACCTGTCATCACCGAGAGAGAAATCAACGGCATTCGCTGGCGCTGGCTGGGGGACGGCGTGCTGGAACTGACGCCATTAACCCCACCGCAAGGCGCGTTGGTAATTTCGGCGGGGATCCACGGTAATGAAACGGCGCCTGTAGAAATGCTGGACGCCTTACTTGGCGCAATTTATCACGGTGAAATTAAGTTACGCTGGCGCTTGTTGGCAATCCTCGGAAATCCCCCAGCGCTCAAGCAAGGAAAGCGCTATTGCCATAGCGATATGAACCGGATGTTTGGCGGACGCTGGCAGCTATTTGCCGAAAGCGGCGAAACCTGCCGCGCCCGCGAGCTGGAACAGTGCCTGGAAGATTTTTATCAGCAGGGGAAAGAGTCTGTGCGCTGGCATCTTGATCTGCATACAGCCATCCGCGGTTCGTATCACCAGCGGTTTGGTGTTTTACCGCAACGAGAAATTCCCTGGGACGAAAGTTTTCTGACATGGCTGGGCGCGGCAGGGCTGGAGGCGTTGGTGTTTCATCAGGCGCCAGGCGGCACGTTTACCCATTTCAGCTGCAAACATTTTGGCGCACTGGCGTGTACGCTGGAGCTAGGCAAAGCACTGCCGTTTGGGCAAAACGAGCTTCGTCAGTTTGCGCCAACCACCAATGCAATTGCTACGCTGTTAGCAGGGGCAAGTGTCGGTATAGAGAGAAAACTGCCCCAGCGTTACCGGGTGGTTTCGCAGATTACCCGTCACACTGCTGCTTTCGAGTTGCATATGGCGAGCGAGACGCTGAATTTCACGCCGTTTAAGAAAGGAACGTTATTGGCGCAGGATGGTGAGGAACGTTTTACCGTGACTCATGATATTGAATATGTGTTATTCCCCAATCCACTGGTGGCGTTGGGATTACGCGCGGGATTAATGCTGGAAAAAATAACCTAGCACTTGCCCGCAGAAAGGTTTCTGCGGGTATTTAATAACGGCTTTCGGAATAATACGGATTAATCCTGGGTGTTTGCTTTATTTATCGCCATTTATCAGGTATAGTCCTCCATAATTTCTGCAAAATCATTGTGTTGTAATATTTGCTCATCACTTTCCTTCAATTTTTCTTTTTTTCTCCATAATTGGCGAGAAAATGTTTTTTATACTTTCATTGATTTACCGTTGCTCTGATTAATTGACGCTAAACTCAGTAAAGTTAATCTCGTCAACACGGCACGTTACTTAAGAAAGCCGTAACAAATAACTGAAAGGAAGGATATAGAATATGCGTAAATTAACTGCACTGTTTGTTGCCTCTACCCTGGCTCTTGGCGCGGCTAACCTGGCCCACGCCGCTGACACCACTACCGCAGCACCGGCTGACGCGAAGCCGATGATGCATCATAAAGGCAAGTTCGGTCCGCATCAGGACATGATGTTCAAAGACCTGAACCTGACCGACGCGCAGAAACAGCAGATTCGTGAAATCATGAAAGGCCAGCGTGACCAGATGAAACGTCCGCCGCTGGAAGAACGCCGCGCAATGCATGACATCATCGCCAGCGATACTTTCGACAAAGCAAAAGCTGAAGCGCAGATTGCTAAAATGGAAGAACAGCGCAAAGCTAACATGCTGGCGCACATGGAAACCCAGAACAAGATTTACAACATCCTGACGCCGGAGCAGAAAAAGCAATTTAATGCTAATTTTGAGAAGCGTCTGACAGAACGCCCAGCGGGAAAAGGTAAAATGCCTGCAACTGCTGAATAATCTTTCAGCCAAAAAACTTAAGACCGCCGGTCTTGTCCACTACCTTGCAGTAAGGCGGTGGACAGGATCGGCGGTTTTCTTTTATGCGCCTGTGCCTGTCATTTTTGCAAAAACGCTAAGGTAAATCATACGAGTTGCCGATAACAATCCACGGTTGCCTGAGCGATAACAATGAAAAGAGCATGCCCGGAGCGAGTATGGAATACTTTGATATGCGTAAAATGTCGGTGAACCTGTGGCGAAACGCTGCCGGTGAAACTCGTGAGATCTGTAGTTTTCCCCCTGCGAAACGTGATTTTTACTGGCGTGCCAGCATTGCGTCCATTGCGGCCAATGGTGAATTTTCTTTATTTCCTGGGATGGAAAGAAGTGTGACGCTGCTGGAAGGCGGTGAGATGCTTCTTGAAAGCGCAGACCGTTTTAGCCATACCTTAAAGCCGTTACAGCCTTTTGCTTTTGCGGCGGACCAGGTGGTAAAAGCGAAACTGACGGAAGGGCAGATGTCGATGGATTTCAACATTATGACGCGCCTGGATGCCTGTAAGGCGAAAGTCAGAATTGCCGATCGCACGTTCACCACTTTTGGCTCACGCGGCGGGGTGGTGTTTGTGATTAGCGGGGCATGGCAACTGGGCGAAAAATTGTTAACTACCGACCAGGGCGCGTGCTGGTACGATGGCAAACACACCCTGCGGCTTTTGCAACCGCAAGGCAAACTGCTGTTCAGTGAAATTAACTGGCTTGCAGGCCATTCACCGGATCAAGTTCAGTAATTTCATAGCGACCGGAAAGCAGTGGTTTACAAAGAATTTTATAACCATCGTGATCGAATCCGGCAGGCGTACGGATCAACGTTGCCGCCTCTTCCAGCGAATTAACCGCCCCCAGCCACAGCCAGTTATGAATAATATGGTATTGGGTCATTTCCGGGTGCTGTTCTTTCAACGCCACCGCACCTTGCCACGGCCAGCAGATCACCCGCAAACGTTCCAGCGACTGGAGCAGACGTTGAGCATGATCTTCATGGCTCTCTTTTCCGCAGCACGCTCCGGCGCAACGTTTTAGCGCTGAACGAAAGCAAGCACGACCGCGGCTTAGCGGTTCCAGCCCGAGCAGGCCATAACAGAGCTTTTGTTCATCGGCGATTGTCTGTAATGCCTGTAATGCCGAGCGGCGGTTGGCAAACAGGCCAAACAGGTTTGGCGCAGTAGAAAAATCCACGTCTTTGGCGTACACCACATCCACGCGTTTTTCATTCAGTTGCAGGGCGCAGAGCTGACGATTGCGGCGCAACCGTTTATTAAACAAAGGCTGTTGCTCTTTGATTAGACGCGCTTCAAGGAGCAGAGCGCCGATTTCGCCCGCGGTACATATCCAGCTAATGCGTCGGGATTGTCGCAGCATGGCCGCTTCATCCGGGGTACGTAAATGGGAAAGGACGCGGCTGCGGATGTTAACGCTTTTGCCGATATAGAGCGGCATAGTGTTACTTTCACCATGAAACAGATACACACCGGGTCGGGTGGGTAAGTCAGTAAGAAATGAACGTAAATGTTCGGGATATTCATAAATTGCCGCCGCTTCAAATTCGAGCCGCGGGGAAGTTAAACGCCGTACCACTGTTTACTCCGAATGCTGGTCATTTATCCAGTATAGCGGGTGGGTGGCGATTAAAAAAGAGGCAAGGCCGATGACAAAGCTAACACTGCCTGATGCGCTACGCTTATCAGGCCTACTCGACTCCTGCAATGTATTGAATTCGCAAAGTTTTACAGGCCGGATAAGACGTTTACGCCACATCCGGCATGAATAAAGTGTTTGTTGTCGACAATCTCAGGCGGGGAGGCCGCGCTGTTTATTTTTTCCAGAAATCATCGAAAACCGTAATGGGTGGGCGGCGTTTATGCTCGGTTTTCAGATACCAGTTCTCAATCGTTCTGGCGACCTGTTCCGGGACATTTTTCCCTTCAAGATAGTCATCGATATTTTCATACGTTACGCCGAGCGCGACTTCATCTGGCAGTGACGGGCGGTCATCTTCCAGGTCGGCTGTGGGTGCCTTCTTATAGAGATGCTCAGGGCAACCTAACGCCGCCAGTAACTGTTTACCCTGACGTTTGTTCAGACGATACAGAGGGTTAATGTCTGTGCCACCATCACCATATTTAGTGAAGAATCCAGTAATGGCTTCTGCCGCATGATCGGTGCCAACTACGACGCCATTAGTCATACCCGCAATGCTGTATTGCGCTTTCATCCGCTCACGTGCTTTTTCATTGCCACGCACAAAATCGCTCAGTTCGATACCTGCTTCCCGCAATGCCTGTTCACTGGCGAGTACCGCGCCCTTGATATTGACGGTTAATACGCGATCCGGCTGAATAAAGGCAATTGCGTCCTGGCAATCTTGTTCGTCGGCCTGAACACCGTAGGGAAGGCGCACGGCGATAAATTGCAGTGATTCATTACCGGTTTCCTGGCGCAGTTCATTAATTGCCATCTGACACAACTTACCGGCAAGGGTAGAGTCCTGACCACCGCTAATGCCGAGTACCAGTGATTTAATGAACGGGTAGGTTTGTAGATAGCTTTTCAGAAAATCGACGCTGCGACGAATTTCCTCTTCAGCATTAATCTGCGGTTTTGCGCCCAGCGCCTTTATTATTTGTTGCTGCAATGTCATTGAACCCCTCCAGACAAAAAAATAAAACTTCCTTAAAGCTAACCCGTTGCTACAGAAACGACAAGCGACAGCAGGTTGAATGGTGGTTAAAACGTCATACAGGAATCCTCTGAAAGCGACACCGTTTCGCTCTCAGGCTTGAAAAAGCCCCCGATGTATTCCAGGCTTATCTAATACGCTGATAAACAAGAGGACGGAATATGAACAAGAATATGGCAGGAATTCTGGGTGCAGCGGCGGTATTAACCATGCTGGCAGGTTGTACGGCGTATGATCGTACCAAAGACCAGTTTGTACAGCCTGTGGTGAAAGACGTCAAAAAAGGCATGAGCCGGGCGCAGGTTGCACAAATTGCGGGTAAACCTTCGTCTGAAGTGAGCATGATCCATGCTCGTGGTACTTGCCAGACCTACATTCTGGGTCAACGTGATGGTAAAGCAGAAACCTATTTTGTCGCGTTAGATGATACCGGGCATGTGATCAATACCGGCTATCAGACCTGTGCCGAATACGACACTGATCCGCAGGCTGCGAAGTAATTCCTTCATCTGAAAGCTTGAGTCACAACGAAAACCGGCCACTGTGCCGGTTTTTTTATGCGCGTGTTCTTATTTGTTGACGCGAATTATTTAACCGAAATGTGAAGGTGGTCATAACAGCAGGTCAAGGAGAGACAATTTGTATAGTCAAAGAAATACTATTGCTCAGGTCAATACCGTATACTCTTTTCAGCCACCAAAAAAAGTCATGTTGGTTTCGCAAGTTACCCAGAGCATGGAAGCAGGTGAAGGCTTGCGGAGTGTCTGGCTGACAGATAATCGTTGATGAGGGCAGTTTTATGGAAAAGAAACACATTTATCTGTTTTGTTCTGCGGGCATGTCTACCTCTTTACTGGTATCAAAAATGCGCGCTCAGGCAGAAAAATATGAAGTTCCGGTCATTATTGAAGCATTTCCAGAAACGCTGGCTGGTGAAAAAGGGCTGAATGCCGATGTCGTTTTATTAGGGCCGCAGATTGCTTATATGTTGCCCGAAATTCAGCGTTTGTTACCCAACAAACCGGTGGAAGTAATTGACTCGTTGTTATATGGCAAAGTCGATGGTTTAGGCGTGCTTAAGGCTGCAGTTGCAGCAATTAAAAAAGCCGCAGCAAATTAATTTTTAAATTTTCCCGTCAAAGAGTTATTTCATAAATCTATACCGCAATATTTGAATTGCGGTTTTTAAGGGTATTTTTCTATGAGTAATGTTATTGCATCGCTTGAAAAGGTACTCCTCCCTTTTGCAGTTAAAATAGGAAAGCAACCGCACGTTAATGCAATCAAAAACGGTTTTATTCGCTTAATGCCGTTAACCCTCGCAGGGGCTATGTTTGTATTAATTAATAACGTTTTCCTTAGCTTTGGGGAGGGGTCATTTTTTTATTCCTTAGGTATTCGCCTCGACGCCTCGACCATTGAAACACTCAATGGTCTGAAAGGTATTGGCGGAAATGTTTATAACGGAACATTGGGGATTATGTCTTTAATGGCACCGTTCTTTATCGGCATGGCGCTGGCAGAAGAGCGTAAAGTCGATGCGCTGGCAGCGGGATTGTTATCCGTTGCGGCGTTTATGACCGTCACGCCTTATAGCGTCGGCGAGGCTTATGCCGTCGGCGCTAATTGGTTAGGCGGCGCGAATATCATCTCCGGGATTATTATCGGCCTGGTGGTGGCAGAAATGTTTACCTTTATTGTCCGCCGCAACTGGGTAATTAGACTGCCCGATAGCGTACCTGCGTCGGTATCGCGTTCTTTCTCTGCATTGATTCCCGGCTTTATTATTCTTTCCGTGATGGGGATTATTGCCTGGGCGCTGACGACCTGGGGTACAAACTTCCATCAGATCATTATGGATACTATCTCGACGCCGCTGGCATCGTTGGGCAGTGTGGTCGGCTGGGCGTATGTGATTTTTGTTCCACTGCTGTGGTTCTTCGGTATTCACGGCGCGCTGGCGCTGACTGCACTGGACAACGGCATCATGACGCCGTGGGCGTTGGAAAACATTGCGACCTACCAGCAATATGGTTCCGTCGAAGCGGCATTAGCTGCCGGTAAGACCTTCCATATCTGGGCCAAGCCGATGCTGGACTCCTTTATTTTCCTCGGTGGTAGTGGCGCGACCCTGGGCCTGATTTTGGCTATCTTTATTGCTTCTCGCCGTGCTGATTATCGTCAGGTGGCAAAACTGGCTCTGCCGTCAGGCATCTTCCAGATTAACGAACCGATTCTGTTTGGTCTGCCGATTATTATGAACCCGGTGATGTTTATCCCGTTTGTGCTGGTACAACCGATTCTGGCGGCAATCACCCTGGCGGCATATTACATGGGCATTATTCCACCAGTGACCAACATTGCGCCGTGGACCATGCCAACCGGTCTGGGAGCCTTCTTTAACACCAACGGTAGCGTCGCCGCCTTACTGGTCGCACTCTTCAACCTCGGTATCGCCACGCTGATTTATCTGCCATTTGTTGTGGTGGCTAACAAAGCACAAAACGTGATTGATAAAGAAGAGAGTGAAGAAGATATTGCTAACGCGCTGAAATTTTAATCGATATCGGCACAGGTAACGCTGTGCCGGGTAAGGAAAGTGAGGAACTGAGTATGATGGATCTCGACAATATCCCGGATACGCAAACCGAAGCCGAAGAACTGGAAGAAGTGGTGATGGGGCTTATCATCAATTCCGGGCAGGCGCGCAGTCTGGCGTATGCGGCGCTGAAACAGGCAAAGCAGGGCGATTTTGCTGCAGCAAAAGCGATGATGGATCAGTCACGAATGGCGTTGAATGAAGCGCATCTGGTACAGACGAAACTGATTGAAGGCGATGCGGGCGAAGGTAAGATGAAAGTGAGTCTGGTGCTGGTTCACGCCCAGGATCATTTAATGACCTCAATGCTTGCACGTGAACTGATTAGCGAATTAATTGAGCTTCATGAAAAATTGAAGGCATAAGGAGTTGATGATGCAGCCAGTGATTAATGCGCCGGAAATTGCCACAGCCCGTGAACAACAACTGTTTAATGGCAAAAACTTCCATGTGTTTATCTACAACAAAACTGAGAGTATCAGTGGGCTGCATCAACACGACTATTATGAATTCACCCTGGTGTTAACGGGTCGTTATTACCAGGAGATAAACGGTAAACGCGTGTTGCTGGAGCGGGGCGATTTTGTCTTTATTCCGTTGGGCTCGCACCATCAAAGTTTTTATGAGTTTGGCGCCACGCGTATATTAAATGTTGGGATCAGCAAACGTTTTTTTGAGCAACATTATCTGCCGTTGTTGCCTTATTGCTTCGTCGCATCACAGGTATACCGGACCAATAACGCTTTTCTCACCTATGTGGAAACGGTCATCTCTTCACTGAATTTCCGTGAAACCGGGCTGGAAGAGTTTGTTGAGACAGTGACTTTTTATGTTATTAACCGCTTACGTCATTACCGTGAAGAACAGGTAATTGATGATGTGCCGCAGTGGCTGAAAAGCACGGTTGAAAAGATGCATGATAAAGAGCAGTTTAGTGAAAATGCACTGGAAAATATGGTGATACTGTCGGCGAAATCGCAGGAATATTTGACGCGTGCGACCCAGCGATATTATGGCAAAACACCAATGCAGATTATTAATGAAATTCGTATTAATTTTGCCAAAAAACAACTGGAAATGACCAACTATTCGGTAACGGATATTGCATTTGAAGCTGGTTATAGTAGCCCAAGCTTGTTTATTAAAACGTTTAAGAAACTGACCTCATTTACACCCAATAGCTATCGTAAAAAACTGACTGAATTTAATCAGTAGCCATTGTATCAGAACACTAAATTTACATGCTTGCTCTGTATAACCTGGTATTTCCAGGTTATTCCTGACTTAGCGGCAGGCACGACGAATATCAGTATTTCCTAATGAAGGGAGAAATTATGAGCCAGAAATTAAAAGTCGTCACTATTGGTGGCGGGAGCAGCTATACCCCGGAATTACTGGAAGGGTTTATTAAACGTTATCACGAATTGCCGGTGAGTGAATTATGGCTGGTGGACATCGAAGAGGGTAAAGCGAAGCTGGATATTATTTTCGATCTCTGCCAGCGGATGATTGATAACGCTGGTGTACCAATGAAGCTTTATAAAACGCTCGATCGCCGCGAAGCATTGAAAGATGCCGATTTCGTCACCACCCAGCTGCGCGTAGGTCAATTACCCGCACGCGAACTCGATGAACGTATTCCGTTAAGTCATGGTTATCTCGGCCAGGAAACCAACGGTGCAGGTGGCCTGTTTAAAGGTCTGCGTACTATTCCGGTGATTTTTGACATAGTCAAAGATGTTGAAGAATTCTGCCCCAATGCCTGGGTGATTAACTTTACGAACCCAGCGGGAATGGTCACCGAAGCCGTTTATCGTCATACCGGATTTAAACGCTTTATCGGCGTGTGTAATATTCCGATTGGCATGAAGATGTTTATCAGCGATGTTTTAGCGTTGAATGAGAACGATGATTTATCTATCGATCTGTTCGGGCTAAACCACATGGTGTTTATTAAAGATGTGCTGGTAAATGGCAAGTCTCGCTTTGCCGAATTGCTTGATGGTGTGGCATCCGGGCAGTTAAAAGCGTCTGGCGTAAAAAATATTTTCGATCTGCCGTTTAGCGAAGGCTTAATTCGCTCACTGAATCTGTTGCCGTGCTCGTATCTGCTTTATTACTTCAAGCAAAAAGAGATGCTGGCGATTGAAATGGGTGAGTATTATAAAGGCGGCGCACGTGCACAGGTGGTACAGAAAGTCGAGAAACAACTCTTTGACCTGTATAAAAATCCGGACCTGAAAGTTAAGCCGAAAGAACTGGAACAGCGCGGCGGGGCATATTACTCAGATGCGGCGTGTGAAGTGATTAATGCTATCTACAACGACAAGCAAGCAGAACATTACGTTAATATCCCGCATCATGGGCATATTGATAATATTCCGGCAGACTGGGCGGTAGAAATGACCTGTACACTGGGGCGCGATGGCGCGACGCCACATCCACGTATTACACACTTCGATGACAAAGTGATGGGCTTGATTCATACCATCAAAGGTTTTGAGATTGCCGCCAGCCACGCAGCCCTTAGCGGTGAATTTAACGATGTGTTACTGGCGCTCAACCTTAGCCCGCTGGTGCATTCCGATCGTGACGCGGAACTGCTGGCAAGAGAGATGATTCTGGCGCATGAGAAGTGGTTGCCAAACTTTGCTGACTGCATTGCAGAACTCAAAAAAGCACATTAACTGAGGCTGATTATGGAACGCTTACTGATTGTTAATGCTGATGACTTTGGCTTAAGTAAAGGCCAGAACTACGGCATTATCGAGGCCTGTCGTAATGGTATTGTCACCTCAACGACGGCGCTGGTGAATGGGGAAGCTATCGACCATGCGGTGCGGTTAAGTCGTGATGAACCGAGTCTGGCAGTTGGGATGCACTTTGTCCTTACACTGGGCAAGCCGCTGACTGAAATGCCTGGGCTGACCCGGCAAGGTGTGCTGGGGAAATGGATCTGGCAGCTGGCAGAAGACGATGCCTTACCACTGGAAGAAATTTCCCAGGAACTCGCCCGCCAGTATCTGCGATTCATTGAATTGTTTGGCCGCAAACCAACACATCTTGATAGTCATCATCATGTGCATATGTTCCCGCAGATTTTCCCGATTGTGGCGAAGTTTGCGGCTGAAGAGAGGATTGCGTTGCGTATTGATCGCCAGCCAGTATTTAACGACGGTGATTTACCCGCTAATCTGCGCAGTTCACAGGGCTTCAGTAGTGCATTCTATGGTGAAGAGATCAGTGAATCACTGTTCCTGCAAGTGTTGGATGATTCCAGTCATCGTGGTGAACGCTCACTGGAAGTGATGTGCCATCCGGCGTTCGTCGATAATACAATTCGCCAGAGTGCTTACTGTTTCCCGCGGTTAGCGGAACTGGATGTGTTAACGTCGGCGTCGTTGAAGTATGCCATTGCCGAGCGTGGTTATCGGTTGGGTAGTTATCTGGATGTGTAGGTAAGGCTGTTTTGCCGGATGCGGCGTAAACGCCTTATTCGGCATGCAATATATTGAAATTTCAAAGCATTATGAGCATCTGGTAGGCCTGATAAGCGCAGCGCATCAGGCAAAGGTGGCGCAATTGCGCCACCCATATTTACGCCGGAATTTTGTCAATCTTAGGCATACGGGACCAGACGCGGTGCGCCGCCATTAGCGTTAACAGTTCATCCATAAAACTACCGTCGGCGCTGTCGGCTTCCACAACCCCTTCTTCGCTTTTGTCATCCACCTTAATTGTCGCTTTGAACTTGCGGGCGTCTCCCGCCAGCGCAATCGGTTTAAGGTGTTTGTAGGCTTCCATCAGGTAATAGTTCGCATCGCCGTGGTCTGCGATATCCGCAATATTACCGCAAGGGACAATGACCGCATCCACCGTCAGCGAAGGCGCTCCGGCAAAGGTAGCAGCAATTGGCAACACCGTGCCGTCGTCGGCGGTCACTTCGCCCATCCGTGAATAAAGCAGTTTGGCATGAACGCCTTTGGCTTTCAGGGCCTTGAGAATGACCAGCAGGTCTGCCGATCTCACTTCATCATTAAGCAAAATCGCTACCACACGGCCTTTGACATCACCGTCAGGAATGGCATACAGGCTTAATGTTGGGGCATTTTTCAGACCGTTGATGTCTGGTGGCGGGGTAATATTCAGTTGTTCATCAGTCAGTTCGATACCGAGATTTTCCGCCACAGCCTGCGCCAGAGTGAGATCGATATGTGCCAGTTGATCAACGACGCGTTCACGAATATACGGACGAGCAACTTTGCTCAATTCAAAGCTGAAAGCGTCGATAATGTGGCGCTGTTCAAACGGTGTCTGGCTTAGCCAGAACAGACGCGGATGGGAATAATATTCGCCAAACGATGGGCTACGCTCGCGGACTTTGTTGCCTTCTACACGTTCCTGGTATGATTCAAATCCGCCGCGTTTCGGCCCCGGCGGTGTTTCGCGCGGCCAGTTGTCGTTGATGGAGTTTGGTTCGTAGTTTGCCGGATTGGTGTCGATTCCCATGCGGTGCATGCCGTCACGCTGGAAATTATGGTAAGGGCAGGTCGGGCGGTTAATCGGAATTTCATGGAAATTGGGCCCACCAAGACGACTAATTTGTGTATCGGTATAAGAGAACAAACGTCCCTGCAATAACGGGTCGTTGGTGAAATCCAGACCGGGGACGATATGCCCTGGATGGAAAGCGACCTGTTCGTTTTCGGCAAAGAAGTTATCCGGGTTGCGGTTAAGCACCATTTTGCCGACGCGCTGTACTGGCACCAGTTCTTCCGGAATAAGTTTGGTTGGATCGAGAAGGTCGAAATCAAACTTGAATTCGTCTTCTTCCGGGATTAACTGGAAGCCCAGTTCGTATTCCGGGAAATCGCCTGCTTCAATGGCTTCCCACAGCTCACGGCGGTGGAAGTCCGGGTCACGTCCGGTGAGTTTCTGCGCTTCATCCCATACCAGCGAGGCTTTACCTGCCAGTGGTTTCCAGTGAAAACGCACAAACGTCGCTTTCCCTTCGGCGTTAATCAGGCGGAAAGTGTGGATGCCGAAACCTTCCATCGTACGGTAGCTGCGCGGGATCCCGCGATCCGACATCGCCCATATCACGTTATGCAGCGTTTCCGGTTGCAGGGAAACATAATCCCAGAATGTGTCGTGGGCGCTACCTCCCTGTGGGATCGCCCAGTGCGGTTCCGGTTTTACCGCATGAACAAAATCGGGGAACTTATGCGCATCCTGAATAAAGAAGATCGGCGTGTTGTTGCCAACAAGGTCAAAAATACCCTCTTCAGTATAGAATTTGGTGGCAAAACCGCGAATATCACGCACGGTATCTGCCGAGCCAGCGCCACCCTGAACGGTCGAGAAACGGACAAATACCGGAGTGATTTTGTTCGGGTCAGACAGGAAGTCGGCTTTGGTAATATCGCTTAAGTTTTTATACGGCTGGAAATAACCATGAGCCGCAGAACCTCGCGCATGAACAATACGTTCCGGGATACGCTCATGGTCAAAGTGAGTGATCTTCTCGCGCAGAATAAAATCTTCCAGCAGCGTTGGACCACGGCTACCGGCACGCAGTGAGTTTTGATCGTCAGCGATGCGCACGCCCTGATTGGTGGTCAGCGCATAATTTTCACTGCCTTTGCGTACGTCTTCCAGAGAATTGAGTTTTTCGTTACGCGTATCAGGGGCTTTAAGACTGCCTGGCGCGGTAGGCTGCGCGCCAGGCGGGGTCGGTTCAGCCGCTGGACGATGAGAGCCGTCCTCAGGTGCCAGTGAGTCCATTCCTGGTTTCGCTTCGTTCGAGTCGTGCAGGGGGGACTGGTGCTGATGTGGGTTCTTTTCGTTATGTTGCGACATTGAACTCGTCTCCTTATTTCATTGCTGAAAGGGCCGCTTTTTTGGTCAAAAAACCCTCTAACTATAGACCATCAGGGATGTCTCGCTCTGGAAGTGGTGTCGGCGAAAGTATTTGAAGATGTACGCAAAGCAGGACGGACGTGGGCTAAATCGGCTAAACTACATTTTTTCTGATTTTTAATATGCGTTTAGTGAAGCCAGTAATGAAGAAACCGCTACGTCAGCAAAACCGCCCGATTATTAGCTATGTCCCGCGCACGGAACCTGCGCCGCCGGAGCATGCGATTAAAATGGATTCGTTTCGTGATGTCTGGATACTACGTGGCAAATATGTGGCGTTTGTTCTGGTGGGGGAGTCATTCTTGCGCTCACCGGCGTTTAGTGTGCCGGAGGCGGCCCAGCGCTGGGCGAATCAGATTCGACAAGAGAATGAGGTCGAAGAGTAAAAAAACGCCTGTCGGGATGACAGGCGTTTTGCGTTATAAGCCAGGGTTAACGGTGAGCCAGTTCGGCGTCATCTTCGCTATCCAGAATGGATTTATCGGTCTGCTTCAGCCACTGGCTGGTCAGTGTACCTGCGGTCATAGAACCGCTGACGTTCAGTGCCGTACGGCCCATATCGATAAGTGGTTCAACGGAAATTAACAATGCCACCAGCGTTACCGGCAAGCCCATTGCAGGGAGTACAATCAGTGCGGCGAATGTTGCACCGCCACCAACGCCTGCAACACCTGCTGAACTCACAGTGACGATACCAACGAGTGTCGCAATCCACATTGGGTCTAGCGGATTAATGCCAACCGTAGGCGCAACCATCACTGCCAGCATTGCCGGATACAGCCCGGCACAGCCGTTTTGACCAATGGTCGCGCCGAAAGAGGCGGCGAAACTGGCGATGGATTCAGGAACACCCAGACGACGCGTTTGTGCTTCTACATTCAGCGGAATAGACGCAGCACTGGAGCGACTGGTGAAGGCAAACGTCAGCACTGGCCATACTTTACGGAAGTATTTCAGCGGGCTTACGCCATTAATGCCCAGCAGAATGCCATGCACTGCAAACATAATGATAAGACCGAGGTAGGACGCGACAACGAAGCTACCCAGTTTAATGATGTCTTGCAGGTTGGAGCCAGCAACGACTTTGGTCATCAGTGCCAGAACGCCGTATGGCGTCAGTTGCATGACCAAGCGAACCAGTTTCATCACCCAGCTTTGCAGCGTATCGATAGCAGTTAAGACTCGTTCACCTTTCGGCGCATCATCTTTCAGCAGTTTCAGTGCTGCAACGCCCAGGAAAGCCGCAAAAATTACCACGCTGATAATTGACGTCGGATTGGCACCGGTCAGATCGGCAAACGGGTTTTTCGGGATAAAGGACAAGACAAGCTGCGGAACGCTCAGGTCAGAGACTTTACCGACATAGTTGCTTTCGATAGCGTTCAGACGCGCAGTTTCAGCGCCACCCTGAACCAGACCTTCAGCCGTCAAACCAAACAGGTTGGTGACCAGCACACCGACCAGCGCCGCAATCAGCGTGGTAAACAAAAGCGTACCGATGGTCAGAAAACTGATTTTTCCTAGTTGAGACGCGTTATGCAGACGGGCAACCGCACTTAAAATGGAGGCAAATACCAGCGGCATGACGATCATTTGCAGTAACTGAACATAGCCGTTACCGACAATGTTAAACCACTGCACAGAATCTTTGAGTACCTGGCTGTCAGAACCATAAATGGTATGCAGGGCAAGGCCAAAAACCACACCCATCACCAGACCTACCAGCACTTTTTTGGCCAGACTCCACTGTTTGTGGCGGGTTTGGGCCAGCGCAAACAGCAGCACAACGAACACTATGATGTTCGCAATTAATGGAAAGTTCATCCCCGTTCTCCTGATCTTATTATTTCTATCGCTACGCAGTAGCCATAGTGTTGAAGCAAGATTAACAGAACTGTGAGCTGGCTCTTATATTCAAATGGAATGGCTTATTCCAGAAAAGCGATTTTTGTTTTTTTAGTATTCAACCTGATGCTTAATAAGGCGATGAAACTCGATCTGCAAGGTATTAATCATTTGCGATGACCAACGCACGGCACTGTTTTCGGGCAGTGAATGGGGCATCCACACTGACCAGACAAACAACGCCATGCAGAGAAAACGTTCTAACTGGTTGCCTTTTTGTGGAACCAGAATTGGCAGACGGAAACGCCATCGGCACGGCCAGAGTAGGGGAACGCCAGCAGGGGTCAGCATATCAGCAAGAATATGACTCAAATAACCGAGAACCATACCTTGCAGAGCATCAGCCGGAATAAACCAGCTTTCCGGAACTTTCAGATAAAAGGTCGCCAGTAGAGCAAACACCGCCAGCAGACTGTGGGTAAAGCCACGGTGACCAAAAGCGCGGGCAATGGGTTTTGATATCCACTTTAATCGCTGCCCAAGAAACGACTTTGGATGGTCAATATCCGGTAACAGACAAGTTAATATTGCGGAAGGGACAATATGCCACCAGTCACCCTGTGCCAGCACGGGTGTAAGCTCGGCATTTTTAGCAAACACCGCACAAGCAATAGAAAAGAGGAGGTGACCTTCCGCCGTCATGATAAAACTCACTAAACTGTCGATACGTACAGTATAGGGTTTTTATACAGTGCGCGGAAGTGGTGACGGTGTAACTCTTCATCATAATTTGATGATAAAATCATCAGTTGAACGTGATTTCAGATAAGCAACCAGGGGCCGTGTCACCACGCCCCTTTTTATTAGCCGAGGAGGTCTTTCGCGGTGAGTTCGGTCAAGGATGAAAGTTTTACATTCGCCAACACAAAACGTGGATCATTTTGCGCTTCTGGTGCTGGAACGACGATGGAGCGCATTCGTGCTGCCTTCGAGGCGATCATGCCATTAACAGAATCTTCCAGCGCCACGCAGGCGATTGGGTCAACGCCCAGTTTTGCTGCGCAGTCGAGATAAACCTGCGGATGTGGCTTGCTATAAGGCAATTTTTCAGCGGAGGCGAGGGCATCGAAACTGTCACGTAGGTCAAACATGGCCAGCACTTTTTCAAGCATATGCAACGGTGACGCTGAAGCCAGGCCAACCAATAAGCCCTGCGCTTTACATAAAGCAACGGCTTCACGCACGCCAGGCAGTAATGGACGCGTCTCTTCAACCAGCGAAATGGCCCGGGCAATTACCCGATCTACAACTTCCTGACGACTCGGTCCATTCCACGGTTGCCGGGCATACCACAGATCAACCACCATATCGATGCGTAAACCTAAGGTGTCCGGTAGCTCATTACGACGGGAGATGTCCACCCCCAGGCTTGCCATCACATCCAGTTCGGCCCGATCCCATAATGGTTCGGAATCGATAAGTAATCCATCCATATCAAAAATTGCAGCAAGAATCTGTCGTGGGGTTGACATTACAACCTCTCCTTTAGAGCATTATGTGTAAGGTATTAAGCAGTGCTTATGATTAAGCGCCTATCATATCGCCTTTAAAGAATGGGCGAAAACAGATATCTACAGGTAAACTAAGTGAATCGACGCGTCTTAATCAAGGAGAACTCATGACGTATCAACAAGCTGGACGCATTGCTATTTTGAAAAGGATTTTCGGTTGGGTGATTTTTATACCAACACTTGTTTCCACGTTGATTTCCTTGCTGAAGTTTATGAATACCCGGCAAGAAACCCAGGAAGGCATTAATGCGGTAATGCTCGACTTTGCCCATGTCATGATCGATATGATGCAAGCGAATACGCCTTTTTTGAATCTGTTCTGGTATAACTCGCCGACGCCCAATTTTAATGGTGGTGTGAACGTTATGTTCTGGGTGATCTTTATCCTGATTTTTGTCGGTCTGGCGTTGCAAGACTCTGGAGCACGCATGAGTCGTCAGGTGCGCTTCTTGCGCGAAGGCGTTGAAGATCAACTCATTCTGGAGAAGGCTAAAGGGGAAGAAGGGTTAACGCGTGAACAGATCGAGTCGCGCATTGTCGTTCCACGCCATACTATCTTCACGCAGTTTTTTTCACTCTATATCCTGCCGGTAATTTGTATTGCTGCGGGATACGTGTTCTTTTCTCTGCTCGGTTTCATTTAATACAAAGGCCGCGCGGTGCGGCCATTATCATCGACTCCCGTCACGCGGCTAACACTCTATCCAATGATTGTTGAGCAATAACCAGATGTTGACCACCAAACAACCTTGCACGGTTTAGCAAAGTGTAAAGCTGGTAAATCGGTTGGCGTTCGAGGAAATCGATCGGTAGCGGTGACACTGATTGATAACCATCATAGATTTGCGGAGGCTGTTCGGTATGTAGCGGCAACATCGCCAGATCGCACTCTCTGTCGCCCCAGTAACAAGCAGGGTCGAAAATATACGGACCATTCGGACCTAGCGCACAATTCCCTGACCATAGATCGCCGTGTAACAGTGATGGTTGCGGCTGATGTGAGGCCAGGCGCTGCTGGATATGCTCGACGATGGCGTCGATATTGCCGAAGGCGATCCCTTTTTCTGCTGCCAGCTCCAGTTGCCAGCCAATCCGTTGTTCAGCAAAAAACGTTGACCAACGGCGTTGCCAGGTATTGGGTTGAGGGGTAGTAGAAAGGGCGTTATCGAAATCGAGGCCAAATTGTGGCTGGTCGCTCCATTGATGTAGATGCGCAATTTGCTGCCCTAAAATAAAGGCGTTATGTGCATCCAACGGCCGAGGAGGGAGATAATCCATCACTAGAAAACTGTAGTCACGGTCAGCGCCAACTGCCCACACCCGGGGTACGGTGACGGTTTTACTGCGAGATAATAACTCCAGTTGGTCGGCTTCGGCGGTAAAACCGGGAAGCAATTCTCTTTCATCACATTTGACGAAAAAGTCACGTCCTGCATAGCGCAAATGCCATGCGGCATGGACTTCCCCGCCAGGCAGTTCATTACGCAGTTCGATTTCGCCTTCACCTAACTGCTCGCTCAAAAGACGACTGATTACCTGCCACATGATGTCTCTCCCATGCTGTCTGCCAGATCATAAGGTTAGCGCAAGAATAAGGTGTAAAAACACGAGCTAACGCACACCACAGACTGATTATTGCCCAAAAATCTTTATTTGTTGCTATTCCATTCCTCCCAGGTTGTGATCCTTATCTCGGGGTCTTTGCCTGTAGCGCTCTGGGCGAGCCCGGCAACGAGTTCTCTTATCTCATCTTCGTTTTGCGTACTGATAAGTCCAAAGGTATTCGTCCCTAGTTCATGGATGTTCCCATCATCGTCTGTCATGGTCAGTGAAAAGCCATCGCGTGTCAGAAAGTTATTTAACTCATTAATTTCAGTTAATGTATCTTCATGCAACATGACGGTAATGACATAACGGACAAGATCGCCACCAGCCATAATTCACCTCTTTGTTATCACGTGATTTTTTAGCATAGTCGCAGAAACGCGTTGCCGACAGGTTTGTGGTGATTCCCCCAACCGATGGGGGAATGTCTCGATTAGTGGGAAAGGTAAGCGTAAATTTTTTGTGTATCGTCATGGGAGCACAGGCGTGTTCCTTGATTGAGTGTTGCGGCACTACCGGCAGCCACGCCAAAACGAACCATTTCATCAAGCGAGGCATTTTCTGCCAGCTTCAGCGTCATAGCCCCAACCATACTGTCGCCAGCACCGACGGTACTTTGGCTTTTTAGCGGCGGTGGCACAACCTGAATGCAGTTTTCGCTATCTACCCCCAACGCTCCTTGTGGACCAAGGGAAACGACGACCCGTTTGGCCTTACCACTATTAACAATTTCCTGCGCGGCTTTACGCACATCATCGGGTTGAGTGAGTTCGCGACCTACCAGTGCGCTGAGTTCTTTTTGGTTAGGTTTAACTAACTCGATATTGCCAATCGCCAGTGCTGCGCTTAAGGCTTCGCCGGAACTGTCGACGATGCAGCGTATTCCTTGTTTTTGCGCAGCAGAAATAAGCTGCGTTAACTTTTCCAGTTTCACGCCTGGTGGCAGGCTTCCACTAATAACCAGAATAGCCCCTGACTCGATTTCCAGAACTTGTTCTTCAAGTTGACGAAATTCATCTTCGCTTAAAGCTGCGCCGGGCATGACAAAGCGATACTGCTCCCCGCTGGATTCCACATGTACATGCAGATTCTGGCGGGTCCAGTCCTTCGCTTCGACAGTGGCAACAGGGACATTTTCATCGGCCAGCAGAGCGACGAGATGTTCGCCGGTCGCGCCGCCGGCCGGGAATATAGCCGTCGCGCTCCCGCCCAGATGAGCAATAGCGCGAGCGACATTAATACCGCCGCCACCTGGTTCAAACACGGGGGCAGTACAGCGCAGTTTTCCTTCGGGGTAAATTTGCGGGGTTATTGTTGCGCTATCGAGAGAGGGCGCAAGTGTCAACGTATAGATACGTACCATCATTTCCTCCTATAGGCTGATTTCAGTCTGGCACTGAATCAGTGGAAAGTGAAGGAATTAACAATATGATTTATTAGATATTTATATAAAATTAATAAGGTAAAGATATATAAATAAATATCTGTTTTCGCAACGCGCTTATTCAAAAAATGAAATAAGAAGTCATTGCTAAGTTTTTCACTCCTTTTTATAATTTGTCACCTTTCCAGGGACGCTACTCTTTGATCCTTAAGAAAGTTTCCGGGACCGCGATGGTCTCTTTTTTTGTTGTACGGACTTTTAATAAATGAAGCTTTTGAAGACAGTTCCTGCCATCGTTATGCTGGCGGGGGGTATGTTTGCGTCTCTGACTGCAACTGCCGATGATTCCGTTTTTACTGTCATGGACGATCCTGCCAGCGCAAAAAAAACTTTCGAAGGTAATCTGAACGCAGGTTATCTTGCACAATCAGGCAACACGAAAAGTTCCTCACTGACGGCTGATACCACCATGACCTGGTATGGGCAGACGACTGCCTGGTCGCTGTGGGGAAATGCCAGCAATACTTCTTCTAATGATGAGCGTTCTTCGGAAAAATATGCAGTAGGTGGTCGTAGCCGTTTTAATTTAACTGATTATGATTATCTGTTTGGTCAGGCAAGTTGGCTGACAGACCGTTATAACGGTTATCGGGAACGAGATGTATTGACTGCGGGTTATGGTCGCCAGTTTTTAAATGGCCCGGTGCACAGCTTCCGTTTTGAATTCGGCCCTGGCGTGCGTTACGACAAATATACCGATAATGCCAGTAAAACGCAGCCGCTGGGGTATGCCTCCGGAGCTTATGCATGGCAGTTGACCGACAACGCTAAATTTACCCAGGGTGTATCGGTTTTTGGTGCTGAAGACACTACGCTGAACTCGGAAAGCGCATTAAATGTTGCCATCAATGAACATTTTGGTCTGAAGGTCGCCTACAACGTTACATGGAACTCTGAACCGCCTGAGTCTGCGCCAGAACATACCGATCGTCGCACCACGTTATCGCTGGGCTACAGGATGTAATAATGTGCCGGGCCGTGTTATGCGGTCTGGCTGCATTGTTTGTTGATAGCGCATCACCATTCAGCCCCAAATCATCGCTGCCCAGCGCAGCAACAGCATCGCGCCGCAAATAGACAGCAGGACGACCACCATCTTCCAGTGTTTTTTGTTGAAACGTTTTGTCGGCATGCGTTTTTCCAGGGGATTTCCAGTCTTCAATAATCGAGTGTAACAAAAGGGTCAGGTGTTGCCTGTATTGATTTATATCATATCAAACATGATGATTGTCGCTTTGCCCGATAACAATTACCGTGTAAACTGCCAAGCGGTATTATCAGAAAGTGGGTGTAGGTCTGGCATCGCCAATCAGCATGCTGTGACATATTTCGCAGAGTGAAGCGGGAATCAGCTCAAACCTTTTTGATAAATTTCATATGAATCTTTGTATGTGATCTTTCGTGTGGGTCACCACTGCAAATAAGGATATAACATGCCTGTTATTACTCTTCCTGATGGCAGCCAACGCCATTACGACCACGCTGTAAGCCCTATGGATGTTGCGCTGGACATTGGTCCAGGTCTGGCGAAAGCCTGTATCGCAGGGCGCGTTAATGGCGAACTGGTAGATGCGTGCGATTTGATTGAAAACGACGCTAAACTGGCGATCATTACCGCTAAAGACGAAGAAGGTCTGGAGATCATTCGTCACTCCTGTGCGCACCTGTTAGGGCACGCAATTAAACAACTTTGGCCGCATACCAAAATGGCAATCGGCCCGGTTATTGACAACGGTTTCTATTACGACGTTGATCTTGACCGCACGTTAACCCAGGAAGATGTCGAAGCACTCGAGAAGCGGATGCATGAGCTTGCTGAGAAAAACTACGACGTCATTAAGAAGAAAGTCAGCTGGCACGAAGCGCGTGAAACTTTCGTTAAACGCGGCGAGAGCTATAAAGTCTCCATCCTGGACGAAAACATCGCCCATGATGACCAGCCTGGCCTCTATTTCCACGAAGAATATGTCGATATGTGCCGCGGTCCGCACGTACCGAATATGCGTTTCTGCCACCATTTCAAACTGATGAAAACGGCAGGGGCCTACTGGCGCGGCGACAGCAACAACAAAATGTTGCAACGTATTTATGGTACTGCGTGGGCAGATAAAAAAGCCCTCAACGCGTACCTGCAGCGTCTGGAAGAAGCCGCTAAACGCGACCACCGTAAAATCGGTAAACAGCTCGACCTGTACCATATGCAGGAAGAAGCGCCGGGTATGGTGTTCTGGCACAATGACGGCTGGACCATCTTCCGTGAACTGGAAGTGTTCGTTCGTTCTAAACTGAAAGAGTACCAGTATCAGGAAGTTAAAGGTCCGTTTATGATGGACCGCGTCCTGTGGGAAAAAACCGGTCACTGGGAAAACTATAAAGATGCAATGTTCACCACCTCTTCTGAGAACCGTGAATACTGCATTAAGCCGATGAACTGTCCGGGTCACGTACAAATCTTTAACCAGGGGCTGAAGTCGTATCGCGATCTGCCGCTGCGTATGGCCGAGTTCGGTAGCTGCCACCGTAACGAGCCGTCAGGATCCCTTCACGGCCTGATGCGCGTGCGTGGTTTTACCCAGGATGACGCGCATATCTTCTGTACTGAAGAACAAATTCGCGATGAAGTTAACGGATGTATCCGTTTAGTCTATGATATGTACAGCACTTTTGGCTTCGAGAAGATCGTGGTCAAGCTTTCCACTCGTCCTGAAAAACGTATTGGCAGTGACGAAATGTGGGATCGTGCTGAGGCGGACCTGGCAGTTGCGCTGGAAGAAAACAACATCCCGTTTGAGTATCAACTGGGTGAAGGCGCGTTCTACGGTCCGAAAATTGAATTTACCCTGTATGACTGCCTCGATCGTGCATGGCAGTGCGGTACAGTACAGCTGGACTTCTCCTTACCGTCTCGTCTGAGCGCTTCCTATGTAGGCGAAGACAACGAGCGTAAGGTTCCGGTAATGATTCACCGTGCAATTCTTGGGTCGATGGAACGTTTCATCGGTATCCTGACCGAAGAGTTCGCTGGTTTCTTCCCGACCTGGCTTGCGCCGGTTCAGGTTGTTATCATGAACATTACGGATTCACAGTCTGAATACGTTAACGAATTGACGCAAAAACTATCAAATGCGGGCATTCGTGTTAAAGCAGACTTGAGAAATGAGAAGATTGGCTTTAAAATCCGCGAGCACACTTTGCGTCGCGTCCCATATATGCTGGTCTGTGGTGATAAAGAGGTGGAATCTGGCAAAGTTGCCGTTCGCACCCGCCGTGGTAAAGACCTGGGAAGCATGGACGTAAATGAAGTGATCGAGAAGCTGCAACAAGAGATTCGCAGCCGCAGTCTTAAACAATTGGAGGAATAAGGTATTAAAGGCGGAAAACGAGTTCAAACGGCGCGTCCTAACCGTATCAATGGCGAAATTCGCGCCCAGGAAGTTCGCTTAACAGGTTTGGAAGGCGAGCAGCTTGGTATTGTGAGTCTGAGAGAAGCTCTGGAGAAAGCTGAAGAAGCCGGAGTAGACTTAGTCGAGATCAGCCCTAACGCCGAGCCGCCGGTTTGTCGTATAATGGATTACGGCAAATTCCTCTATGAAAAGAGCAAGTCTTCTAAGGAACAGAAGAAAAAGCAAAAAGTTATCCAGGTTAAGGAAATTAAATTCCGTCCTGGTACAGATGAAGGCGACTATCAGGTAAAACTCCGCAGCCTGATTCGCTTTCTCGAAGAGGGTGATAAAGCCAAAATCACGCTGCGTTTCCGCGGTCGTGAGATGGCGCACCAGCAAATCGGTATGGAAGTGCTTAATCGCGTGAAAGACGATTTGCAAGAACTGGCAGTGGTCGAATCCTTCCCAACGAAGATCGAAGGCCGCCAGATGATCATGGTGCTCGCTCCTAAGAAGAAACAGTAAGGCCATCAAGTAATCATTCCTGTGGGCCTCGGTTCACAGGGTGATTCGCCTTTGTTTCTGTTTATCAACAATGCGAAGTGGAAGTTATTAAAATGCCAAAAATTAAGACCGTACGCGGTGCTGCTAAGCGCTTCAAAAAAACCGGTAAAGGTGGTTTTAAGCACAAGCACGCTAACCTGCGTCACATTCTGACCAAAAAAGCGACCAAACGTAAACGTCACCTGCGTCCGAAAGCCATGGTTTCCAAAGGCGATCTGGGCCTGGTAATCGCGTGCCTGCCGTACGCATAAGCCGTTAACGTTTTTTAACTTTTTAATTAGAATATAGATACAGGAGAGCACATATGGCTCGCGTAAAACGTGGTGTTATTGCACGCGCACGTCACAAGAAAATTTTGAAACAAGCTAAAGGCTACTACGGTGCGCGTTCTCGCGTATACCGCGTTGCCTTCCAGGCTGTTATCAAAGCTGGTCAGTATGCTTACCGTGACCGTCGTCAACGTAAGCGTCAGTTCCGTCAACTGTGGATTGCGCGTATCAACGCAGCAGCACGTCAGAACGGTATTTCTTACAGCAAATTCATCAATGGCCTGAAAAAAGCCTCTGTTGAAATCGACCGTAAGATCCTGGCTGATATCGCAGTATTCGACAAAGTAGCGTTCACCGCTCTGGTTGAAAAAGCGAAAGCAGCTCTGGCATAAGCCAGTTGAAAGAGGGAGCTAGTCTCCCTCTTTTCGTTTCAACGCCATCAAAACATTGACTTTTATCGCCGTAGCCTTTTCAATAAAGGTCTTTTGAAAAGTACCAAAAGGTAACGCAAGCAATGAATGCTGCTATTTTCCGCTTCTTTTTTTACTTTAGCACCTGACTCCAGGAGGCTAGCGCGTGAGAAGAGAAACGGAAAACAGCGCCTGAAAGCCTCCCAGTGGAGGCTTTTTTTGTATGCGCGTTTTGAAAAATAAAAAGCCTGTCTCATCAGGCGTAATTGTCGCAGCCAGTCTGGATACGGTCAGCGTGGAGAAACCGGAGCGTACTTAAGTACGTGAGGATTTCGAGCACTGCCGGGACCAAAATGGCAAGTAAAATAGCCTGATGGGATAGGCTCTAAGTCCAACGAACCAGTGTCACCACTGACACAATGAGGAAAACCATGTCACATCTCGCAGAACTGGTTGCCAGTGCGAAGGCGGCCATTAGCCAGGCGTCAGATGTTGCCGCGTTAGACAATGTGCGCGTCGAATATTTGGGTAAAAAAGGGCACTTAACCCTTCAGATGACGACCCTGCGTGAGCTGCCGCCAGAAGAGCGTCCGGCAGCTGGTGCGGTTATCAACGAAGCGAAAGAGCAAGTTCAGCAGGCTCTGAATGCGCGTAAAGCCGAACTGGAAAGCGCAGCGCTGAATGCGCGTCTGGCTGCAGAAACTATCGATGTTTCCCTGCCAGGTCGTCGTATCGAAAATGGTGGTCTGCATCCGGTTACCCGCACCATCGATCGTATCGAAAGTTTCTTCGGTGAGCTTGGCTTTACCGTGGCAACCGGGCCGGAAATCGAAGATGATTATCATAACTTCGATGCTCTGAACATTCCTGGCCACCACCCGGCGCGCGCTGACCACGACACTTTCTGGTTTGACGCTACCCGCCTGCTGCGTACCCAGACCTCTGGCGTACAGATCCGCACCATGAAAGCCCAGCAGCCGCCGATTCGTATCATCGCGCCTGGCCGTGTTTATCGTAACGACTACGACCAGACTCACACGCCGATGTTCCATCAGATGGAAGGTCTGATTGTTGATACCAACATCAGCTTTACCAATCTGAAAGGCACGCTGCACGACTTCCTGCGTAACTTCTTTGAAGAAGATTTGCAGATCCGTTTCCGTCCTTCCTACTTCCCGTTCACTGAACCATCCGCAGAAGTGGACGTCATGGGTAAAAACGGCAAATGGCTGGAAGTACTGGGCTGCGGGATGGTGCATCCGAACGTGCTGCGTAATGTTGGCATCGATCCGGAAGTTTACTCCGGTTTCGCCTTCGGGATGGGGATGGAGCGTCTGACCATGTTGCGTTACGGCGTCACCGACCTGCGTTCATTCTTCGAAAACGATCTGCGTTTCCTCAAACAGTTTAAATAAGGCAGGAATAGATTATGAAATTCAGTGAACTGTGGTTACGCGAATGGGTGAACCCGGCGATTGATAGCGATGCGCTGGCGAATCAAATCACGATGGCGGGCCTGGAAGTTGACGGTGTAGAACCGGTTGCCGGTAGCTTCCACGGCGTGGTCGTTGGTGAAGTGGTTGAATGTGCGCAGCATCCGAATGCTGACAAACTGCGAGTGACCAAAGTCAACGTCGGTGGCGATCGCCTGCTGGACATCGTCTGCGGCGCGCCAAACTGTCGTCAGGGCCTGCGTGTGGCGGTAGCAACTATTGGTGCTGTATTGCCGGGCGATTTCAAAATTAAAGCCGCGAAACTGCGCGGTGAACCGTCTGAAGGGATGCTGTGCTCCTTCTCTGAGCTGGGTATTTCTGACGATCATAACGGTATTATCGAACTGCCTGCGGATGCGCCAATTGGCACCGACATCCGTGAATACCTGAAACTTGATGACAACACCATCGAAATCAGTGTGACGCCAAACCGTGCAGACTGCTTAGGCATTATCGGCGTAGCGCGTGATGTTGCCGTGCTGAACCAGCTTCCACTGGTTGAACCGGAAATTGTCCCGGTTGGTGCAACCATCGATGACACGCTGCCGATTGCGGTAGAAGCACCGGAAGCCTGCCCGCGTTATCTTGGCCGCGTAGTAAAAGGCATTAACGTTAAAGCGCCAACTCCGCTGTGGATGAAAGAAAAACTGCGTCGTTGCGGGATTCGTTCTATCGATGCAGTCGTTGACGTCACCAACTATGTGCTGCTTGAACTGGGCCAGCCGATGCACGCTTTCGATAAAGATCGCATTGAAGGCGGCATTGTGGTGCGGATGGCGAAAGAGGGCGAAACGCTGGTGCTGCTTGATGGCACTGAAGCGAAGCTGAATGCTGACACCCTGGTCATCGCCGACCACAACAAGGCGCTGGCGATGGGCGGCATCTTTGGTGGCGAACACTCTGGCGTGAATGACGAAACGCAAAACGTTCTGCTGGAATGTGCTTTCTTCAGCCCGCTGTCTATCACCGGTCGTGCTCGTCGTCATGGCCTGCATACCGATGCGTCTCACCGTTATGAGCGTGGCGTTGATCCGGCACTGCAGCACAAAGCGATGGAACGTGCGACCCGTCTGCTGATCGACATCTGCGGTGGTGAGGCTGGTCCGGTAATTGATATCACCAACGAAGCAACGCTGCCGAAGCGTGCAACCATCACTTTACGTCGTAGCAAACTGGATCGTCTGATCGGCCATCATATTGCTGATGAGCAGGTGACTGACATTCTGCGTCGTCTCGGCTGCGAAGTGACCGAAGGCAAAGACGAGTGGCAGGCTGTTGCACCGAGTTGGCGTTTCGACATGGAGATTGAAGAAGATCTGGTCGAAGAAGTGGCGCGCGTTTACGGCTACAACAACATCCCGGACGAGCCGGTACAGGCAAGTCTGATTATGGGGACTCACCGTGAAGCTGACCTGTCGCTCAAGCGCGTGAAAACGCTGCTCAACGACAAAGGCTATCAGGAAGTGATCACCTATAGCTTCGTTGATCCGAAAGTGCAGCAGATGATCCACCCGGGCGTTGAAGCCTTACTGCTGCCAAGCCCGATTTCCGTTGAAATGTCGGCAATGCGTCTTTCTCTGTGGACAGGTCTGCTGGCAACTGTAGTGTACAACCAGAACCGTCAGCAAAACCGTGTGCGCATTTTTGAAAGCGGTCTGCGCTTCGTGCCAGATACCCAGGCGCCATTGGGCATTCGTCAGGATCTGATGTTAGCCGGTGTGATTTGCGGTAACCGTTACGAAGAGCACTGGAACCTGGCAAAAGAGACCGTTGATTTCTATGATTTGAAAGGCGATCTTGAATCCGTTCTTGACCTGACCGGTAAACTGAATGAGGTTGAGTTCCGTGCAGAAGCGAATCCGGCACTGCATCCGGGGCAATCCGCAGCGATTTATCTGAAAGGTGAACGTATTGGTTTTGTTGGGGTTGTTCATCCTGAACTGGAACGTAAACTGGATCTTAACGGTCGCACTCTGGTGTTTGAACTGGAGTGGAACAAGCTCGCAGACCGCGTGGTGCCTCAAGCGCGCGAGATTTCGCGCTTCCCGGCGAACCGTCGTGACATCGCGGTTGTGGTTGCAGAAAACGTTCCCGCAGCGGATATTTTATCCGAATGTAAGAAAGTTGGCGTAAATCAGGTAGTTGGCGTAAACTTATTTGACGTGTACCGCGGTAAGGGTGTTGCGGAGGGGTATAAGAGCCTCGCCATAAGCCTGATCCTGCAAGATACCAGCCGTACACTCGAAGAAGAGGAGATTGCCGCTACCGTCGCCAAATGTGTAGAGGCATTAAAAGAGCGATTCCAGGCATCATTGAGGGATTGAACCTATGGCGCTTACAAAAGCTGAAATGTCAGAATATCTGTTTGATAAGCTTGGGCTTAGCAAGCGGGATGCCAAAGAACTGGTTGAACTGTTTTTCGAAGAGATCCGTCGCGCTCTGGAAAACGGCGAGCAGGTGAAACTCTCTGGTTTTGGTAACTTCGATCTGCGTGATAAGAATCAACGCCCGGGACGTAACCCGAAAACGGGCGAGGATATTCCCATTACAGCACGGCGCGTGGTGACCTTCAGACCCGGACAGAAGTTAAAAAGCCGGGTCGAAAACGCCACACCCAAAGACGAGTAATCTGATCTAACTAAAAAGGCCGCTCTGCGGCCTTTTTTCTTTTCACTGTCGAAGAGTCACCGTAAAATCAACGGAATGACACTTCAGCAGAACGGATACCATGCTGACACTTGCCCGCCACCAACAGCGACAAAATATTCGCTGGTTACTATGCCTGTCAGTTTTGATGCTGCTGGCGCTTCTCTTAAGCCTTTGCGCTGGTGAACAATGGATTTCACCTGCCGACTGGTTCACTCCTCGTGGCGAACTGTTCGTCTGGCAAATTCGCCTGCCACGTACCCTGGCTGTATTGCTGGTTGGCGCGGCGCTGGCGTTATCAGGCGCGGTCATGCAGGCGCTGTTTGAAAACCCTCTTGCGGAGCCGGGGCTGCTTGGCGTCTCTAACGGCGCTGGAGTGGGGCTTATCGCCGCTGTATTGCTCGGGCAAGGGCAGTTACCGAACTGGGCGCTGGGGCTGTGTGCGATTGCTGGCGCGCTTATTATCACCTTAATTCTCTTGCGTTTTGCCCGCCGTCATCTTTCAACCAGCCGATTACTGCTGGCTGGTGTTGCGCTGGGTATCATCTGTAGCGCGTTAATGACGTGGGCCATCTACTTTTCCACGTCTGTTGATTTACGCCAACTGATGTACTGGATGATGGGCGGCTTTGGTGGTGTAGACTGGCGGCAAAGTTGGCTGATGGTGGCCTTGATTCCGGTGTTGTTGTGGATTTGCTGTCAGTCCCGCCCAATGAATATGTTAGCGCTGGGTGAAATTTCGGCGCGACAACTGGGGTTACCACTGTGGCTCTGGCGCAATGTGCTGGTCGCGGCTACCGGTTGGATGGTCGGTGTCAGTGTGGCGTTGGCTGGCGCTATTGGGTTTATTGGCCTGGTTATCCCACATATTCTGCGGCTGTGCGGATTAACCGATCACCGGGTATTACTTCCCGGCTGCGCGCTGGCAGGTGCTACTGCGTTGCTGCTTGCCGATATTGTTGCTCGACTGGCGCTGGCTTCCGCAGAGTTACCGATTGGTGTGGTCACCGCCACCCTGGGTGCGCCGGTGTTTATCTGGTTATTGTTAAAAGCAGGACGTTAGCCGCATAAAGACGGTCTATGATTAAAAGCTAAGATTTTTACTGACCTTATCCAGGAGACACGATGCAAGATCCCATTCTGACCACCGTAGTGAAGACGATTGACGGGGAAGTGACCACGCTGGAGAAATATGCCGGTAATGTGCTGCTAATTGTTAATGTCGCTTCAAAGTGTGGCTTAACGCCGCAATATGAACAGTTGGAGAACATCCAGAAAGCCTGGGCCGATCGTGGTTTCGTCGTGCTGGGATTTCCGTGCAACCAGTTCCTTGAACAAGAACCAGGTAGTGATGAAGAAATTAAAACTTATTGCACCACCACCTGGGGCGTGACGTTCCCAATGTTCAGTAAAATTGAGGTCAATGGCGAAGGGCGTCATCCGCTATATCAAAAATTGATTGCCGCAGCGCCCACGGCGGTGGCACCGGAAGAGAGCGGTTTCTACGCGCGAATGGCCAGTAAAGGCCGTGCGCCACTGTACCCTGATGATATTTTGTGGAATTTTGAAAAGTTTCTGGTGGGTAGAGACGGAAAGGTCATCCAGCGTTTTTCCCCGGATATGACACCGGAAGATCCTATTGTAATGGAAAGCATTAAACTGGCGTTGGCAAAATAATGTCTATTGTGATGCAGTTACAGGATGTAGCGGAATCAACCCGCCTGGGGCCGCTTTCTGGCGAGGTCCGGGCAGGGGAGATCCTGCATCTGGTGGGTCCGAACGGCGCAGGCAAGAGCACCTTGCTGGCGCGAATGGCGGGGATGACCAGTGGTCAGGGAAGCATTCAGTTTGCAGGTAAACCACTGGATACCTGGCCCGCAACAAAACTCGCCCTGCATCGCGCTTATCTTGCACAGCAGCAGACGCCGCCGTTTGCTATGCCGGTCTGGCATTACCTGACCATGCACCAGCACAATAAAACGCGAACCGATCTGCTAAATGATGTCGCAGGGGCGTTGGCCCTTGATGACAAACTCGGTCGAAGCACCAATCAACTATCCGGTGGTGAATGGCAACGTGTCCGTCTTGCTGCGGTGGTGCTACAAATTACGCCGCAAGCGAATCCGACAGGTCAATTGCTTCTCCTTGATGAACCCATGAATAGCCTTGATGTTGCCCAGCAAAGCGCGTTAGATAAAATTTTGAGCGCGCTATGTCAGCAAGGCGTGGCGATTGTGATGAGCAGTCACGATCTTAACCACACATTGCGTCACGCGCATCGGGCGTGGTTGCTTAAACAAGGAAAACTGCTTGCCAGTGGGCGGAGAGATGAAGTACTAACGCCGCCGAATCTGGCCCAGGCTTATGGTATGAGCTTCCGTCGGCTGGACATTGAAGGTCACCGAATGCTGATTTCGACCACCTGATTTCATTAGCATCTTGAAAAACGGGTAATTTCGACGCTAAATTAATGCAAGAATAAAAAACAGAGGATTCGTACGGAATGCGTTTCTGCCTAATTTTAATTACAGCACTGTTTCTGGCCGGGTGTAGCCATCATAAAGCGCCGCCGCCAAACGCCAGGCTTTCTGACTCCATTACTGTCATTGCCGGTTTGAACGATCAACTACAGAGCTGGCATGGTACGCCGTATCGTTATGGCGGCATGACTCGACGTGGAGTGGACTGTTCGGGTTTCGTGGTTGTGACGATGCGCGACCGTTTCGACTTGCAGTTGCCACGCGAAACAAAACAACAGGCCGCTATCGGTACCCAAATTGATAAAGAAGAATTGCTGCCAGGCGATCTGGTCTTTTTCAAAACAGGTTCCGGGCAAAATGGTTTACACGTGGGTATTTACGATACTAACAATCAATTCATTCATGCCTCTACCAGCAAGGGGGTGATGCGTTCTTCCCTCGATAATGTCTACTGGCAGAAAAATTTCTGGCAGGCGAGACGAATCTAGTATCCCAATAAATGGACGGTGATGATACCGCACCGTCTGTTAACTCCTGAATACAGTAGTATTTTGCAGACAAAAATACCGCAAATGGAATATTCGTTTATACTCAGGATAATCTAAAAAAAGGACCCCTGAAAAAGTGGTTAACATGGAACAAATGAAAGTTATTCCTTCTGTATTTGTTATGCCTTATGGCCTCAAACTTTTTATCTGGATGTTGAAAAAAATCCGTAGAGAGGGGCTGTTACCATGAAGGTCTTACTGGAGAATCTTTATCATTCTGATTACTATTTTCTACCGATAAGAGACAGCCAACAAAATCTTGTTGGGGTTGAGTTAATAACCCATTTCTCCAGTGACGACGGTACGGTTCGCATCCCGACGACACGGGTTATTGCACAACTTTCAGAGGAGCAGCATTGGCAATTATTTGCCGAAAAGTTGGAATTACTAAAATCATGCCAACACTTTTTTATTCAACACAAACTCTTTGCCTGGATTAATTTAACGCCACAAGTAGCAAAGTTATTATTAGATAGGGATAATTACGCAAGCAAACTATTAAAAATTCCCTTTGCTGAATTGATGATTAATGAAAATTATCCTCATCTTAATGAGGGAAAAGATAATTATGAACTTTTGCACTTATCGCAAATTTTTCCATTGGTTTTGGGAAATTTGGGTGCGGGCAACAGTACAATGAAGGCTGTTTTTGATGGGCTTTTCACTCGCGTCATGCTGGATAAAGGTTTTATTCAGCAACAAATAGTCCATAAATCTTTCGCGCCTTTTATTCGTGCGCTCCATGCGCAAATTTCACCTTGTTGCAATTGTATTATTGCTGCTGGTATTAATACACCGGAGATGTTGGCGCAGATGGTGCCGTTTGGTTTCCATGCTTTTCAGGGATGCTTGTGGCCCGCAGTTCCCGTAAGCCAGATAACAACGCTGGTCCAGCGATAACCCTCTTGTTTGCTGGTGTTTAAGACGAGAGTAACCGTCTACACTATCAAACAGGAGGATCTATGACCCTGTCTTTTATTACCCGCTGGCGTGATGAATTGCCGGCAACATATACATCGCTTTCCCCTACGCCTTTAAATAATGCCCGGTTGATTTGGTATAACGCCGAACTGGCTAATACGCTGGGTGTTCCATCGTCGCTGTTTGAAAGTGGCGCGGGTGTCTGGGGCGGCGAAACTTTACTGCCAGGCATGTCGCCACTGGCCCAGGTCTACAGTGGCCACCAGTTTGGTGTCTGGGCGGGGCAGCTTGGCGACGGGCGCGGTATTTTACTCGGCGAGCAACAGTTTTCCGACGGCACCACCATGGACTGGCATCTGAAAGGTGCGGGGCTGACGCCTTATTCGCGGATGGGCGACGGACGTGCGGTTTTACGTTCAACAATTCGCGAAAGTCTTGCCAGTGAGGCAATGCATCACCTTGGCATTCCGACGACACGCGCCTTAAGCATTGTTACCAGCGATACGCCGGTTTACCGGGAGACGGTCGAATCAGGAGCGATGCTGATGCGCGTAGCGCAGAGTCATTTGCGATTTGGCCACTTTGAACACTTTTACTATCGTCGGGAACCGGAAAAAGTTCGCCAGCTGGCTGACTTCGCCATTCGCTATTACTGGCCGCATCTTCAGGATGAAGAGGATAAATACCGCCTCTGGTTTACCGATATTGTCGCACGTACGGCTTCGTTAATCGCCAGCTGGCAGACAGTCGGTTTTGCTCACGGGGTGATGAACACGGATAACATGTCGATTCTCGGGCTGACGCTGGATTATGGTCCATTTGCTTTCCTCGATGATTATGAACCGGGCTTTATTTGTAATCACTCTGATCATCAGGGACGTTACAGCTTTGATAATCAACCTGCCGTTGCGTTGTGGAATTTACAGCGTCTGGCGCAGACATTGTCGCCGTTTATCACTGTCGACGCGTTAAACGAGGCACTGGAAAGCTATCAACAGGTTTTGTTGACGCATTATGGAAAACGTATGCGGCAGAAGCTGGGCTTTATGACGGAGCAAAAAGAGGATAATGCGCTACTGAATGAATTGTTCAGTCTGATGGCGCAAGAGCGCAGTGATTATACTCGCACATTCCGCATGTTAAGCCTGACCGAGCAGCACAGTGCGGCTTCACCGCTGCGCGATGAGTTTATTGACCGCGCGGCGTTTGATGACTGGTTTACGCGTTATCGGGCGCGCTTGCAACAAGACGGAGTTGCCGATAGTGAACGTCAGCAACTGATGCAGAGCGTCAATCCTGCGCTGGTATTGCGAAACTGGCTGGCACAACGCGCTATTGAGGCGGTAGAAAAGGGCGATATGACAGAATTACAACGTCTGCATGAAGCGTTGCGAAATCCTTTCAGCGACAGGGATGATGACTATGTCAGTCGTCCACCTGACTGGGGTAAACGGCTTGAAGTCAGCTGCTCGAGTTAAAGGCTACTTGGTCAACAGCAGCTTGCCAGCCTGAGTTTTACGGAGCAGATATTCTTGCCCGTCATGATCGATAATCAGTTTGCCATCAGGACCTAACAGTGTCTGGCTGGTAATTCGCCGAATGGGCTGCGGGGAAGCGGTCTTGTGATTGGCATCCGTTTCAGGCGTGAGTTTTCTGCTATCCGTATAACGCATAAAAATTAATAATAATCGATATAACAATGATTCTTATTATCAATATTATGGCAAGCCAGAGCAAGCAGTAATTTGTTGAGAAGACAACAAGTTGCGCAGAAATGCCCATTCCGTCAGGAATGGGCACGCATTCAGAAGCGGGAATCTACCGCAGAGGCGAGTTTTTCGACCAGGCGTTCAGTATCTTCCCAACCTAAACAAGGATCGGTAATCGACTGACCGTAGGTGAGCGGCTGACTGCTGGCGATTTTTTGTGTACCTTCGCGCAGGAAACTTTCTGCCATAATTCCGGCAATCGCCGTGGAGCCATTGCGGATTTGCTGACAAATATCCTCACAAACTTCTAACTGGCGACGGTGCTGCTTCTGGCAGTTACCGTGGCTGAAATCCACCACCAGATGTTCAGGTAAATCAAACTCGTGCAGCGTATCGCAGGCTGCGGCGATATCATCGGCATGGTAGTTCGGTTTTTTGCCGCCACGCATAATAATGTGGCCATACGGGTTGCCGCTGGTCTGATAGATGGTCATCTGACCGTTTTTGTCTGGCGAGAGGAACATATGACTGGCACGGGCAGCGCGGATAGCATCCACGGCAATCCGCGTGTTGCCATCGGTACCGTTTTTAAAACCTACCGGACAGGAGAGGGCTGACGCCATTTCACGGTGGATCTGGCTCTCGGTAGTCCGTGCGCCAATCGCGCCCCAACTAATTAAGTCAGCAATAAACTGACCGGTCACCATATCGAGAAACTCGGTCGCGGTGGGAACGCCCAGTTCATTTACCTGCAACAGCAACTTACGCGCCATTTCAAGGCCGTGATTAACGCGATAGCTGCCGTTTAAATCCGGATCGGAGATGAGTCCTTTCCAGCCGACAACGGTACGCGGTTTTTCAAAATAGGTACGCATTACAATTTCCAGTCGTGACTGGTACTGGTTGCGCAACGCCTGCAGACGGGTGGCATACTCCATGGCAGCGGTCAGATCGTGGATCGAGCAGGGGCCAATAATGACCAACAGTCGCTTATCTTCACCATTCAGTATTTTTTCAATTCTGCGGCGGGAATCAATGACATGGTTGGCGACGCCAGGCGTTACGGGATACCGTAGCGCGAGTTCGGCGGGCGTTACCAGGCTCTCGATACGCGCAGTACGGAGTTCGTCAGTTCTGTTCATTACAAGTCTCAGAAATTTGTTGCTTCAACGGCAGGACTACCGGGAAGTGATGCGCATCACGATAAACCAATCGCAGCTGATTTCAAGTGCGAGGTGTGTCACACCTCGCCGGGTGGTTAGCATGATAACAAAAAAACAAGCTAATGCACTAGTTCTCTAGTACATTCGGCGGCTAAGGCCCATGATATCGAGGATCTTGGTGGCAATCTCTTCTACCGAATAATTGGTACTGTTAATCCACGGGATCTGATTTTTACGGTACAACGCTTCCACTTCCGCGACTTCCATCCTGCACTGACGAAGCGAGGCATAGCGACTGTTCTCCCGACGCTCTTCGCGAATCGCCGCCAGACGCTCCGGGTCGATAGTCAGTCCGAACAATTTATGCTGAAGCGGCTTGAGCGACGCGGGTAGCACCAGATTATCCATATCGTCGGCAATAAAGGGGTAGTTTGCCGCACGGATACCAAACTGCATCGCCAGATACAGGCTGGTGGGGGTTTTACCACAACGAGAGACACCGAGCAGGATCACCTGAGCCTGATCCAGATTGCGCAACGAAATGCCGTCGTCATGGGCGAGGGTGTAATCAATTGCCGCAATACGCGCATCATATTTATTGAGATTATTAGGGTTCAGGCCGTGGGTACGGTGAGCAATCGGCGTCGGGTCCAGTTTCATCTCTTGCTGGAGAGGGGCAACCAGCGCCTGCACAATATCCTGGCAAAAACCTTCGCTTTGCAAAATGATGGCGCGGATTTCCGGTAGCACAATGGAGTAAAAAACCAGCGGGCGCACACCTGTCTGGTGATAAATTGCGTCAATCTGATCCTTCACCGCCCGTGCACGGCTTTCATTTTCGACAAACGGCAGCGTAATGCTGCTGATAGTAACGGGAAATTGTGACATCACTGCGTGTCCTAATACCTCCGCAGTTATAGCCGTACCATCAGAAATATAAAAAACGTGGCGATCAACAGCATTATCCATTTTGTTCTTCCCGTGATGCAGACATAATTCTATGAAAGCATAAATTAAAAACGTACAGAAGCGTAGAAGGTTATGCCTGGTTTATAAAATGAACCTTCAATTTTATATTTTATGAAAACAGTATTTCATTTTTACGCTTTCGTTTATACCGATGGTTTATGTGGAAATTACTGAAGATAGCGGATTTGCGCAACGCTGGGATCAGTCTTAAAAAGTAAAAAAATATATTTGCTTGAACGATTCACCGTTTTTTTCATCCGGTTAAATATGCAAAGATAAATGCGCAGAAATGTGTTTCTCAAACCGTTCATTTATCACAAAAGGATTGTTCGATGTCCAACAATGGCTCGTCACCGCTGGTGCTTTGGTATAACCAACTCGGCATGAATGATGTAGACAGGGTTGGGGGCAAAAATGCCTCCCTGGGTGAAATGATTACTAACCTTTCCGGAATGGGCGTTTCCGTTCCGAATGGTTTCGCCACAACCGCCGACGCGTTTAACCAGTTTCTGGACCAAAGCGGCGTAAACCAGCGCATCTATGAACTGCTGGATAAAACGGATATTGACGATGTTACCCAGCTTGCGAAAGCGGGCGCGCAAATCCGCCAGTGGATTATCGACACTCCCTTCCAGCCTGAGCTGGAAAACGCCATCCGCGAAGCCTATGCACAGCTTTCCGCCGATGACGAAAACGCCTCTTTTGCGGTACGCTCCTCCGCCACCGCAGAAGACATGCCGGACGCTTCCTTTGCCGGTCAGCAGGAAACCTTCCTCAACGTTCAGGGTTTTGACGCCGTTCTCGTGGCAGTGAAACATGTCTTTGCTTCTCTGTTTAACGATCGCGCCATCTCTTATCGTGTGCATCAGGGTTATGATCACCGTGGCGTGGCACTCTCCGCCGGTGTTCAGCGGATGGTGCGCTCCGACCTCGCATCTTCTGGGGTGATGTTCTCCATTGATACCGAATCCGGCTTTGACCAGGTGGTGTTTATCACTTCCGCATGGGGCCTGGGTGAAATGGTCGTGCAGGGCGCGGTTAACCCGGATGAGTTTTACGTGCATAAACCGACACTGGCAGCGAATCGCCCGGCTATCGTGCGCCGCACCATGGGGTCGAAA
Source organism: Escherichia sp. E13S3 (assembly GCF_004212325.1). Lineage (NCBI taxonomy): Bacteria > Pseudomonadati > Pseudomonadota > Gammaproteobacteria > Enterobacterales > Enterobacteriaceae > Escherichia > Escherichia sp. E13S3. The sequence continues at coordinate 52,365 of NZ_RHJR01000024.1, forward strand.
AAAATCCGCATGGTCTACGCGCCGACCCAGGAACACGGCAAGCAGGTTAAAATTGAAGATGTACCGCAGGAACAGCGTGACATCTTCTCGCTGACCAACGAAGAAGTGCAGGAACTGGCAAAACAGGCCGTACAAATTGAGAAACACTACGGTCGCCCGATGGATATTGAGTGGGCGAAAGATGGCCACACCGGTAAATTGTTTATCGTGCAGGCGCGTCCTGAAACTGTACGTTCTCGCGGTCAGGTGATGGAACGTTATACGTTGCATTCACAGGGCAAGATTATCGCCGAAGGCCGCGCTATCGGTCATCGCATCGGCGCGGGTCCGGTGAAAGTCATTCATGACATCAGCGAAATGAACCGCATTGAACCTGGCGACGTGCTGGTTACTGACATGACCGACCCGGACTGGGAACCGATCATGAAGAAAGCGTCTGCTATCGTCACCAACCGTGGCGGGCGTACCTGTCACGCGGCAATTATCGCCCGTGAACTGGGTATTCCGGCGGTAGTGGGCTGTGGTGATGCGACCGAGCGTATGAAAGACGGTGAGAACGTCACCGTTTCTTGTGCCGAAGGCGATACCGGTTACGTCTATGCTGAGTTGTTGGAATTTAGCGTGAAAAGCTCCAGCGTGGAAACCATGCCGGACCTGCCACTGAAAGTGATGATGAACGTCGGTAACCCGGACCGTGCTTTCGACTTCGCCTGCCTGCCGAACGAAGGCGTAGGTCTGGCGCGTCTTGAATTTATCATCAACCGCATGATTGGCGTTCACCCCCGCGCACTGCTTGAGTTTGATGACCAGGAACCACAGTTACAAAATGAAATTCGCGAGATGATGAAAGGCTTCGATTCTCCGCGCGAATTTTACGTTGGCCGTCTGACCGAAGGGATCGCGACGCTGGGCGCCGCGTTTTATCCGAAACGCGTGATTGTCCGTCTCTCTGACTTTAAATCCAACGAATATGCCAATCTGGTGGGTGGTGAGCGTTACGAGCCGCATGAAGAGAACCCGATGCTGGGCTTCCGTGGCGCGGGCCGCTACGTTTCTGACAGCTTCCGCGACTGCTTCGCGCTGGAGTGTGAAGCGGTGAAACGTGTGCGCAACGACATGGGACTGACCAACGTAGAGATCATGATCCCGTTCGTGCGTACCGTGGATCAGGCGAAAGCAGTGGTTGAAGAACTGGCGCGTCAGGGGCTGAAACGTGGCGAGAACGGGCTGAAAATCATCATGATGTGCGAAATTCCGTCCAACGCCTTGCTGGCTGAACAGTTCCTCGAATATTTCGACGGCTTCTCAATTGGCTCAAACGACATGACACAGCTGGCGCTCGGTCTGGACCGCGACTCCGGCGTGGTGTCTGAACTGTTCGATGAGCGCAACGATGCGGTGAAAGCACTGCTGTCGATGGCGATTCGTGCCGCGAAGAAACAGGGCAAATATGTCGGGATTTGCGGTCAGGGTCCATCTGACCACGAAGACTTTGCTGCATGGCTGATGGAAGAGGGGATCGATAGCCTGTCTCTGAACCCGGACACCGTGGTGCAAACCTGGTTAAGCCTGGCGGAACTGAAGAAATAAAATAAATACCCGGCGGCGTTCAGTCGCCGGGTCCATTTCTATATCCCCACCTTTTATCAACCTACTTCGGGCAAACGCGCTCGTGCAATATAAAAAGCTTCCGGGCATCATCTGAATAATTGGCTGGTGTTCTTTCTGATTTTAATTCGTTTGCGATCCTCTCCACAGAATAATTCTCGATACTGTTTTTTCTCAAAGCCGAATGTGACCACTCGTCAATTTCCTTAAGCATATGCGTAATTTTTTCGTCCAGAGTTCGTTGGATTGCACGAAGTCACTGGCGAGTCCCGTTTTTATACTGTCTTCAACCACAGAATAAAAAGGGATATGGATATGAAAAATTACCGCACCGTTATTCAGACATAAGCGCAGATTATGTAATTCAGAGAATTTATTCGAACTAAAACCGATTTTCTGATTTGTCTGGCTGTACAGAAAACAGGATAAATTCCCTCCGCGAGCGGAGGGAAACAGCTACAGGGATTGCATATGAGTTGCTATTTGAAAGTCCTGATTTGTGCGATTGTCGCACTCGCTATATGGTTTTCCCCCGTCCCTGACGGATTAACACCCTTAACCTGGCACATTCTGGCCATATTCATCACCACTGTGGTGGCGTTTATTCTGCAACCGTTGCCGGTAGGCGCTATCGCGTTAATAACCATCAGTTTTATTATGCTGACCGGCATGATGAAAACCAGCGAAGCCTTAAAAGGTTTCAGCAGCACCACGGTATGGCTTATTGTCGCCGCATTCCTGTACGCGAAAGGATTCATCAAAACGGGGTTGGGGCGGCGTATCGCCTTTTTGCTGATTCGCGGATTTGGCGGCAGCTCGTTACGTCTGGGTTATACATTGGCGCTAAGCGATATGATTATCGCGCCCGCAACGCCATCAAACACAGCGCGAGCAGGGGGAATTTTGTTCCCGATTGTTCGCAGTGTCTCTAACAGCTTTGGATCTGAACCGGATCAAGGGCCGCGTAAAATTGGCGCTTATCTGATGCAGACGGTGTTCCATTCCAACTGTCTCTCATCCTCGATGTTTATGACGGCCAGCGCGCCAAATGCACTCATTGTATCTCTGGCGGCCAGCACCTTATTTGTCGATATCTCATGGGGGATGTGGACGCTAAGCGCACTGGTGCCGGGCATTATCGCTTTTATCACTATGCCGTTGGTCATTTACAAACTCTACCCGCCAGAGATCAAAAAGACGCCAGAAGCCAAAGCGTTGGCACAGGAAGAACTTATCAAAATGGGGCCGGTAACCCGAGATGAGCGCGTGACGATTGGCATTTTCCTGCTTTCATTATTGGCCTGGAGTACATCGAAATGGACTGGTCTGGATGCGACCGCTGTCGCGCTTTCCGGCGTCTGTTTAATGTTGATGACCCGGATTATCACCTGGCAGGATGTGCAGTCAGAGAAGGGGGCCTGGGACATTCTGGTCTGGCTGGGCGTCATGATCTGTATGGCTGATAAGCTCAATCAGCTTGGCCTGTTCAAATGGTTTGCTGTCACAACCTCGGCTCTGTTCACCGGCATTCCGTGGGAGATAACGTTGACGGTGTTGCTGATAGTTTACTGCTATTCCCACTATTTCTTTGCCGGAAGTACGCCGCATGTAGTGGCGATGTATGCCGCTTTTGGCAGCGTCTCGGTTGCTGCAGACGCGCCGCCGATGATGGCTGCTCTGTCACTGGCGTTCGTCACTAACCTGATGAGCGGCATTTCGCATTATGGCAACGGACCCGCAGTCATCTATTACGGCGCTGGCTATGTCTCGCAACGAGAATGGTGGCGGCTGGGCTTTATCGTCATGTTGTTGAACATTGTCATCTGGTTCGGACTGGGGGCGGTGTGGTGGAAAATTCTTGGCCTATGGTAAGTGGCCTGCGGCAAACATCAATCAAGGAATAGTGTATGAACTTAAAAGATATTCAGGTGGCGATCGTCGGCAAATTAAGCGACCGCTTAATGGCTAAAGTTGAATCTACCTTCACCGCATATCGCCTGTGGGAACTGACCGACGCAGACGCTTTTTACACGCAGATCGCGCCGGATATTAAGGCGCTGGTGACCAGTGGTAATCCGGTAATGGGAGCTTCTCGGGCGCTAATTGAAAAATTTCCGAATCTGAAGATTATTGCCAGCAATGGTGTGGGCTATGACCCTATTGATATCGTGGCAGCCAGGGAGCATGGCGTTATCGTCACCAACACCCCTGGCGTGCTTAATGACTGTGTTGCAGACATTGGCATGGCGTTGTTACTCAATGTTGCCCGACGTATTAACATTGCCGATCGTTATGTTCGTGGCGGTCGTTGGCCAAACGAAGGGCGTTTCCCGATGGCGACGAAAGTGAGTGGTAAACGTTGCGGAATTGTTGGTCTGGGGAACATTGGTAATGCTGTAGCCCGCCGTGCAGCAGCATTTGAAATGGAAATTCACTATTTCGACCCAAAACCGCATAACAAACCTGAATGGACGGTGCATGATTCGCTGGTTTCTCTGGCGCAAGCGGTGGACTTCCTCGTTCTGACGCTGCCAGGCGGGGTAAGTACACGCGGCGTTATCGACAAAACTGTGCTGCAGGCTCTGGGGAAAACCGGACATTTGATCAGTATTTCCCGGGGATCAGTGGTGAACGAAACCGATCTGATTGATGCTCTGCAAAATAACATCATTGCTGGTGCGGCACTGGACGTTTATGCCAACGAACCACATGTGCCAGAACAATTAATGTCGCTGGATAACGTTGTCCTGACGCCACATATCGCCAGTGGTACGAGCGAAACGTTTAATGCAATGGCAGATTTGGTTTTTGATAACTTACAGGCTTTCTTTAGCGGACAGCCAGTTATTACCCCTGTTACTCAATAAGGCGGGAAATATGATTTATGGTGATATCGCGTATCTTAGTGAACAACAAAAGCGGACATTTCATCCTGTCATTGCTCGTGTCATTGAGTATCTTTCACAGCATGAGCTGAATAGTGTTCCTGTGGGGGAAAAGGTTTTTATTCAGGATGACTCAATATTTTATACCGTGGTTGAGCCGATGACTAAACCACTACATGAATGCCGACCAGAAGTTCATCGTAAATATCTTGATGTCCATTTCTTAATTGCCGGAGAAGAGCGGATTTGTGTGGATTTTGATGATGGAGAAAACTCGGTTGTAGAAAGCCACCTGGGCGACCGTGACGTTATTTTTTATGCTGATGAACGTATTAATGATCGGATAATCACGTTGACACCAGGACAGTTTGTGGTGGTCTTCCCGGAAGAGGTACATCGGGCATGTTATAAAGTCGATAACGTGGAGAAAATCAAAAAAACAGTCGTGAAAATCGACATGAGTTTATTATAGGCGGAGCTGGCTATGACAAAAATTGCCCTGGTGACAGGGGGAAGTAAAGGTATCGGCTACGCGGCAGCAAAGGCACTCTATGACATTGGATATACTGTTATTGTTGCCGCGCGTAACGAAGAAACCTTACAGCAATGTGCACAAGGTTTAGCCAAGGAACGCTTTATTCCTCTGGTTGCTGATGTCACGGATGAGTCCGCTGTCGTTGCACTATTTGCCGAGATTAAGGTTCGTTTTGGTCGACTGGATCTCTTGTTCAATAATGCGGGCAATAATAGTCCGGCAAAAAGTATTGAAGAGGTTGAGTTTACTGAGTGGACACGCGTGTTTAACGCCAATATTCACTCGACATTTTTGTGTTCGAAAGAAGCGATTAAAATCATGAAAGCGCAGCAGCCAATGGGAGGACGCATTATTAACAATGCGTCGATTTCCGCACTGACACCGCGCCTTTATACTGCGGCATACACGGCGTCGAAACATGCTGTTACCGGGTTGACCAAGGCCATTTCCCTTGATTGTCGCAAATTTAATATCGCTTGCGGGCAAATTAATATCGGCAATGCGGAAACGACATTATCGAATCGGATGCGTAAGGGCGTTTATCAGGCAGATGGCGCTATTAAAGCGGAAGATATGATGAATGTTGCTGATGTTGCAGCAGCCATTCAGATGATGGCCCAGTTGCCAGTAACCACGAATGTGCTGGAAATAACGATTATGGCAAATAATATGCCATATGTCGGACGTGGTTAATCGGGATTGAATAAAGCACCTTGCGTATAAGGTGCTTTATTATTTATGAATTATGCCTCAACGCATGTTTGTTCCAGCCGTTGAAGAATATCTTAGCGTAACAAAAATTTTTGTATTTTACCGGAGGCCGTGCGCGGCAGTTTTTCGATCACCACGATATGTTCAGGGTATTTATATTTCGCGACCCGTTTACGGCTAAAAAAAGCCACCACATCTTCCAGCGATAATGAATGATGCGGCGCTTTCAGCACGACATAGGCACATGAACGTTCACCTAAGCGTTCATCGGGCATTGCAACCACACAAGCATCGTGAATTTTAGGATGCTGCAATAGAATATCTTCCACTTCACGGCTGCTAATATTTTCGCCGCCGCGGACAATAATATCTTTCTTGCGTCCGGTTATTTTTATATAGCCAGCTTCATCCATGCGGCAGAGATCGCCACTGTAATACCAGCCCTCTTCATCCAGCGCGCGAGCGGTTAATTCAGGTTCATCAAAATAACCCATAAACACATTAGGGCCGCGCGAGGCCTCTTCACCTTCGCAACCTGGCGGTAAGGTCTTGCGTGCGTCATCGACCACTTTAATTTCCACGCCTGCGGCAGCGTAACCATCGGTGTGCATAAAGCGCGACAAAGGATCGTCGAGATTCACCACTGCATGTGGCGAGCTTTCTGTGGAACCATAAACGCTTAATAATTTAATGCCGCGCTGCTGGCATTCACGCGCCACTTTTTTGGGGATCGTGGTGCCGCCGCAAAGAAAGAAACGCAGCGCAGAAAGGTCGGCAGGCTGTTTCTCAAGTAGATTCAAAAGGTCATAAACAAACGGCGTTGCGCCGAGCATACAGGTGCAACGTTGTTGCTCAAGCAGCGCGAGACACGCATCAGGAGTGAAAATATCTAACAACACGCTGCGAGCACCAATCAAAAATGGTGCTGTTACGCCATGCAGAAAGCCCGTTGCGTGGCCGAGTGGCGCAGGCATCATAAAGACATCCTGCCAGGTCAGATTCAGCCGCGCGCAATAAGCCCGCTCACTGGCGAGAATATTGTTATGCGTTAGCATCACGCCCTTTGGCATACCCTCAGTTCCGGAGGTAAATAGCACCGCCGCTAATTCATCGCCGTGGACCGATGTTGCGACGGCCAGCGGGGGATTGTCGGCAATAATCTGACTTAACGAGAGAGACGAGGTGGCGGGAGCCAACTTATCCACGCCGACGATCTGTTGTAGTTGTGGAAGCTGATTTTGCAGCGGCAGGATTAAATCTACCGGACGCGTTTGTTTAAACAATGTCGGTGCAAAAAACATTTTTGCCTGACACTTATTGAGCACCCACACCAGTTCTGCTTCCCGCCAGGAAGGTAACAGCGGCACGGAAACCGCACCGGTTTTCAGGCAGGCAAGATAGATAACGGTAAATTCACACCAGCCTGGCAGTTGAAATGCGATGCGATCGCCTGATTCAATACCCTTCGCTAACATCCAGTTTGCCAGACAGTTCGAGGCGTGATCGAGCGCGCTATAGGTGTACGTTGCACCATGATTATCGACCACGGCAATTTTGTCTGGCATCGCACGAGCGGTCTGCTGCCAGTAATCGGCCAGCGAAGCATCGCCCCATAACCCTTGCTGACGATACGCAGCACGACGTTGTTCGTTGAACGTTAATGTCACTTTCATTTTGGACTCTCGAAACAGAACATCAGGCCCGAGATGCGGGCCTGTGGGATGCATGATTAGCCGTAGCGAAATTCAATACCGAAGGTGCCTGCGGGATATTGCCACTGTTCGAGAATAGTGTTGCCGCACAGCACCCGACAGGTGCCGCACTCCAGACAACCGGCGGAATCGAAATGAATGTTTCCTGCGTCATCCTGCTTATAAAGTCCGGCAGGGCAGGCTTTCATTAATTTTTGAAATTCATTGATGTCGGGATTTGCCGCCAGAATGATATGTGGGTGGCCCTCATCAACATGGAATTTGTTGACGCCTAATTTGACGTCAACGTTGACCGTAGCGTTCTGGCTCATAGCGCGGTTGCTCCCTTAATGCCATCTTTCAGCAGATTAATCAGCCCGATTTTCTTCGCATGTCCGAGAATCATTTTTCGTACCGGCTGGTTTGGTTTGCCGTCAATAGTGAACATATCGTTCATGATATCGGCGATCATGCGCGGATACTGACTAAACAGGCGCGGGTTTTCCATCAGCGCTGGGATCTTGCGAAAATGCTGCATATCACGCATAACACAGCTTTGTTCCAGCTCGCGTTTGTATTGCGCCAGACTAGTGGCAGAAAAATCCGCGCGTTCTTTGGCGGCAATCACCGTTGTGGCAGCCGCCTGGGCCGATGCGATGGCTAAATCCATTCCGCGAACCGTAAAGCCCAGATTGAGGCAGAAGCCTGCGGCGTCACCGACGATCATCACACCATCGTTAACCAGCTGCGGTACCATTGCCAGACCGCCTTCCGGCACCATATGCGCGGAATATTCAAGCAGTTTGCCACCGCTAATCAGTGGGCGAATGGCGGGGTGCTGTTTAAAATCCTCCAGCATTTGCGGCACGCTTTTTTGCGCATGGGCGATATCACCCAATCCACAAACCAGACCCAACGATACGGAATCGTGATTGGTGTAGATGAATCCGCCGCCCATCAGGCCGTCAGAAGGGGAACCGGCAAACAGCCAGGCGGCACCTTCGTCGTCAGTGACGTTAAAGCGATCGTTGATTTGCTCCGGCGTGAGGCCAATGACTTCTTTAACGCCAACAGCGTAATGATGCGGTTCGGAGGCGGGAACCATTCCCAGCGAACGGCCAAGCATTGAATTAACGCCATCAGCCAGAATCACCACATTGGCTTCGAGAATATCATCCCCGGCCTGGACGCCTGTGACCTTGTTTTCTTCACGAACCAACGCATCGACGCGAACGCCCGGGATAAACTGCGCACCCGCCTGTTCGGCTTGTTCCATCAACCACGGGTCGAGACGATTGCGCAATACGGTATAAGAAGCGTGTTGCGGAACATCTGGCTGCTCGCGGTGAAAATCGAGGGTAACGGCGCTCTCTTCGGTTAAGAAGGAGATTTTCTCGCGTGTGACTTTGCGTTCTACCGGCGCTGATGCAGCAAAGCCGGGAATGATCGCTTCAAGCGTGTGGGCATAAAGACGCCCGCCGGTCATATTTTTACATCCGGCACTGTCGCCGCGTTCGATCACCAGGACATCCAGTCCGGCTCGCGCCATGACCAATGCGGCAACGCTACCGGCAACGCCCGCACCGACCACAATGGCATCAAATTTGTCATCCGACATGCGTTATGCTCCCTTCCCGCTGCGTTTACAGCGGGAGATGTGGTTGAAAGGGAATTAGTGACTCAACTGGCTAATCAGGGCAGGGACGACTTTGTAGATATCGCCCACCAGACCGTAGTCGGCATAGTTGAAGATTGGCGCATTTTTATCTTTATTGATGGCGACAATCACTTTTGCGCCATTGCCGCCAACCATATGTTGGATCTGCCCGGAGATCCCCAGCGTCAGGTAGAGATCGGATTTCAGCAACACGCCGGAGACACCGATATAACGTTCACGCTCCATCCAGTTCTCGCCTTCGGCAATCGGGCGTGAACAACCGACTTCAGCATTGATTGTCGCTGCCAGTTCGTGGACCATTTTCAGGTCATCCTGTGCTGCCAGACCACGACCGACGCCGACCACGCGTTTTGCTTTGCTCAGGTCCACGCTGCTTGCCGCTTTCGCACGGCGTTCGCGACTAAGAATTTCATGACGCGGAGCAACGTAAGACACAGTTTCAATCGGACACTGATGCGAGGCGTCACTGGTGCAAGGTTCCTGAACACCGGGTGCAAGGGTAATGATCGCCAGCGGGCTATTGATCTTTTCCTGGGCGAACGCCAGCCCGCCATACATACGGTGCTCGGCGTAAACGTGACTATCAACCACATCAACCGCAGTGGCATCGTTCACTAGCGCCGCATTCAGTTGCACACTTAACCGTGCAGCCAGCGCTTTACCGCGTTTTGTCGCGGCCAGCAGCAACATAGAGGGGTGTTTATCTTTCAGCAGGACAGCAATGCTTTCAGCGTAATTTTCAGTGCGTTGCAGTGCATCGTTTTGCTCAAGAATATAAATACATTTTGGACCATAAGGCATAACAGCCTGTGCCTGGTCGGTATTTTGTACAATGGCATACACCTGTTGGCCCCATTGCTGCGCGCCGCCAAACAGTTCGGCATAACGTTCAGGATTATCGCTAAAGACCCAGACGTTGTTTAATTGACTCATCGTTTCTTCTCCGTTGGCTTTAGTTCAGGGCTTTCTTCAGATGATCCGCCAGCTCGGCAATGGCTTCCGGCGAATCGTTATCGAGAATGATGTGTTTGCGTTCTGTTTGCGGCGGTACGCGAACGCCGATCAGTTCAGCAAGCGGCGTGGCCTGGCTCCAGCCGATATCACTCGCCTGCCACTGATGTACCGTTTTTTTGCCCGCGCCGAGAATGGCTTTCATCGATGGAATGCGTGGCACGTTAATATCGGACGTGACGCACAGCACGGCTGGAACAGCGAGTTCGATCACTTCAACTTCATCTTCAAGAGTGCGTTCAACTATCAGCGTATTCCCCTGACGCTGAATGGCACTCACCGCGTTGATCACCGGAAGTTGCAACATTTCTCCCACCAGCAAGCCAACCTGCTGGGCATAGAGATCGCCAGAACCTTCACCGAAGATGAGTAAATCGAAGCCGATCTTTTCTGCCGCCGCGGCCAGGGCCTTAGCCGTATCAAGGGGGAGTGCATGCTCAAGCTGGGCATCCTGCACCATATACAGACAGTGCGGTCCGCGGGATAACACGTCTTTACGCACTTTTGAGTTCTGCAACAATGAGCCGCCAACAGTCAGCGCGGCTATCTCATCGTCATCTGTTGCAAACTGGCTTGCAGCTTCAATGGCATTGAGATCGAACTGGCTGATTTTGGCGTCGGCATTGTCGAAATTGAGGGTGTACTCGGGAGTGACAACAATGTCCTGTTCTTCAGGCACCAGCTTAAAGCAGGTTATTATTTTCATGATTTCTCCTGTGGGTCGCATACGGAACCATCTCCGATGGAAGGTAAAAATGGCCTGAAAATAGTGTGCGATAGCAGGGCGGGGTTTTCGACGGAGCAATCTGTTTTCCTTGCCAACAATCTTGCAAAAAAAATGCGATCGCTAAAACAAAAGCGAAATGTACAGAAATATTCTTCTGTGCTGGGCGTACTATCTTGCATTCAATGTAAATAATCTTGTTTAGCTCTCGCTAAATGCGGTTGTATAACCGCAATACACGCCGTATTTTATCCGGCATATATTGTTTTTGCTTGCTCATGGAATAGGGAGGTTGTCATGTATCAACGCTGTTTTGATAATGCCAGCGAAACGCTGTTTGTCGCCGGTAAAACGCCACGACTTTCGCGCTTTGCGTTTAGTGACGATCCTAAATGGGAGTCGGGACATCACGTTCATGATAATGAAACCGAGCTGATTTATGTTAAGAAAGGGGTGGCAAGGTTTACCATTGATTCTTCGCTCTATGTGGCACATGCCGATGACATTGTGGTGATAGAGCGTGGCAGACTGCACGCAGTGGCCTCAGATGCTAACGACCCGGCAACGACCTGTACCTGTGCGCTATACGGTTTTCAGTTTCAGGGCGCAGAAGAAAATCAGTTACTGCAACCGCATTCTTGCCCGGTAATTGCCGCAGGGCAGGGAAAAGAGGTCATCAAAACGCTTTTTAATGAATTAAGTGTGATTTTACCGCAAAGTAAAAATGGCAACACATCTTCAGTGTGGGATGCATTTTCCTATACGTTAGCGATTCTCTATTACGAAAACTTTAAAAATGCCTATCGTTCGGAGCAGGGGTATATTAAAAAAGATGTTCTGATAAAAGATATTCTCTTTTATCTTAATAATAATTACCGCGAAAAAATCACTTTAGAACAGTTATCGAAAAAATTTCGTGCCAGCGTCAGTTATATTTGTCATGAATTTACTAAAGAGTATCGAATTTCTCCCATTAACTACGTGATTCAACGGCGTATGACGGAAGCGAAATGGCTGTTGACCAATACTGATATGTCGCAGGCAGAGATCTCCTGGCGTGTGGGTTATGAAAATGTCGATCACTTTGCCAAACTGTTTTTGCGCCATGTTGGCTGTTCTCCCAGTGATTATCGCAAACAATTTAAAAATTGTTTTGCGGAACAAGAAATCTTATCTGAATTTTCTGAACCTGTAAGTCTTGCCGGATAAATCTGGCGGCGCAGTTTTTGTCAGAAGCTGCGCCGCCTGAAGATTATTTATTCTGGTAATCTTTCAGGATCTGCCGACCTGCAACGTAAATCATAATCTCGTCAGTACCACCGCCAATCCGTTCACAGCGCACATCACGCCAGAAGCGGGAGACGCGCGCCTCATCGGTGTAGCCCAGACCGCCCATGATTTGAATCGCATCGTCAATGACTTCCATCGCAGTACGCGCGCAGTACAGTTTTGCCAGCGCCGCGCTGGTGCGCAGTGACTGATGCTGATCAGCTTGCCATGCCACTTTCAGAACCATATTGCGCATGTTGTCGATCTTAATCGCCATCAGCGCCAGTTTTTCCTGGATCATCTGGTTATGACCAATTGGCTTACCAAAAGCGATACGCTGGTTGGCATAGCGGGCGGCATCTTCGAATGCGCATTCGGCAAAGCCAGTGCTGCGCGCGGCGTTGATCAGGCGCTCCATCTCAAAGTTGTACATCACATTGAGGAAACCCATTCCTTCTTCGCCTACCATGTCGCTCTCTTCAACTTCCACGTTGTCGAGATAAACTTCGCAGGTGCTAAGCATATGCCAGCCGATTTTATGCAGCGGATTGATCTTAATGCCGGGCTTACTGGACTCAACCCACCACAGGGTGAAGGCTTTTTTCGGATCTTTCGGTTCTGGATCGCGCGCCAACACCAGCATATACGGGTACTCTTTCGCACCGGTAATAAAGGTTTTCTGTCCGTTGATGTAAACCTTGCCATTTTTACGCGTGTAAGTGGTGGTGGCGCTGTTGTTATCTGAGCCAGCACCGGGTTCCGTCAACGCCAGGGCATAGGCGGGGTCGCCGGTTTCCAGGGTGCTTTCTGCCGTTTTACGTAGCTGCTCCTCAGAACCGAAACGGCGCATGCTGTGAATACACTGACCGTTGGTAATCAAAAACGCCGGAGCACCGCATTTTGACACTTCCATCAGCGCCAGCATCTGGGTGACGTAATCCGCAGGGATGCCGCCGAACTCTTCCGGCACGCCAAGCATAGAAATGCCGTTATCCGCCAGCGCCCGCATAAACTCACGCGGATATGTACCGTTTTGATCGCAGGTGCGGAAATACTCTTCCGGAAAGTTAGTTGTAATCAGTTCGCGAATACTGGCCAGCAGCAGTTCTTGTTCTTCAGTTAAAGAAAAATCCATCGTGATACTCCTGTTAATGAGCCGCTTCAGGCAGGACAAAACCCATCGCCGCATCGATAAATAATCTTTCGTCCATCATTTTCAGTTCTGGCGAAATAACTGGGGTGAAATCCATTTTGTCGAGAATATCTTTTTGTAAATCGACGCCAGGCGCGATTTCGATTAAATGCAGGCCGTCTTCTTTCAGGGTGAATACAGCACGTTCGGTGATGTAACGAACATCCAGTCCCCGTTCGAGCGCGATTTTTCCGCTAAAAGTAATTTCCGGTAGTTCACGGATAAATTTATTTACCCGTCCTTCCTGGACGATATTTAATTTACCATCGGCAATTTCTGTTTTTAAACTGCCCGCAGTTAACGTGCCGCAGAAAATGATTTTCTTCGAGGTGGCACTGATATCAATAAATCCACCTGTACCCATGATTTTGCCATTGAATTTATGCACACCGACGTTACCGTGCTGGTCGACTTCGGCAAAACTCAAATAACAGACATCCAGACCACCGCCGTGGTAAAAATCGAACTGGGACGTCATATCCAGAATGGCGCGGGTATTCACGTTCGCGCCAAAGGCGATACCTTGCGAAGTAATACCGCCAATTGGGCCTGTTTCCACCGTCAGAATAAAGTCATCAGCACAACCTTCTTCCCGGGCGACCAGGCCAATACCGTCGGCAATACCGACACCAACATTCCCCACAGCACCTTTGCGCATTTCAAACAATGCGCGCCGCGCGACTAATTTACGCTGATTAAGAGGCAAGCTAAGTTGGGTGCTGTCATCCAGGGTGAAGTCACCAGAAATAAAACGATTAACTGGCGCACCGCCATACAGTTGGGTTTGGTCCGGATCGACCACCACAATATCGATAAGATAACCTGGAATACGGACAGCTTTAGGATGCAGCGTGGCTTTCTTAACCATCTTCTGCACCTGCATCATCACGATACCACCGTTATTGTGCACCGCCTGGGCAATAACCAATGCGTCGAGATACATCAATTCATCTTCAAAGGTGGCGTAGCCTTCGCTGTCGCAGGTGGTGGCACGAATAAAGGCAATATCTGGCGCGATCGCTTTGTAATAGAGATATTCTTTATTATCAAACTCGACCAGTTTAATCAGATCTTCTTTAGTCACTTCATTCAGTTTGCCGCCTTGCTGGCGAGGGTCGACAAACGTTCCGATACCAATATCGCTAATAATTCCTGGCTGGTGGGCAGCAGCAGCGCGCAATGTTTGAGTGAGCACACCTTGTGGATAGTTATAGGCAACAATTTTATTTTGTTCTGCGAGTTCAGAAATACGAGGTGATTGTCCCCAATGGCCGCATAATGCCCATTTCACCAGACCTTCTTGCGCCAGCGGACTAATACCCCGATCGGCGCGATCGCCAAGCCCTGTAGGGCTAATAATCGATAAATTACGCGGTGTCTGGGTTTGTTTATATTTGTCAGCAAGAGCGGTAATTAATGTGGTGGCTTCCAGAATACCGCCACCTGCACCTAATACACAAAGCGTTGCTTCGTCGGGAATATAACTTACCGCTTCCTGTGCCGACAGGACCGGCACGCGTCCATTAATACGAGGTGGTTTTACAGGTTTCATTATTTTTTCCTGATTCAGGTGTGGGTTTCTCTGCGCAAGCATTAAAAATAGCGCACAGATACCCACAGAATATTTTTATCAAATACTCTTTAAAAATATTATTTTAATACGGCGGGGAAGGTTACTCCCGCCGGTACGTTATTTATTACGCCTGGTGCAAAATAGTTAATACTGTGCGCAAATCATTCACCGATATTTGCCCAGGCGCAGAGGCTTTTTTTACTGCGCCAAAGGTTGCCGCCGAACCAAATACTTCACCAGCCAGACGGGAAATTACGCCAGTTTTTGCCATCGACATCGTGATGATTGGACGATCGGCATACTGCTCCTGCATCTCCAGGGTAGCGGCAAGCAACGTCAGGACATCGCTGGTGCTTTGCGGCATCAACGCAATTTTAGGAATATCGGCGTCGAAGGACTGCATTTTACGCAAACGGGCAATAATCTCTTCGGCTTCCGGCGTTTTATGGAAGTCATGGTTGGACATGACAACCTTCACATCATGCGCATGTGCATAGGCGACGGTTTCTTTAACCTGATCATCGCCGGTAAATAACTCCAGATCGATCATATCGACCAGACCGCTGTCGATGGCTGCGCGATTGAGTGCAATATAAGCCTCAGTGGAAATCGCCTGCTCGCCGCCTTCTTTAGCGCTACGGAAGGTAAACAGCAGCGGTTTTTCTGGCATTACCTCACGGAGGATTTTTGCCGCGGCCATGACAGACTCCACGCTGGAGAGGTCGGCAAAGTGGTCCACACGCCATTCCAGAATATCAAAGTCCGCTTCACGATAGGCGAGAGCTTCGGATTTCACGCTGGCGATATCTTTCGCCATCAGCGAGACGATGATTTTTGGTGCGCCCGTGCCAATGACGAGATCTTTTACAGTTACGGTTTTCATTTTTTACCCTTTCTGCACGCGGTCAGCCTGTCAGGCGCCGAACCCCATGACCTGTTTAACGTATTCCAGAGGGAAATCTTTGCCAGTCCATAACGTGAACTGTTCAGCCCCTTGCCACAACAACATGCCGTATCCATCAATCGTTTTGCAACCTGCTTGTTGCGCCTGCTGCAATAACTTCGTCATATGCGGGTTATACACGCATTCAGTGACCAGCAGTCCTGGGTGTAACATACTGACATCGTTAACTAATGATTCATTTTCAAGAGGCTTCATACCCACTTTTGTGCCGTTGGTTAAAATGTCGGCGGAAGCCAGGGCTTCAGCAAAGGCTTGCTGATCGGCGAGATCGGTAACGGTGACGACACAATCGGTGTTTTCGTTGACCCGCTGCGCGAAGGCGAGGGCTTTATCGAAGAATTCATCCCGACGGTTGAAGATTTTAATCTCTTTTAAACCTTCAATTGCCCCCTGTGCGCCAATCGCCGTTGAGGCACCACCGGCACCTAGCAGCACCATCGTTTTGCCTTTGATATCAAAACCGCTCTCTTTAATGGCGCGAATATGGCCCGTGCCGTCGGTGTTATAGCCGCGCAGGTAGCCGTCATCATTGACGATGGTATTGATAGCGCCAACCAGTTTTGCCGCAGGTGTTAATTCATCAACATATTCACACGCCAGTTGTTTGTTAGGCATCGACACACCGGTTCCGCGCATTTTTAAGGCTTTTAAGCCTTCAATTGCACCGGCAAAGCTATCGTTATCCACTTCAAAGGCCATATAGGTAAATGGCAATCCCGCTTTTTCTAAGGCTTTGTTTTGCATTTCAGGCGATAAACTGTGGCGGATAGGATAGGCCATCAGGCCAATCAATTCGTATTTAGCGGTAACATCCATAATTAACTCCTCTAATTTCTTTGCTTAATTGTGTTTAACCGGGGTGCTAAGATTGCGTTCGCCAAACCGGACATCATTTTCAGGAATAATGAAAACGCGGTAATAGCGGATGAAAACAATAATTGCGGTAATCAGGGCCAGAAGCGCGAAAGTAAAATCGAGAACGATGATGTATTGCAGGCCGATATTCGACAGATAACCGGTAATCAGCGGAATAACAAAATTGGCCAGGCCACCCATCATCATATAAATACTGGTGACTTTGGCTTTGCTTTTTGGAAAAAACTCGGACATGACTGAAACGCCAAGCTGTAAAATACCGCCAGCAGCAGAAAAACCGATAACAAAAGCCCCGGCATTACAGACCAGTGGAGAAGGGTACAGATAAATGATAGCGGCGGTTACCGTTGCCAGTGCTGAGTTAAACACGTTAGCCCAGATGGGACGCACCATTTTTTTCAATAGTGCGGCAAAAATAAAGACACAGACCAGCGAACCCATACTGTAATAAGAGATGGTTTTTAATGCCTCAGCTTCCGACATACCGGCAAACGCCATCGCATATTTGGGCATCCACACGACAATTACATAAAAGGTCGAGAATGCGGCAACACCGAACAACACCGATGAAACACCTTCCAGCCAGACTAACGGCTTACTGTTCATTTGCGGTAGTTCACCAGCTACGCTGGCATCCACCAACTGGCCAGGGAATTTACTTTTCAATAGCATCAGCGTGATCAGCACAAATACGATGCCTGGGATAATCAGCCCATAACCGTACCAGATGTTATTCAACAGCATATAACTCACCAGCATCGGATAGAGCATTTGCCCGAACGATATCATCGCCTTAACCAATATTACGGCTGAACCCGAGGCTTTCGGGAAGCATTCCATTAACGCCGGATATCCACCGGTATCCAGGGCTGAGTTGGCGATACCAACGCACACAGCCAGACCGTAAGCGAGAGCTAAACTTGGGCAGGCCGGAATACCAAAGAAAAACAGCATATACATGGCAACGGCCATGAATATTACTGCTCGTCGACCAAATTTATCGGAGATTACACCGAAGAATAAAATACTTATCAGACGGCCCAGACCGATACCAGAAATTAAATAGGCGATACCGGCGTTATCGGTAGAAAACTTTTCTGCCAGAGATGACATGTTTTGTGCAAGCGTAATAACACTAATGCCATGTAGGAAATAGCTGAAGTATACACAAAGGACAGCCAGGATAAATGGCGTGCTGAAAGCCTTATTTTGAGACATTTTCACAGCTCCTTGCTGAAAGATAATTTTGTTACCGTCCGTGTTGTATTTCGACGGTTTTCATAATCACTATACTGAAGATGATTTTCTCTGGGTACATGGCATAAAGTTTATGTTTCCAGGAATATTGCATGTGATAGTTTGTTTTTGATCGCGATTTTCCTTAATTAGCGCAGAAAGAGTAATTTATCCGTAAGATCTTGCATGACCTGAAAAGAATATTGCATTACCCGCCCGTAGCAACATTCTCCTTTAATGATGGATGTTGTGCTTCTTTTCGACTGCGTACGCCAATAAACAGCGCCAGTAAAAAGCCGATAGCAGCGATGGCGGTATCGAACCACATAATATCGGCAATACTTCTTTGCGAAAGATGAGCCGTAATCAACGGAATGGTAAATGTTGCAATGCTGCCCGCACTGTAATAGATCCCCGTTGCTTTTCCTTTGGCATGGGGAAAACGTTCCGCCATTAACGTCAGGCCAATTTGTACAACACCACCTGCGGAGGTAAAACCGATGACGAAAGCAAATATTATCACCACATAAAATGTGGGATGCAGGCAGACGGTGAGCAGGGCGATAAATGAGATAAAAGTGTACAGCATCAACAATGTTGTTGAGTGAACGGTTTTACGAATGAGTGGAGCAGTAATAAATACACACAGCAGCGAACCCACGGTATAGATACTGAGTAATTTGATCGACATGGTGTATGACATGCCAGCGACAAATTGCCCGTATTGTGCCAGCCACTGGCTAACCAGATAAAAGGTTGCCATTGAAATATAGCCATAGAGGGTGTAACTGGCTAAATCAATAATTGAGCAGCGATGCCCCGCGGAAGTGGTCGCTTTCTTTACCACAGGCAAGCGACGGCCCGGATGTGGTGGAAAGGTACAGCGATATAAAAACAGACCGTTAACGATCATAATCGCCGCGGCAATCATAAAAGACCAACCGAACCACAGTTCAGCCCACACTAACAGGCTGATAATTAGCGGCAATAAAAATTGCCCGCTGGAGACAAAGGCTTTAATTAAAATATTGGCTGTACCCGGTGAATGAGGAAAGGCTTCCATCAAACTGGGATAGGTACCAGCATCGAGAAAACTGTTCGCCATGCCCGCCAGGAAGCCAAAAGCATAAGCAATAATGATGTTATTGGTGTGCAGGATGCCAAAAAAGAAGGCCATATAGCAGCACATACCCAGAATAATAAAAGGGCGGCGACCAAAACGATCGGATAATAATCCTGCAAAAAGCAAGACACTCAATCGTCCTATACCTAATGATGAAATAACAATCGAAACGCCTGCGGCATTGGTCTGCCAGAGCGTCTCCAGCGAGGCCATATTTAAAGTCATCAAAATGACACCCATACCATGCACCAGGTAATTGAGATACAACCCAAGCGCGGTAGGGAGGTAGGGATTTTTCATAAGATCTACTTAGCAATATTGCTTAAAAAGTTGCTGTTGTTATGTCAGCATCCGTTTATTATTTTTGTCATGACGTCCGTTGTATCCCGTTAAAATATCAACACAGGCGTTCAAGATCGTGCGCATATAATTCAGCTGCGACCGACTGGTAAATCTTCCAGTCAATAAAATTACCTTCTGGGTAGATACGTTGAAATGCGGTTAAATTGGGGAAAAAACGCATGGTATTGTTGCCGATGCGGTTGTTTATTTTTTCTATGATGGCGTGAAGATGCCTTTTTCTTTGCTGGCGCATTGCCAGCAGTTTTTCAACTATCTCGTCAGGAATATCCGTTTTTCCTTTCTCCCATTGTTGCCAGCTTTCACTGTCGCCCGTCAGGGCAATCCAGGTCGCGCATTCATCAATGGTCATGGCAAAAATATGGCGTAGTGCCTGGAGTTCATAAGCGTTCATCGTGTAATGGCTGCATGAAAAAAAGAATAAAATATAAATAACATTATCAGCCTGCTTACGGCTTGAAGAGAGTCACAGTATCTTGTGCAACATTATTGGAAAGAACGAGAGGCGGGGTAATGAAGCAAAAAATGTTAAAAAAAAGCCCATCGTGGGAGATGGGCAAAGACTACACACAGCAATTCGTTGTTTCACTCAGGGGATTTCCATGCTTATAAATCAATATGTTGATTTATAACCGTGAGCTAATAGTAGGCATACGGACTTTTTGCGTCGATCAGATTCGTCTCATTAGTTTAAAAACTGTAAAGGATTTGCGACAGATACTGCCAGCTGAATGGCGGTAAGCAGGAAAATACGGACTGGAGGAATGAAATATCAATTAGCAGTGATTAACAATCAGGCGGCAGAGCCGCCTGATGAGAAATTACTTATTCGGTTTCTCGATTTCGCCCAGCTCTTCGAGAATTTCCTCTGGTTGGTCAGTCGGCGGCGGGACTTCTTCAACCCACGCAGCAAACAGACGCCAGGAAACAGCCAGTAGTACCGGACCAATAAACAGACCGATCATACCGAAAGCAATCAAACCACCAATAACCCCGGAGAGGATCAGAATCAGCGGTAAATCTGCGCCCATGCGAATTAGCATTGGGCGGATGACGTTATCCAGAGTGCCAACCACACCGCTCCACACTAACAATACCGTTCCCCAGGTGGTATCGCCGGTCCAGTAGAGCCAGATAATCGCCGGAATCAACACTGGCAGCGGGCCTAGCTGAACAAGGCAGGAGAGGATCATTAATACCGTTAGCAGCGTGGCGTAAGGCACACCAGAAACGGCCAGACCGATACCGCCAAGTACAGCCTGTACTAAAGCAGTGACCACAACGCCCAGCGCCACTGCGCGGATAGCTTGTGCCGCCAGCAGAACTGCCGCATCACCACGAACGCCCGCCAGACGGGTCGCAAAATGTCGGATGCCTTGCGCCACCTGTTCACCGCGCCAGTACAACAGGGCGCTGAAGAGCAGCATTAAGGCACAATGCACCATAAAGCGCCCGATATGCGCGGCTTGCCCGACGAACCAGGTGGTAGTGGTGCCAATATAAGGACGGACTTTCGCCATAATTGCCGTGCCGCCCATATCCAGCAAATTGTGCCAGCCTGCGTACAGCTTCGCGCCAATCACCGGAATGGTATTAAGCCACGCTAAATCCGGTAATGTCATATCGCCACTGGAGATGGCCTTAATTAACGGGCCACTGCCGTCGACGATACTGTTAACCAGTAAGGCGATAGGGATGATAAACACCATCACCAGGAGCAACGTCATTACCAGAACGGCGAGAGAGCGGCGGCCAAACATGATCTTTTGCAAACGTAACAATACCGGCCAGGTGGCGATAACCACCGTACCGGCCCATGCGAAGCCGAGAATAAAGGGTTGAACGATCCACAGACATGCCACAATCATGATGGCTAAAAACAGCACCGAAAGCAGAATTTGTGCGACATCCCTGGGCTGACGAACATTTACCATAACTACTTTTCACCTTTTTTGTGCGTCAAATCGTCGACGCGACGTGAACACGCGAAACTCACCTGCATAATGATGAGCAATTTCAGCGGTTTTTAACAGGCCGATTCTGCCCTTAATTCTGATGGGCGTGTTAGAAAAAAATGTGGTACAACAACTCAGGTAACACGCAAACGATTTACTCGTCGTATTTCAAGTGGCATGTGCTGCGGCTACGTTCGTTCACCCCAGTCACTTACTTTTGTAAGCTCCTGGAGTTCACTCGCTTGCCGCCTTCCTGCAACTCGAAATCCATAGAGTAAACAAACATCACCTTTCAGTGCGCTATTGCAGCAGCCTGAAAGAACAGTGTATCGACCTACATCACAGACCGCAGGAAAGGGTCAATATAATGATTCCACAGATTTCCCAGGCACCCGGCGTCGTTCAACTGGTGCTTAATTTTTTGCAAGAGCTGGAGCAACAAGGTTTTACCGGCGATACGGCGACAAGTTATGCCGATCGTCTGACAATGTCGACCGACAACAGTATTTACCAACTTCTCCCCGATGCGGTGGTATTTCCGCGTTCAACCGCAGATGTGGCGCTGATCGCCCGTCTTGCCGCCCAGGAACGCTATACATCGCTGATCTTTACCCCCCGCGGCGGCGGCACCGGCACTAACGGTCAGGCGCTCAACCAGGGGATTATTGTTGATATGTCCCGCCATATGAACCGCATCATCGAAATTAACCCTGAAGAGGGCTGGGTGCGCGTTGAGGCCGGGGTGATAAAAGACCAACTCAATCAGTACCTGAAACCGTTCGGCTACTTTTTTGCACCAGAACTTTCGACCAGCAACCGGGCAACGCTCGGCGGGATGATCAATACCGATGCATCAGGTCAGGGATCGCTGGTCTATGGCAAAACGTCAGATCACGTGTTGGGCGTGCGGGCGGTGTTGTTGGGGGGCGATATTCTCGATACGCAACCTTTACCCGTCGAACTTGCTGAAACGCTGGGTAAAACCAATACCACGATTGGGCGGATCTACAACACTGTCTATCAACGTTGCCGTCAGCAACGCCAGTTAATCATCGACAAATTCCCCAAACTTAACCGTTTTCTTACCGGTTACGATCTGCGTCATGTCTTTAACGATGAAATGACCGAGTTCGACCTGACGCGCATTCTGACCGGATCAGAAGGGACGCTGGCCTTTATTACCGAAGCGCGGCTGGATATTACGCGCTTGCCTAAAGTGCGCCGTCTGGTGAACGTCAAATATGACTCTTTTGACTCCGCGCTACGTAATGCGCCGTTTATGGTTGAGGCGCGTGCGCTTTCGGTAGAGACGGTAGACTCAAAAGTGCTGAATCTGGCGCGGGAAGATATTGTCTGGCATTCCGTCAGCGAACTGATTACCAATGTGCCAGACAAAGAGATGCTCGGGCTGAACATTGTTGAATTTGCCGGAGATGATGAGGCGCTGATTGACGAGCGGGTAAATTCACTCTGTGCGCGGCTGGATGAACTGATTGCCAGCCAGCAGGCAGGGGTGATCGGCTGGCAGGTGTGCAGTGAGCTGGCAGGTGTTGAACGTATTTATGCAATGCGCAAAAAAGCCGTCGGCCTGCTCGGCAATGCCAAAGGTGCAGCCAAACCGATTCCATTTGCCGAAGATACCTGCGTGCCGCCGGAACATCTGGCAGATTATATTGCTGAATTTCGCGCACTGCTCGACAGCCACGGTTTAAGCTACGGTATGTTTGGCCACGTTGACGCTGGTGTTTTGCACGTCCGTCCGGCGCTGGATATGTGCGATCCGCAACAAGAGATGTTGATGAAGCAAATCTCTGATGACGTGGTGGCGCTGACTGCAAAATACGGTGGCTTGTTATGGGGCGAGCACGGTAAAGGTTTTCGTGCCGAATACAGTCCGGCGTTTTTCGGTGAGGAGCTTTTCGCAGAACTGCGTAAGGTTAAAGCGGCGTTTGATCCGCATAACCGACTAAATCCAGGGAAAATCTGCCCACCAGAAGGTATTGACGCGCCAATGATGAAAGTGGACGCGGTAAAGCGTGGCACGTATGACCGACAAATCCCCATCGCGGTACGCCAGCAGTGGCGCGGCGCTATGGAATGCAATGGCAACGGTTTGTGCTTCAACTTTGATGCCCGCAGCCCGATGTGTCCGTCAATGAAGATAACTCAGAACCGGATTCATTCCCCGAAAGGGCGTGCGACGCTGGTGCGTGAATGGTTACGTTTGCTGGCGGATCGCGGCGTTGATCCTCTAAAACTGGAGCAAGAGCTGCCAGAGTCTGGCGTCAGCTTGCGCACGTTAATTGCCCGTATGCGCAATAGCTGGCATGCAAATAAAGGCGAATATGACTTCTCGCACGAAGTCAAAGAGGCAATGTCGGGCTGCCTGGCCTGTAAAGCGTGTTCGACTCAGTGTCCGATCAAAATTGACGTACCGGAGTTTCGCTCTCGTTTCTTGCAACTCTATCACACGCGTTATCTACGCCCATTGCGCGATCATCTGGTGGCAACGGTCGAAAGTTACGCACCGCTGATGGCGCGTGCGCCAAAGACTTTTAACTTCTTCATTAACCAGCCGCTGGTGCGCAAACTCTCGGAAAAACACATCGGTATGGTCGATTTGCCGCTGCTTTCAGTGCCGTCGCTGCAACAACAAATGGTGGGGCATCGCTCGGCAAACATGACGCTGGAACAGCTTGAAGCGCTCAGTTCAGAACAGAAAGCACGCACGGTGCTGGTAGTGCAGGATCCTTTCACCAGTTATTACGATGCGCAGGTGGTGGCGGATTTTGTTCGTTTGGTCGAAAAATTAGGTTTCCAGCCGGTGCTGTTGCCATTCTCACCGAATGGTAAAGCGCAGCATATCAAAGGCTTTCTTAATCGTTTTGCGAAGACGGCGAAAAAAACGGCGGATTTCCTTAACCGCATGGCGAAACTGGGTATGCCAATGGTGGGTGTCGATCCGGCGCTGGTACTTTGTTATCGCGATGAATATAAACTGGCTCTGGGCGAGGCGCGTGGCGAGTTTAACGTCTTACTGGCGAATGAATGGCTGGCAAGCGCGCTTCAGTCACAGCCAGTGACAGCAGTCAGCGGTGAATCATGGTATTTCTTTGGTCACTGTACTGAAGTTACCGCCTTGCCGGGGGCGCCAGCACAATGGGCCGCGATATTTGCCCGTTTTGGCGCGAAACTGGAAAATGTCAGCGTGGGTTGCTGCGGCATGGCAGGGACTTACGGACATGAGGCGAAAAACCATAAAAACTCGCTCGGGATCTATGAGTTATCCTGGCATCAGGCAATGCAGCGTCTACCGCGTAATCGCTGTCTGGCAACCGGGTATTCTTGCCGCAGCCAGGTTAAACGGGTTGAAGGGACGGGGGTACGCCATCCCGTGCAGGCATTACTGGAGATTATTAAATGATATGGAAACGTAAAATCACCCTGGAAGCACTGAATGCTATGGGTGAAGGAAACATGGTGGGGTTGCTGGATATTCGCTTTGAACATATTGGTGATGACACCCTTGAAGCGACAATGCCAGTAGACTCGCGGACAAAGCAGCCTTTTGGGCTGCTACATGGCGGGGCGTCCGTAGTATTGGCTGAGAGTATCGGCTCCGTTGCCGGTTATTTATGTACCGAAGGCGAGCAAAAAGTGGTTGGCCTGGAAGTCAATGCTAACCATGTTCGCTCAGCACGAGAAGGGCGGGTACGCGGCGTTTGTAAACCGCTGCATCTCGGTTCACGGCATCAGGTCTGGCAGATCGAAATCTTCGATGAGAAAGGGCGTTTGTGTTGTTCATCACGATTGACGACCGCCATTTTGTGACGTTGTCACCAGAAAAGTGTGATGCATATTGCTTTTGGTTATTATCTGCGCAGTAAACGGTGGTATACTGTGCAGGTCTTGTCTAAAGCGAGGATGCTATGTCTACTCAACTTAATCCCACCCAGCTGGCCATCGAATTTTTACGCCGTGACCAAAGCAATCTTTCACCCGCTCAATATCTCAAGCGTCTGAAACAACTCGAACTTGAATTTGCTGACCTGCTTACCCTCTCTTCTACGGAGCTGAAAGAAGAAATCTACTTCGCCTGGCGTCTGGGCGTGCATTAATCCCTACTGAACATAGTCTGAACGCCCATCGACCTGGATTAACATCTGTCCAGGTCTGACGATTATTTTCTGACCGCCCTCCCGTTGTTACCTGCCTGATATTGTTCAAAAATAATACAAATCGCAGTTTGTGTTAAAACGGCGACGTAGTCTTATGAGATTATTCTTATCGCCCCTTCAAGAGCTAAGCCACTATGAGTGCCGGAGATAAGCGCCGGATGGGGTAGAAGCCCTTAAGCCTGTGATGCACAGACTTAAGGGTTTTCTTATTTCTGAACTCGCCACTTTTTTACCTATCTCTTAAATAGTCATTTTCGATACAACTTTTTCTTTTCCATCACAGCCTTAACGCCAGTGCGATAATAATCATTATCTAACAATGAGATACCTAATTCTTAGCATGCCTGTTAACCCTCTCATCAGGGTCTATGCTTATTAAATACAGGCAAAAAGCATGTTTTACGCTAAAGCCCCTGCGTTTGCTGGGTTGAACTGATAATCATTATCACTAACATGCTGTTATCCGCTGAAAGCGATGAAGTGAGGTAAATCGATGGACATGCATTCAGGAACGTTTAATCCACAGGATTTCGCCTGGCAAGGCTTAACGTTAACACCCGCAGCCGCGGCGCATATACGTGAGTTAGTCGCGAAGCAGTCGGGCATGGTTGGCGTGCGTTTAGGCGTCAAACAAACAGGCTGCGCGGGCTTTGGCTATGTGCTCGACAGCGTCAGCGAGCCAGAGAAAGATGATCTGCAGTTTGAACTCGACGGCGCGAAGCTGTTCGTCCCGCTGCAAGCGATGCCGTTTATTGATGGCACGGAAGTCGATTTCGTTCGCGAAGGACTCAATCAGATATTCAAATTTCACAACCCGAAAGCCCAGAATGAATGTGGCTGTGGCGAAAGCTTTGGGGTATAGGCGGTACTATGTCTCGTAATACTGAAGCAACTGACGATGTCAAAACATGGACCGGCGGCCCGCTGAATTATAAAGAAGGATTCTTCACCCAGTTAGCCACCGATGAGCTGGCAAAGGGGATAAACGAAGAGGTGGTGCGCGCAATTTCGGCGAAGCGTAATGAGCCGGAGTGGATGCTGGAGTTTCGTCTTAACGCCTATTGCGCATGGCTGGAGATGGAAGAGCCGCACTGGCTGAAAGCGCACTACGACAAGCTGAATTATCAGGATTACAGCTATTATTCGGCACCGTCGTGCGGTAATTGTGACGATACCTGTGCGTCTGAACCCGGCGCGGTGCAGCAAACTGGCGCGAACGCCTTTTTAAGTAAAGAGGTGGAGGCGGCGTTTGAGCAGCTAGGCGTTCCCGTGCGGGAAGGCAAAGAGGTGGCGGTGGATGCCATTTTCGACTCTGTTTCGGTTGCCACCACTTATCGCGAAAAACTGGCGGAGCAGGGAATTATCTTCTGTTCCTTTGGCGAGGCGATTCACGATCACCCAGAACTGGTGAAGAAATATCTCGGCACTGTGGTACCCGGGAATGACAACTTCTTTGCCGCGCTTAATGCGGCAGTGGCCTCTGACGGTACGTTTATTTATGTGCCTAAAGGCGTGCGCTGCCCGATGGAGCTCTCCACCTATTTCCGCATTAACGCGGAAAAAACCGGGCAGTTTGAGCGCACCATTCTGGTGGCCGATGAAGACAGCTACGTCAGCTACATTGAAGGCTGTTCCGCTCCGGTGCGTGACAGCTATCAGTTACACGCGGCGGTGGTGGAAGTCATCATCCATAAAAACGCCGAGGTGAAATATTCCACGGTACAAAACTGGTTCCCTGGTGATAACAACACTGGCGGTATTCTCAACTTCGTCACCAAGCGAGCCTTGTGCGAAGGCGAAAACAGCAAAATGTCGTGGACGCAATCAGAAACCGGTTCAGCCATTACGTGGAAATATCCCAGCTGCATTCTGCGCGGCGATAACTCCATTGGTGAGTTTTACTCAGTGGCACTGACCAGCGGCCATCAGCAGGCGGATACCGGCACCAAGATGATCCACATTGGTAAAAACACCAAATCAACCATTATCTCGAAAGGGATCTCTGCCGGACACAGCCAGAACAGTTATCGCGGGTTAGTGAAAATCATGCCGACGGCGACAAATGCGCGCAATTTCACTCAGTGCGATTCAATGCTGATTGGCGCTAATTGTGGGGCGCATACCTTCCCGTATGTCGAATGTCGCAATAACAGCGCACAACTGGAGCACGAGGCAACGACATCACGTATTGGTGAAGATCAACTGTTTTACTGCCTGCAACGCGGGATCAGCGAAGAAGACGCCATCTCGATGATTGTTAACGGCTTCTGCAAAGACGTGTTCTCGGAACTGCCGCTGGAATTTGCCGTTGAAGCACAAAAACTCCTCGCCATCAGTCTTGAACACAGCGTCGGATAAGGAATAAACATGTTAAGTATTAAAGATTTACACGTCAGCGTGGAAGATAAAGCTATCCTGCGCGGATTAAGCCTCGACGTTCGTCCCGGTGAAGTTCACGCCATTATGGGGCCAAACGGTTCGGGTAAAAGTACCTTATCGGCAACGCTTGCCGGGCGCGAAGATTATGAAGTGACGGGCGGCACGGTTGAGTTTAAAGGCAAAGATTTGCTTGCGCTGTCGCCGGAAGATCGTGCAGGTGAAGGCATTTTTATGGCCTTCCAGTATCCGGTGGAAATTCCCGGCGTCAGTAACCAGTTTTTCCTGCAAACGGCACTTAATGCGGTGCGCAGCTATCGCGGCCAGGAAACGCTCGACCGCTTTGATTTTCAGGATTTGATGGAAGAAAAAATTGCTCTCCTGAAGATGCCGGAAGATTTACTCACGCGTTCGGTCAACGTTGGTTTTTCTGGTGGTGAGAAAAAGCGCAACGATATTTTGCAAATGGCGGTGCTGGAACCGGAACTGTGCATTCTTGATGAGTCGGACTCCGGGCTCGATATCGACGCATTAAAAGTGGTTGCCGATGGCGTGAACTCGCTGGGTGATGGCAAGCGTTCATTCATCATTGTTACGCACTACCAACGCATTCTTGACTATATCAAGCCTGATTACGTCCATGTTCTGTATCAGGGGCGAATTGTGAAATCCGGTGATTTCACGTTGGTCAAGCAACTGGAGGAGCAGGGTTATGGCTGGCTTACCGAACAGCAGTAATGCGCTGCAACAGTGGCATCATTTGTTTGAAGCTGAAGGGGCGAAACGTTCTCCAGAAGCACAGCAGCATTTACAACAATTGCTGCGTACCGGGCTGCCGACACGTAAACATGAGCACTGGAAATATACGCCGCTGGAAGGGCTGACCAATAGCCAGTTTGTCAGCATTGCGGGTGAGATATCCCCGCAACAACGCGATGCCTTAGCGTTAACGTTAGACGCCGTGCGGCTGGTGTTTGTCGATGGACGTTACATGCCTGCGCTGAGCGATGCAACTGAAGGCAGCGGATATGAAGTGAGCATTAATGACGACCGTCAGGGGTTACCCGACGCTATTCAGGCGGAAGTGTTTCTGCATTTGACGGAAAGCCTGGCCCAAAGCGTGACGCATATCGCCGTGAAGCGCGGTCAACGGCCTGCAAAGCCATTGCTGTTAATGCATATTACCCAGGGCGTGGCAGGTGAAGAGGTAAACACTGCCCATTACCGGCATCATCTGGATCTGGCGGAAGGTGCCGAAGCAACGGTGATTGAACATTTTGTCAGTCTTAATGATGCTCGTCATTTCACTGGCGCACGGTTCACTATCAACGTCGCAGCGAACGCCCACTTGCAGCATATCAAGCTGGCGTTTGAAAACCCGGTCAGCCACCACTTTGCGCATAATGACTTGCTGCTGGCAGACGATGCCACGGCATTTAGCCACAGTTTCCTGCTTGGCGGCGCCGTGTTACGACACAATACCAGTACGCAACTCAATGGCGAAAACAGCACGCTGCGCATCAATAGCCTGGCGATGCCGGTGAAAAACGAAGTGTTTGATACCCGCACCTGGCTGGAACACAATAAAGGTTTTTGCAATAGCCGCCAGCTGCACAAAACTATCGTCAGCGACAAAGGTCGCGCGGTGTTTAACGGTTTGATCAACGTCGCGCAGCACGCCATCAAGACTGACGGCCAGATGACCAACAATAATCTGCTGATGGGTAAACTGGCGGAAGTGGATACCAAACCACAGCTGGAAATCTATGCTGATGATGTGAAATGCAGCCACGGTGCGACGGTGGGGCGTATTGATAACGAACAGATGTTCTATCTGCGTTCGCGCGGGATCAATCAGCAGGATGCCCAGCAGATGATCATTTACGCCTTTGCCGCCGAACTGACGGAAGCACTGCGTGATGAAGGGCTTAAACAGCAGGTGCTGGCCCGAATCGGTCAACGACTGCCGGGAGGTGCAAGATGACTTTTTCCGTCGACAAAGTGCGGGCCGATTTTCCGGTGCTTTCGCGTGAAGTGAACGGTCTGCCACTGGCTTATCTCGACAGCGCCGCCAGTGCGCAGAAACCTAGCCAGGTGATTGACGCCGAGGCCGAGTTTTATCGTCACGGCTACGCGGCGGTGCATCGCGGTATTCATACGTTAAGCGCCCAGGCGACCGAGAAAATGGAAAACGTGCGCAAGCGGGCATCGCTGTTTATTAATGCCCGTTCGGCGGAAGAGCTGGTGTTCGTCCGCGGCACGACGGAAGGGATCAATCTGGTCGCCAATAGCTGGGGCAACAGCAATGTGCGGACGGGCGATAACATCATCATTAGTCAGATGGAGCACCACGCTAACATTGTTCCCTGGCAAATGCTTTGCGCCCGTGTTGGCGCAGAGCTGCGTGTAATCCCTCTCAACCCAGACGGTACGCTGCAACTGGAGACGCTGCCTACGCTGTTTGATGAGAAAACCCGACTGTTGGCAATTACTCACGTGTCTAATGTGCTGGGGACGGAAAATCCGCTGGCGGAGATGATCACGCTTGCGCACCAACATGGCGCAAAAGTGCTGGTGGATGGCGCTCAGGCGGTGATGCATCATCCGGTGGATGTTCAGGCACTGGATTGCGATTTCTACGTTTTCTCCGGGCATAAACTGTATGGCCCCACCGGCATTGGCGTGCTGTATGTCAAAGAAGCCTTGTTGCAGGAGATGCCGCCGTGGGAAGGTGGCGGTTCAATGATCGCCACCGTCAGCCTGAGTGAAGGCACTACCTGGACCAAAGCGCCGTGGCGGTTTGAAGCCGGTACGCCCAATACCGGAGGTATTATTGGCCTTGGCGCGGCGCTGGAGTATGTTTCGGCGCTTGGGCTTAATAACATAGCCGAGTATGAACAGAATCTGATGCATTACGCATTGTCGCAGTTGGCTGCGGTGCCGGATCTTACGCTCTATGGTCCGCCGGACAGACTTGGCGTTATTGCCTTTAATCTCGGTAAACACCACGCCTATGACGTCGGCAGTTTTCTTGATAACTACGGTATTGCTGTGCGTACCGGACATCACTGCGCAATGCCATTAATGGCCTATTACAACGTACCCGCGATGTGTCGGGCGTCGCTGGCAATGTACAACACCCATGAAGAAGTGGATCGTCTGGTAACTGGATTGCAACGTATTCATCGTCTACTGGGGTAAAAGGGAGGCTCTATGGCTGTATTGCCGGATAAAGAAAAATTGCTGCGTAACTTTTTACGCTGCACCAACTGGGAAGAGAAATATCTCTACATTATTGAACTGGGACAGCGTCTGCCGGAATTAGGCGACGAAGACAGAAGCCCGCAAAATAGTATTCAGGGATGCCAGAGTCAGGTATGGATTGTAATGCGCCAGAATGCGCAGGGAATTATTGAATTGCAGGGCGACAGCGATGCGGCCATTGTGAAAGGGCTTATTGCGGTCGTTTTTATTCTCTACGATCAAATGACGCCGCAGGATATTGTCCATTTCGATGTGCGTCCGTGGTTTGAAAAAATGGCGCTCACCCAACATCTCACCCCATCACGTTCACAAGGTCTGGAAGCGATGATTCGCGCAATTCGCGCCAAAGCCGCTGCACTTAGCTAAACTAAAGGAACAGCTTTCATCCGGTAGGCTCACTTTGCCGGGTGGTCGATGTTTACACTGGCCTGCACAGGAGTGTTTCGGTTTCAGGTAAACATAAGCGCCATCCGTCGTTTCAGCGTGAGCCACCGGCAAATACAGGAGGTTTACAATGAAACGCGCGTCTTTACTAACACTGACTCTTATCGGCGCTTTCAGCGCCATTCAGGCAGCCTGGGCGGTAGATTACCCGCTCCCACCAACCGGAAGCCGACTGGTTGGGCAAAATCAAACCTATACGGTGCAAGAGGGGGATAAAAACCTTCAGGCTATTGCCCGTCGTTTTGATACTGCGGCAATGTTGATCCTTGAAGCCAATAACACAATTGCTCCGGTGCCAAAACCAGGCACGACAATAACCATTCCTTCGCAACTGTTATTACCTGATGCACCGCGCCAGGGGATAATTGTGAACCTTGCGGAACTGCGTCTTTATTATTATCCGCCGGGAGAAAATATCGTGCAGGTCTACCCGATAGGCATTGGCTTGCAGGGGCTGGAAACGCCAGTGATGGAAACACGGGTAGGGCAGAAAATCCCCAATCCTACCTGGACGCCCACGGCGGGTATTCGTCAGCGTTCACTGGAGCGAGGCATCAAATTACCGCCAGTTGTTCCAGCCGGGCCGAATAACCCTCTGGGACGCTATGCACTGCGCCTGGCGCACGGCAACGGCGAATACCTCATTCATGGCACCAGTGCGCCGGACAGCGTCGGTTTGCGCGTCAGTTCAGGCTGTATGCGTATGAACGCGCCGGACATTAAAGCACTGTTCTCCAGTGTGAGAACGGGAACGCCGGTAAGAGTGATCAACGAACCGGTAAAATACTCTGTAGAACCGAACGGGATGCGTTATGTTGAAGTGCATCGACCGTTATCGGCAGAAGAACAGCAGAACGTTCAGACAATGCCGTACGCACTGCCTGCAGGCTTCACGCAATTTAAAGACAATAAGGCTGTAGATCAGAAGTTAGTCGATAAAGCATTGTATCGTCGGGCAGGGTATCCGGTTGCGGTAAGCAGTGGAACAACTCCAGTAGCCAGCAATGCGTCTGCAGTAGAGTCAGCGCAGAATGGTGAACCAGAGCAAGGAAATATGTTACGCGCGACGCAATAGGCGTAATGAGCAGGCAAAAAAAATGGCGCACAATGTGCGCCATTTTTCACTTCACAGGTACTATTACTTGCGGTATTTAGTAGCCATGTTGTCCAGACGCTGGTTAGCACGAGCTGCGTCATCTTTAGCAGCCTGAACGTCGGAACGCATTGCGTTCACGTCGTTGCTCAGCTGGTCAACTTTAGCGTTCAGAGTCTGAACGTCAGAAGACAGCTGATCGATTTTAGCGTTGCTGGAGCAACCTGCCAGCAGAGTAGAACCCAGGATTACCGCGCCCAGTACCAGTTTAGTAGCTTTCATTATTAATACCCTCTAGATTGAGTTAATCTCCATGTAGCGTTACAAGTATTACACAAAGTTTTTTATGTTGAGAATATTTTTTTGATGGGAAGGCACTTATTTTTGATCGTTCGCTCAAAGAAACATCGAACGCTTGGTTTTAGATAAAAAAAATGAGAGAAAACAGGATGGTTCCATCGGATTCATCTTAGATAAAGTGAGATTATATAGTGAAATCCGATTTGATTTTTTATTGCTTCTGGTTATCGATTAAATAAAAAAAGCGCCCATCAGGGCGCTTCGATATACAAATTAATTCACAAAAGCAATATTACAGGACGTGAACAGATGCGGTGTTAGTCGTGCCGCTCGGTACCAGCGCGCCAGAAACCATGACTACGACGTCGCCTTTGTGCGCCAGACCGCTCTGCAGCGCCAGTTCTTTACCCAGACGATAGAAATCATCAGTAGAGGTAATTTCTTTAACCAGCTGCGGTACAACGCCTTTGCTCAGTACCAGCTGATGAGCCGTTTTTTCGTTGGTGGTCAGCGCCAGAATGGTTGCATCCGGGAAGTATTTACGTACTGCACGAGCAGATTTACCGCCCTGGGTCGCTACGACGATCAGCGGAGCATCCAGTTTTTCAGCAGTTTCAACTGCGCCACGGCAAACTGCTTCGGTGATACGCAGTTTACGGTTGTCGTTGTTGAACTCGAGACGGCTGTTCATCACGCGGTCGGTACGTTCGCAGATGGTCGCCATGATAGAAACAGCTTCCAGCGGATATTTACCTTTTGCGGATTCACCAGACAGCATTACTGCGTCGGTGCCGTCGAGAATGGCGTTGGCTACGTCACCGGCTTCTGCGCGAGTCGGACGTGGGTTTTTGATCATGGAATCCAGCATCTGGGTCGCAGTGATAACGACTTTACGTGCACGGATACATTTTTCGATCATCATCTTCTGGGCGAAGATAACTTCTTCAACCGGAATTTCTACACCCAGGTCGCCACGTGCAACCATGATGCCATCAGATGCTTCGAGGATTTCGTCGAAGTTATTGAGGCCTTCCTGGTTTTCGATTTTGGAGATGATTTGGATGTTTTCGCCGCCGTGCGCTTTCAGGTGCTCACGGATTTCGACAACGTCAGAACGTTTACGGATAAAGGAAGCAGCAACAAAGTCTACGCCTTGTTCGCAACCGAAGATCAGGTCCTGTTTGTCTTTTTCTGCCAGTGCCGGCAGGGCGATGGAAACGCCAGGCAGGTTCACACCTTTGTTCTCGCCCAGGTCACCGTTGTTCAGTACTTTACAGATAACTTTGTTACCTTCGATAGCGGTAACTTCCATACCGATCAGACCATCGTCAACCAGTACGGTGTTGCCGACGGACAGGTCGGTAGTGAAACCTTCATAAGTTACCGCAACCATTTCGCTGTTGCCGATAACAGATTTGTCAGTGGTGAAAGTAAAGGTCTGGCCTGCTTTCAGGGAAACGTCGTTACCGCCTTCCAGTTTCATGGTGCGGATTTCCGGACCTTTGGTATCGAGCAGGATAGCGGCAGTTTTACCGGTTTTGCTCATCACGTTGCGCAGGTTCTGAATGCGCTGACCGTGTTCTGCATAGTCACCATGAGAGAAGTTCAGACGCATGACGTTCATGCCCGCGTCCAGCATTTTAGCTAACATCTCTTCAGATTCGGTTTTTGGGCCGATGGTGCAAACAATTTTGGTCTTTTTCATGACAGTCTTAGTCTTTAAGTTGAGAAGGATAGGAGAAACTTGCTTTCTGGGCGCACTGCCGGAAAGCGAATCCGGTATTACGAAAGTGATGGTGCCTCGCTCTAAGGATAGGTGACATCGAAAAAGCGTGCAGAGGAATGTGTGCTTGTGTCTCAGCCCAACGTGAGTGCCTGTTTTTGAGTCGTTGAGTTCTACAGTCCAAAGTGCTGAAACCATTCAAGAGTCAATTGGCGCGGATTATACGCTGAATTTAATCAAAAAGGAAAACAAAAACAGCGTTTCAAAAACATTCATGCATATACACAATAAACTGTTATCAAAGATTTAACGTCCTCGATAGCAGATTACGCAAAATCATCGCTGTTTGCGCAACGGGAAGGCGATGGCTGGAAGGCGGAGGATGACAGGAGTAAAGACAGAGTGCATACCCTCGTGACACAACAGATGCAATTATAATAATTTATCGAGTTATTTGTTTGATTTTGTTTGTTTTTTGTTTAAGTAATGAGATTGATATATGCTGATAACTGGCATGATAAATGGGTGTGAATAATGGGCAACCGGACAAAAGATGATGAACTGTACCGCGAAATGTGCAGAGTGGTAGGGAAAGTGGTGTTGGAGATGCGTGACCTGGGCCAGGAGCCAAAACACATCGTCATCGCTGGTGTGCTGCGTACAGCTTTAGCAAATAAACGTATCCAACGCAGCGAATTAGAAAAGCAGGCGATGGAAACAGTCATTAATGCACTGGTGAAATAATTGTTCGGGGATAGCGCGTAACGCCTTATCCCCTCTGTTTTATTATATCGTCACATGTAAGTTTATTTTTATAAATGGATGTAAGGCAACCATATTAATTGCGATATGTATTTAATTTTATAGCGAATTAACTATTTCTATATTCTGGAATGTATATCACAAATTATTGTAGAGTAAATGAAATTCATTTCAAATGATAACAAATATCACTCCGCTTTTAATCTCCTGCTTTCCGTTTTTAATTGATAACGATCAATGTTAAGGGCTAAGAATAATCACATTATTTTTTCTCCTAACCATAAAGGATTAGTTTGCTTGCGTTAAATCATGTCTCATACGCTATCGGGTTAGGACAAAAATATCTGGTGTTGGAGGCATAGTCAGCAGCGTATTAGTTGAATGCTTAATATCAGGCTGCTGAATTGTCAGCACTGTGTTTGCGAAGAGGATGCGAAATAAATGAACCCGGTTGAACGTCCACTATTAGATATTGGCTTAACGCGATTAGAGTTCTTGCGTATATCAGGAAAAGGTCTTGCTGGTTTAACAATAGCCCCTGCGTTATTGTCACTTTTGGGCTGTAAACAGGAAGAGGTCGATAGCGGCACGGTGGGGCTGATAAACACGCCCAAAGGCGTGTTAGTTACCCAGCGTGCGCGTTGCACCGGCTGCCACCGCTGTGAAATCTCCTGTACCAACTATAACGATGGCGCCGTTGGTACTTTTTTCTCCCGCATCAAAATCCATCGTAATTATTTCTTTGGCGACAAGGGCGTAGGTTCCGGTGGCGGCTTATACGGCGATCTGAATTATACCGCCGACACCTGCCGCCAGTGTAAAGATCCTCAATGCCTGAACGTCTGCCCGATTGGCGCGATTACCTGGCAGCAGGAAGAGGGATGTATAACCGTCGATCATAAACGTTGCATTGGTTGTAGCGCCTGTACTACGGCATGCCCGTGGATGATGGCCACCGTAAATACTGAAACTAAAAAATCCTCGAAATGTGTGTTGTGCGGTGAATGCGCAAACGCCTGCCCGACAGGGGCGTTAAAAATTATCGAGTGGAAAGATATTACTGTGTGAATCTTGCAAAGGAAAAAATCATGGCTAACGGTTGGACTGGTAATATATTAAGAGTCAATCTTACGACAGGAAATATTACCCTCGAAGATTCCAGTAAGTTTAAAGATTTTGTCGGTGGTATGGGCTTTGGCTACAAAATTATGTATGACGAAGTACCTCCAGGCACCAAACCTTTCGATGAAGCAAATAAATTAGTTTTTGCTACGGGGCCGTTGACAGGGTCTGGTGCACCCTGTAGTTCTCGCGTAAATATCACATCACTTTCCACATTTACCAAAGGAAATTTAGTCGTCGACGCCCATATGGGCGGCTTTTTTGCTGCACAAATGAAATTCGCCGGATACGACGTCATTATTATCGAGGGTAAAGCGAAATCACCGGTCTGGCTAAATATAAAAGATGACAAAGTTAGCCTGGAGAAAGCCGATTTCTTGTGGGGGAAAGGGACGCGTGCAACCACGGAAGAAATTTGCCGTTTAACCAGCCCTGAAACCTGTGTAGCGGCTATTGGTCAGGCGGGTGAAAATCTTGTGCCTCTCTCTGGCATGCTGAATAGTCGTAACCACAGTGGCGGCGCGGGAACTGGCGCAATAATGGGCTCCAAAAACCTGAAAGCGATTGCGGTTGAAGGGACAAAAGGAGTCAACATTGCCGATCGCCAGGAGATGAAACGGCTCAATGACTATATGATGACCGAACTTATTGGCGCTAATAACAATCATGTCGTGCCAAGTACGCCGCAATCGTGGGCAGAGTACTCTGATCCCAAGTCGCGCTGGACAGCTCGTAAAGGGCTGTTTTGGGGCGCAGCGGAAGGCGGCCCGATTGAAACAGGAGAAATCCCGCCAGGCAATCAGAACACGGTCGGTTTCCGCACCTATAAATCCGTCTTTGACTTAGGTCCTGCAGCAGAAAAATACACCGTCAAAATGAGTGGCTGCCACTCATGCCCAATTCGTTGTATGACCCAGATGAACATTCCTCGGGTTAAAGAGTTTGGTGTACCCAGTACAGGTGGTAACACCTGTGTCGCTAACTTTGTCCATACCACCATCTTCCCGAACGGGCCGAAAGATTTTGAAGATAAAGATGATGGCCGGGTAATTGGTAATCTGGTCGGTCTGAATCTGTTCGATGACTACGGGCTGTGGTGTAACTACGGGCAGTTGCATCGCGACTTTACCTATTGTTACAGCAAAGGTGTGTTTAAGCGCGTTCTGCCTGCTGAAGAGTATGCGGAAATTCGTTGGGATCAACTGGAAGCTGGCGACGTTAATTTCATTAAAGATTTTTACTACCGTCTGGCGCACCGCGTGGGTGAGTTGAGTCACCTGGCTGATGGCTCGTATGCCATTGCTGAACGCTGGAATTTGGGTGAAGAGTACTGGGGCTACGCAAAAAATAAACTCTGGTCGCCGTTTGGTTATCCGGTTCACCATGCCAATGAAGCATCGGCACAGGTCGGCTCTATCGTTAACTGCATGTTCAACCGTGACTGTATGACGCATACGCACATCAACTTTATCGGCTCCGGTTTGCCGTTGAAACTGCAGCGTGAAGTGGCAAAAGAGCTTTTTGGCTCTGAAGATGCTTACGATGAAACCAAAAACTACACGCCGATCAATGACGCAAAAATTAAATATGCCAAATGGTCGCTGTTGCGGGTTTGTTTGCATAACGCCGTCACCCTGTGCAACTGGGTCTGGCCAATGACCGTTTCGCCACTGAAAAGCCGCAATTATCGTGGCGACCTTGCGCTAGAAGCCAAATTCTTTAAAGCAATCACTGGCGAAGATATGACGCAGGAAAAATTAGATTTAGCTGCTGAGCGTATCTTTACGTTACATCGTGCCTACACGGTAAAACTGATGCAAACCAAAGATATGCGCAATGAGCATGACCTGATCTGTTCCTGGGTATTTGATAAAGATCCGCAGATTCCGGTCTTCAGTGAAGGTACTGACAAAATGGACCGCGATGATATGCACCAGTCACTCACGCTTTTCTACAAGGAAATGGGCTGGGACCCACAGCTTGGTTGTCCAACGCGAGAAACGCTTCATCGACTCGGGCTGGAAGATATTGCCGCCGATCTGGCGACACATAACCTGCTACCAGCATAAGGAACCGGCGTAATGAGCCAGCAGGAGGAGATGACACAACTGGAAGCACCTGATATTGACGTGACTAAGCGTCAATGGTTGCACAGTATGCGTCAGCCCGATGACACTGCGAACGATGCGGTTACAGGGCCTGAACCGGCTGAAATTCTGGCGGAGTTTATCCGCCAGCATTCGACGGCGGGTCAACTGGTTGCTCGCGCTGTGTTCCTGTCGCCGCCATATTCGGTTGCTGAAGAGGATCTTGCTGCACTGCTGGAAAGCATACGGCAGAGTCCAGACTTCGCAGATATCGCCTGTATGACGGGCAGTCAAGATGATTATTACTACTCAACGCAAACCATGAGCGAAAACTATGCCGCTATGTCTTTGCAGGTCGTTGAGCAGGACATCTGTCGGGCCATTGCACACGCCGTTCGCTTCGAATGCCAGACGTATCCCCGGCCTTATAAGGTCGCCATGCTGACGCAAGCGCCATATTACTACCAGGAAGCGCAGATTGAAGCCGCGCTCGCCGCGATGGATATCGCTCCTGAATATGCCGATATACGCCAGGTGACGTCATCGACGGCTGTGTTGTACCTGTTTAGCGAGCGTTTCATGAGCTATGGCAAAGCTTATGGCTTATGCGAATGGTTCGAGGTTGAGCAGTTTCAGAATCCCTGAAGTTTCAGGGAGATATCATGGATAGGGTGGACAGTCGCAGCCACAGCATTAGAGGATAATAAGATGTCCTTCACTCGACGCAAATTTGTTCTGGGGATGGGAACGGTAATCTTTTTTACCGGTTCAGCACCTTCTTTGTTAGCGAACACCAGACAAGGAAAGGAAGTTCGATATGCCATGATTCACGATGAATCACGGTGCAATGGCTGTAATATTTGCGCCAGAGCATGCCGTAAAACTAACCATGTACCGGCACAGGGAAGTCGTTTGTCTATCGCGCATATCCCGGTCACCGATAACAATAACGAAACGCTGTATCACTTTTTTCGCCAGTCATGCCAGCACTGTGAAGATGCTCCTTGCATCGACGTTTGCCCCACAGGGGCATCGTGGCGTGATGAACAGGGGATCGTGCGGGTAGAAAAATCACAATGCATTGGCTGTAGCTACTGCATCGGCGCATGCCCGTATCAGGTTCGTTACCTTAATCCACTGACCAAAGTGGTGGATAAATGTGATTTCTGTGCCGAGTCTCGGCTGGCAAAAGGTTTTCCGCCCATCTGCGTTAGCGCCTGTCCGGAACATGCGTTGATCTTTGGTCGCGAAGATAGCCCAGAAATTCAGGCGTGGTTACAGGAAAATAAATACTATCAATATCAGCTGCCTGGTGCCGGGAAACCGCATCTGTATCGCCGGTTCGGTCAACATTTGATTAAAAAGGAAAATGTATGAACCCGTCGCAAAATGCTGAACAATTTCATAACCAGTTGGCAAACTATGTACCGCAGTTTTCTCCCGAATTTTGGCCTGTGTGGTTGGTCATTGCCGGGCTGCTGCTGGTCGGGATGTGGTTAGTGTTGGGGCTTCACGCCTTGCTTCGCGCTCGTGGTAAAAAGAAATCCTCCACTGGTCATGGCGAGAAGGTTTATCTCTACAGCAGGGCGGTGAGATTATGGCACTGGTCGAATGCGTTACTCTTTGTCTTGTTGCTGGCAAGTGGGCTAATCAATCACTTTGCGCTGGTGGGCGTTGCTGCAGTCAAAAGTCTGGTTGCCGTACATGAAGTTTGTGGATTCCTGCTACTGGCATGCTGGCTTGGCTTTATTCTCATTAATGCCGTTGGGGGTAATGGTCATCACTACATTATCCGTCGTCAGGGCTGGCTGGGGCGAGCGGCTAAACAAACGCGGTTTTATCTGCTTGGAATTATGCAAGGGGAAGATCATCCATTTCCTGCAACAACACAGTCTAAATTCAATCCATTGCAGCAGGCAGCTTATGTTGGTGTGATGTATGGATTGCTGCCACTGTTATTGTTGACGGGGCTGCTATGCCTTTACCCGCAAACCGTGGGGGACGTGTTCCCTGGCGTAAGATACTGGTTATTGCAGGCGCATTTTGCTCTGGCAGCTATAAGCCTCTTTTTTATCTTCGGCCATCTCTATCTTTGCACCACGGGGCGTACTCCGCACGAAACCTTTAAATGTATGGTCGATGGCTATCACCGGCATTAACGAATGATCATTACACGAGCTGACCTGCGAGAGTGGCGTGTAGGAGCGGTTATGTACCGCTGGTTTCTGCGCCGTTTTCCGCAAGGTGGAATTTATGCCGATATTCACCACGCCCTGATTGGCGAAGGATTTACTGACTGGGCGGAAAGTCTGGTTGAGTACGCCTGGAAAAAATGGCTGGCAGACGAAAATTTCGCCCGTCAGGAAGTTTCCTCAATGCAAAAACTGGCCAAAGGCCCCGTAGAGATACCCTTTTGCAGTCAGTTCGCCCGGGCCGACGATCACGCACGCGTCGGCTGTTGTGAGGATAACGCCAGAATCGCTACCGTGGGGTATGCTGCGCAAATTGCCAGCATGGGTTATAGCGTGCGGATTGGCAGTGTCGGATTTAACAGCCATATTGGTAGCTCAGGTGAACGTGCTCGTGTTGCTGTAACCGGTAATTCCTCGCGGATAAGCAGCGCCGGAGACAGCAGTCGTATTGCGAATACCGGAATACGAGTACGCGTTTGTACATTGGGTGAACGGTGTCATGTCGCCAGTAATGGCGATCTGGTGCAAATCGCCAGCTTTGGCACAAACGCCAGGATTGCAAACAGCGGCGATAACGTTCATATCATCGCCAGTGGTGAAAATTCAACGGTAGTGAGTACGGGCGTGGTGGATTCAATTATTCTCGGGCCAGGAGGCAGCGCCGCGCTGGCTTATCATGACGGCGAAAGAGTGCGCTTTGCCGTAGCCGTTGAAGGTGAAAATAATATTCGCGCTGGAGTTCGCTATCGTCTGAATGAGCAGCATCAATTTGTGGAATGCTGACTCTTTTACCTTAATCAAACGACAAACGTCGGCGTGCGCGGGATGCTGGCTTCACGACGGCCTGCGCCATAGCCTCGCCAATTTCAGCACAAGCCGTAAGCCCCTGAACGAAAGGCCGATCGTGCATTAGCCAGGGCAACGCGCCGAACGCCACGCGACCACGAACGTCTTCCGGTTGCTGTAGCGTATAATCTTCACCGACATCAGGGATTTCATCGCCTGTTTTCTGTAGTT
Organism: Escherichia sp. E13S3; assembly: GCF_004212325.1. Classification (NCBI taxonomy): domain Bacteria; kingdom Pseudomonadati; phylum Pseudomonadota; class Gammaproteobacteria; order Enterobacterales; family Enterobacteriaceae; genus Escherichia; species Escherichia sp. E13S3. Next base: position 94,314 of record NZ_RHJR01000024.1, read on the forward strand.
GTGCACGTAGTCCAGGGAAAGGAATGTCTTTCACTTTGAGCGGGCGTTGCCCACGAGCATCAATAAAAACGTCAAACGAGTAGCTGTTGTCCGCTGTTTTCAGCATTGTGTGCGTTTTGTCGATTTCCATATCGTAGTCCTCACCGAGAGCGAGAATATGGATAATTCCCGCCTCGCGCAAAGCCAGTAAGCGCTTTATAGATTCAGAAGGAATAGCCGCATAATTGTCGATAAATACTCTGGCAAGGCCTTTACTGAACCGTTTATGGTCGTGCTCATTCAGATACGGAACAATTTCCTGTACGGCTTCATGCAGGCGAAGAATGACATAACGCCAGGGAACGGTATGTTTTTCACGTTTATTTCGCTCGACTTCTGCTAAGTTTTTTTCTGCCCAGGCAAATGGATCATGCTGTTTACGGTCGGCAAACCAGGCTTGCGCGAAGGTATCGACATTCAGAATCTCTATCGCAATATGTCGGCTCCAGTCAGGATCAGCCGAAGTAATCTCTCGCACTATAAGTTTAAATACCCGTTCCAGAAGGCCCTGTGCACCTTTTTCAATTTCCGCGTTCAGGGCCTGTTCAGTGACAATGCATAGAGGTTCGTAGGGAATTGGGCAATAGAAATCGGCTTCTGGCAAAATACCTGTGCGTGACATCAATGTAATACTGAGTTTTTCACTGTCGCTATCGCGCTGAAACAGAATGCGTTGATTATCTTTTTCAATAAAGGAACCATGCTGGATAGCAACCGCCATTGCGGCATCCAGTCCGCTCAAGGATGTTCCCATAATGCCCACGCGACAGGCTTCAATTTTCGCTTCCATTAACCCTGACCACGGGCTGGGGAAATATGTTCGGCTTGCCTGTTCTTCGTCAGGCCAGACGTGACCGGTGGCTATTACGGCTAAATCAAACGTCTCAACTGGCAAATCCCGATCTGTGAAGATAAGCACGCCAGAGTCTGTGACTTGCAGATCGGTCACCTGACAAGATTCATAAACGTTGATTTCAAATTGCTGCAGCCGTGCTTGCTCTACCAACCGTAAAAAGCGATCACGGAAATATTCTCCTAACAAAATCCTCGGCAAAAACTGGCGTTCGTGCAAGCTTTCCTTTTTAACGCCATAACGTTGCAGATGGCTGGCCTCTTGCTCTTGCAACCATTCCAGATAAGTACAATAAATCGGCGGTATTTCAATGCTGGCAATATTTGCCAGCATCATTTTAGAGTTTTCTTCATCATTGTACGGCATACCGACACCAGCCTCGTCGGCTTGCTCGAAGAGAGAAATGGAGAGTGGCGTATGTTGCTGCAAAAGAGAGAGGAAAGTGTAGATCCCTGTTGGTCCGGCACCCACAATGGCAATTTTTTTCATTGTTACTTACCTGTATGCATTTTTTTGAATTTGGTGTTATCAGATAAGTGTGGTGGAAATATTAGGAAAAGGAGAAATTTCAGACGGGGACGAAAAGGGCGCGTATCGCCCTTCATTAATCTCTGTCAGGCGAGTTTTGCCTGATTGATTTGACTCAGTGGCTCATTGACATCGAAAACTTTGGCAATAACTTCTGCGACACCAAGATTTTTCAGGCGGGCAGTATGTTTGTCCAGATAAGCTAGGGCGCTTTTTTCATCGGTAAAAAGGTAGATCCCACCGGCTTCATGGTTCTTTTCACTTTCTGTCCACACCTTCCACAGAAAACCGGGTTCCTGATTAATCGACTCGGCAAGCGGTTTAAGTTGCTCAGCCATTTCGTCGCCAAACGGGCCATTAAAAGCAAAATGAAGTTGTAATAAAGTTGCCATAGCTATTCTCCTTCTGATAACGCATAAGAGGATAGTGTAAATCTTTTAACGTATTGGATACAGAGAAGAAACAGGAGAAACAAAAGGGAAGAGAAGACCAGATTAAGAAAATCTGGTGCGTCCGAGTGGACTCGAACCACCGACCCCCACCATGTCAAGGTGGTGCTCTAACCAACTGAGCTACGGACGCAGGATGGTGCGTTCAATTGGACTCGAACCAACGACCCCCACCATGTCAAGGTGGTGCTCTAACCAACTGAGCTATGAACGCAACGTTGTAGGTGACAACGGGGACGAATATTAGCGGCAGAGCGTGAAGGTGGCAAGAGGCAAATCGTAATTTTCTGCGGTATTTCTATCGTTTGCAGAGCTTTTAAGCAAATTGGCGATATTTTGTTGATTTGCAAGGGCGATTTTTGGCCAGAGATCATATTCAGATCTGATACAGCCGATTATCCTTCGACTCACAATGTAAAACAGAGACTTTGCCACCATATCAATTCTATCGTGGATAAATCCTTCGTAGCCTTTACACTTAGGTAGCGATAAAGGCACACAGATGCAGCAAAGGAATAAGTCATGGGATCTGATGCAAAAAACTTGATTAGCGACGGGAAAGTGCAAATTGTTCATGCTGGAGACGTTATCGGTGCGACTCAACTTACTGATGGCGAGTTGATTGTTGAGGCAGGCGGAAGAGCAGAAAATACCGTGGTCACAGACACTGGCTGGCTGAAAGTTGAAACTGGTGGAATCGCCAAATGTACACAGTACAGCAACAATGGCACGTTATCAGTCGGTGACGGCGCAATAGCCACTGACATTGTTCAGTCAGACGGTGGAGCGATTAGCCTCTCAACGCTCGCGACTGTTAATGGCCGCCATCCCGAAGGTGAATTTAGCGTTGATCAGGGCTATGCCTGCGGTTTATTGCTGGAGAATGGCGGTAATCTGCGGGTACTGGAGGGCCATCGCGCGGAAAAAATCATTCTGGATCAGGATGGTGGTTTGTTGGTCAACGGAACAGCATCAGCAGTTGTTGTAGATGAAGGTGGTGAACTGTTGGTTTACCCTGGTGGAGAAGCCATCAATGGTGAGATAAACCACGGCGGCGTTTTTATGCTGGCAGGTAAAGCCAGTGATACGCTGATTGCGGGTGGCACCATGAATAATCTCGGCGGTGAAGACATTCATACCATCGTTGAGAATGGCGCCGTTTATCGCCTGGGGACAGATGGTCTGCAACTCTACAGTTCTGGTAAGACTAAAAACCTGACAGTTAAAACCGGTGGGCGGGCTGAAGTGCATGCCGGTACGCTGGAAAACGCAGTGGTACAAAGTGGGACAGTGATTGTGATGCCTCCCACCAGTGCGGACGAAAAATTTGTCGTAGAAGAAGACTGCGCACCGGTTGAACTTACGGGGAGCGTTGCCTTACAGGACGGCGCTTCTATGATTGTTGGCTATGGCGCTGATCTGAAACAATCAACGATTACAGTCCAGCAGGAAGGCGTGTTGATCCTCGATGGCAGCACGGTTAAAGGTGACAATGTCACTTTCTCTGTTGGCAACCTGAATCTCGATGGCGGAAAAGTGTGGCTGATAACCTCAACAGCAACGTCTGTGCAGTTGAAGGTGAAACGTCTGCGAGGAGAAGGAACGATTTGCCTGCAAACCAGTGCGAAAGAAATTTCTCCAGAATTCATCAGTGTGAAAGGGGAAGTCAGCGGTGATATTCACGTTGAGATAACGGATGCCAGTCGGCAGCCTATTTGCAGCACACTTAAATTGCAGCCGGACGAAGATGGCATTGGCGCAACGCTCCAGTCAGCCTAAAATTAAGGCGCAATCTTTGCGGATTGCGCCTCATTTTTTTATCGAGATGCACGTTGCAAAATGATAGCCGATGGTAGACGTTGCAAGAAACGCATACGTAGCATCATCATAATGGCAGCAGAAGTCAGACCGATGATAAAGCCTATCCAGAAACCTGCCGGCCCCATCGGCTCAACTACCAGATTGGTCAATGCCAGGATATAACCACTTGGTAAACCCAACACCCAATACGCGATAAAGGTAATATAAAAAATAGATCGCGTATCTTTATAACCACGCAAAATCCCGCTACCAATTACCTGTATCGAGTCAGAAATCTGATACACCGCCGCCAGCAACATCAGGTGTGCAGCCAGTGTCACAACTTCTGGATTATCGTTATACAGAAGAGCGATATGCTCCCGCAGTGAGATTGTAAAAATTGCCGTCATCGTTGCCATACAGACGCCAACCATAAGCCCGGTTCGTGCGGCAGTTTGCGCATCCAGCGTTGACCCCTGACCCAGACGATAACCCACACGGATAGTCACAGCCGCTGCCAGCGACATCGGAAGAACGAACATCAGCGAACTAAAGTTCAGGGCAATCTGGTGGCCTGCCACATCGACAATACCGAGCGGAGAAACCAACAGCGCAACCACCGCAAACAGTGTAACTTCAAAGAACAGTGCCAGCGCGATAGGTAACCCCAGTTGCACAAGTCTTTTCATTACTGCCGGGTCTGGTTTAGCGGTGCCTTTTTCGTTGCGGATATCGCGCATAGAACGGGCATGTTTAATATAAGAAACCATAGCAAAGAACATTACCCAGTACACCGCCGCAGTCGCCACACCACAGCCGACGCCACCGAGTTCAGGCATACCGAAGTGACCATAAATAAAGATATAGTTAACCGGAATGTTCACCAGCAGGCCAATAAAGCCCATTACCATGCCCGGCTTGGTTTTTGCCAAACCTTCACACTGGTTACGAGCGACCTGGAAGAACAGATAGCCCGGAGCTCCCCACAATAGTGCACGCAGATAACCCACTGCTTTATCGGCGAGGGCCGGATCGATATTTTGCATGGAGCGGATGATATAACCCGCATTCCACAGCACCAGCATAATAAGCACGGAGACGAAACCGGCCAGCCAGAAACCTTGTCGCACCTGATGCGCAATACGGTCACGGCGACCGGAACCATTCAATTGCGCGATGACTGGCGTCATTGCCAGCAGCAGTCCGTGACCGAAAAGAATCGCCGGGAGCCAGATAGAAGTACCAATGGCGACTGCCGCCATGTCGGTGGCGCTATAGCCGCCCGCCATGACGGTATCGACAAAACCCATCGCTGTTTGGGCGATTTGCGCGAGAATCACCGGGATTGCTAATGCTAATAACAGACGCGCTTCACTAATGTATTTCTGCACGTGAACACCTTTTATATTGTTGTTATATGAGAGACTAAAAAACCGCCTGAATGGGCAGCAAAAAGAAGAAGCAGGGGAAATTCAGTCTATTGTAGCGAGGATTTATTAATTCTCCAGTGAAAAAATAACCACTCAACCCCCTTTACTGGTAAGGACGTTTCCCACCTGCTATTGTGCTGAACAGAATGTCCTAACTGATTTCAGGAGTTGTAAGTATGTTTACGGGGATAGTGCAGGGCACCGCGAAGTTGGTGTCGATTGACGAGAAAGCAAATTTTCGAACCCATGTAGTGGAATTACCTGATTACATGTTGGATGGTCTGGAGACAGGCGCTTCTGTCGCGCATAACGGTTGCTGCCTGACTGTAACGGAAATTAACGGCAACCGTATCAGTTTTGACCTGATGAAAGAAACGTTACGAATAACAAACCTTGGCGATTTAAACGTTGGGGATTGGGTAAACGTAGAACGAGCTGCTAAATTCAGCGATGAAATCGGCGGACATTTAATGTCAGGTCATATTATGACCACCGCAGAAGTATCGAAAATAATAACATCAGAAAATAACCACCAGATCTGGTTCAAAGTACAGGATGAGCAGTTAATGAAATATATCCTGTATAAAGGGTTTATTGGTATTGATGGTATCAGCCTGACGGTTGGTGAAGTGACAGCGACCCGCTTTTGTGTGCATTTAATTCCGGAAACGCTGGAACGTACCACTCTCGGGAAGAAAAAACTCGGTGCACGCGTCAATATCGAAATCGATCCGCAAACTCAGGCCGTGGTAGATACTGTTGAACGTGTGTTGGCGGCACGGGAAAAGAAATAAAGCTGCGTTTGAAATGACATCGCCCCCAAAATGGGGGCGATGAAATAACACTTAACGCGCCACGCGAAGGCCGCTTTCGACCCCACGTGAGAACACCACTTGCCAGAGCTGGATATCACGGGCGCGGAAGGCACCAGCGCAAGCATTCAGATAATACGTAAACATCCGTTTAAAGCGTTCACTGTAGTTATCGGCAATTTCCGGCCAGGCGGCGAGGAATCGCTCATACCAGGCCATCAACGTCGTGTCATAGTCAGCGCCAAAGTTATGCCAGTCTTCCATCACAAAGTGTGGTTCGCTGGATTGCGCAATCTGGCGTACAGAAGGCAGGCAACCGTTCGGGAAAATATATTTGTTAATCCACGGGTCAACATTCAGATCGGTTTTTTTCGAGCCGATAGTATGTAGCAGGAAAATCCCTTCTGGCTTCAGATTACGATCCACCACCTCAAAATAGGTATCGTAATTTTTCGGTCCGACGTGCTCGAACATACCAACCGAAACAATACGGTCAAACTGGTCGTTCAGGTCACGGTAATCCTGTAGCAAAATGGTGACATCCAGACCTGCGCAGCGTTCCTGGGCCATTTTCTGTTGTTCGGCAGAAATCGTGACACCAACCACACTTACGTCATAATTAGACGCCATGTAATGCGCCAGCCCGCCCCAACCGCAGCCGATATCCAGAACCCGCATGCCCGGTTTTAACTGCAATTTTTCACAAATCATTTTGAGCTTCGCTTGTTGGGCAGATTCCAGATTATAGGCATCTTTCCAGTAAGCGCAGGAATACTGCATGAAGGGATCCAGCATACGGCTGAACAGGTCATTACCAAGGTCGTAATGCTCTTTACCGACTATCCAGGCACGCTTTTTACTTTGCAGATTGAAGAGCCGTGCTCCAGCAATGCGTAGTGTGTCTTTGAAATGATGGGGGAGTTGGTTTTCAAGCCCAGCGCGTAAGACTTTGCTAAAAAACATATCCAGTCGGTCACATTCCCACCAGCCATCCATATAACTTTCGCCTAACCCCAACGATCCTTCCTGTAGAACGCGTTTAAAAAAATCGGGGTTTTTAACTCGAATATCTGCCGGGGCAGAGCCATTAATGGCGATGCCTGCACGGCTAAGTAATTCGTTGGCGATACGGTACCAGTTGTCATCCGGTACGCTGACTTCTTCTATACACGATGAACTCATAGTTTCTCCATCACTGGTCGGTGATCAGAACCTTAAAACAGCGTAGACGCTTTTTGGGCTTTGTGAGAAATCTCGCAGGAAAACCGCGAGTCTATAATCCGACGTAGAACAGAGGAAAGGAGGAACCCTTGCCGAAATGACCATCCATAGTGACCCGGGAACGCTCCTGTCCCCGTAAAAACATAATATTTATCGTAATATTAACAACTGGAACTCAGTATAGGCTGCTAATCTCAATCATACAACAAAATTTTGTTAGCAGCCTAAGTATAACGATATCGCTATAGATCAATGTGATTCACTATGTGCGACTTCCGTCTCGCCATGATTCTGGCAGTGAGATTCAGGTTGATGTTGCATCTTATAGCCGATGGCAACCAGCACCACGGTCGATAACATCACGCTGGTGGTGGTGAACAGTGGCGTGCTGACGCTGATGAGCCAGGATACCCCCAGGCTTGCGAGGAAGCACAGACCCAATTGCAGGGTATTCTGCAATGCAGCAGCGCGGCCAGTCGCATGCGGGAAGGGGCGTAGCGCCTGGGCGACCACAATCGGGTAGATCGCTCCGTTGGCAATGGCCATCACACAGAATGGGATCAGAATTTCGGCCAGCGACACATGGCTAATGAAGCCCGCAGCCCAGGTTGCTACCACGCTGACGGCAAACAGCGCCAGTAGCCACGGTAACAACTGCTTACCCTGCCATTTCTGCAATGCGGCGCGACAGCCGTAACCACCAATAAGAAATGCGATGGTTTGCGGAACATAACTTAATCCGATTACTGCCGGACTGTAGCCCATTTCGCTGAGGATAAACGGTGAACCGGTTAGCCAGGCAAAGAAACTGGCTGAACAGGCCGCATAAATCAGCACATTCCCGCGATAGGTTTTTGAACGCAGCAGATCGGTAAAGGTCAGTCCATCCTGACTATTATTGCGTGCTTTCGTGGTGGGTTTAAGCCAGAAAATGGGCAGAATCAGCACTACGGCAATGGCAAACAGAGTGGCGAAAATCGCCTGCCAGGAAAAATGGACCAGCAGCCAGCTACCTAACAGCGGAGCAAGCGCCGGAGAAAGCCCCACTAAAGGCATAATGGTCGCGAAAATACGGTTAACTTTTTGTGAAGGATAGTAATCCGTCACCAATGCCTGCCAGATAACGGCAGCGGCACAGACACCAACAGCTTGCACAAAACGCAATACCAGCAGCGTGGCAGCGTTTTCCACCCATAACATCCCCAGACTACCCAGCGCAAAAATTGTCAGGCCGATCAATAACACAGGTTTACGACCATAACGATCGGAGAGCGGCCCCCACAGGAGCTGGGCAGCGGCAAAACCGGCAAGGAACAGACTAAGGCTGGCACTGACAGCAGACGCAGGCGTTTGCAGGTCGGCCTGAATGGCGGCGAAAGCGGGCAGATACATATCGGTTGCCAGAAAACCGAGTACGCTCAAACCCGCCAGCCAGACTAAAAATCTTTTCCCAGGTTGCATGTATATTCTCTAAATTCCTCAATTAAACACCGTCGCAAAGTGTAGGGAGTGAAATTCCTGTTGTGAAACGGTAATATTTGATGACTGGTTTCAAAAATTTTGCAGGCAAACTATGTGGTCTGAGTATTCTCTCGAAGTGGTTGATGCAGTGGCGCGAAATGGCAGCTTCAGCGCTGCAGCCCAGGAGTTGCATCGCGTTCCTTCTGCGGTCAGCTATACCGTACGTCAGCTGGAAGAGTGGCTGGCGGTACCGCTTTTTGAACGGCGTCATCGTGATGTGGAACTGACCGCTGCCGGGGCGTGGTTTCTCAAAGAAGGGCGCTCTGTTGTCAAAAAAATGCAGATCACTCGCCAACAATGTCAGCAGATAGCGAACGGCTGGCGCGGTCAGTTAGCCATCGCGGTAGATAATATTGTCAGGCCAGAACGCACGCGGCAGATGATTGTTGATTTCTATCGCCATTTTGATGACGTCGAACTTCTGGTTTTTCAGGAAGTGTTCAACGGCGTCTGGGATGCGCTTTCCGATGGGCGCGTGGAACTGGCGATTGGCGCGACACGAGCGATTCCGGTCGGTGGCCGTTACGCCTTCCGTGATATGGGGATGTTGAGCTGGAGTTGTGTTGTTGCCCGCCACCATCCGCTTGCGTCGATGAATGGGCCGCTCAGCGATGACACGTTGCGCAACTGGCCGTCGCTGGTGCGCGAAGACACGTCGCGGACGTTACCCAAACGAATTACCTGGCTGCTGGATAACCAAAAAAGGCTTGTCGTACCTGACTGGGAATCATCGGCAACCTGTATCTCGGCCGGTTTATGCATTGGCATGGTGCCTACGCATTTCGCCAAACCGTGGCTTAATGAGGGAAAATGGGTGGCGTTAGAACTGGAAAATCCATTCCCTGATTCGGCATGTTGCCTGACATGGCAGCAGAATGATATGTCGCCAGCGTTAACCTGGCTGCTGGAGTATCTCGGCGATAGTGAGACGCTGAATAAGGAGTGGCTGCGGGAGCCGGAAGAGACTCCCGCAACGGATGATTAACGACGATAGTCGCGGAACGGACCGTCAGCCACGGAACGGCGTTCAATAAGACGCGGATGAACTTCGATAGACTGCGGTTCTTCGCGTTTGTTGACGATACGGTCCAACAGCATGTTGAACGCCGTTTCGCCCAGCGAATCTTTTGGCTGATGGATAGTGGTCAGCGCCGGGGTAAAGTAGCGGGCGTTGCGCACGTTATCATAACCGATCAGCGAAACATCCTGTGGTACGCGCAGACCCATTTCATCAGCAGCGCAAAGTGCGCCCATTGCCATGATATCGCCACCGCAGAAGACAGCAGTAGGGCGATGCGGTTGCGACAGGATTTGTTGCATGGCGCGATAGCCCGATTCAGGTTCAAAGTCACCCTGCACAATCCAGTTTTCCGGCACCTTGATCATCGCTTCTTCCATCGCCTTCATAAACCCTGCCAGACGACCCGCGCCGGTATTACGTTCCAGAGGCCCAGGGATGACACCAATTTCGCGATGACCGCGTTCAATCAGATAGCGTCCGGCCATGTAGCCGCCTTCAAACGCGTTATCGATGACTGCATCGGTAAAGTCGGCTTTTGCTTCGCCCCAGTCCATTACCACCATCGGGATATGGCGATACTCTTCCAGCATCGCCAGCAACGGTTCCGGATACTCAGAACACATGACCAGCAGGCCATCGACGCGTTTTTGCGCCATCATCGACAGATAGGCTCTCTGTTTCTCCAGATTGTTCCACGCGTTGCCGAGGATCAGCGTGTAACCTTTCTGGAAGCAATTTTTTTCAACCGCTTCGATGATCTCCGCGAAATAGGCTGCTTCGCTGCTGGTCGCCAGCAAGCCGATAGACTTGGTATGGTTAACCTTCAGGCTACGCGCTACCGCGCTAGGGGAGTAGTGTAATTCTTTAATCGCTGCCCACACGGCGTTGCGCGTTTCTTCAGCGACGAAACGCGTTTTGTTTATAACGTGTGACACAGTTGTAGTGGAAACGTTTGCTCGCTTCGCTACATCTTTTATTGTTGCCATTCCATTTCACTCCAGACCCTAACTTCAGCTCCTGCAAAATCGCAAGGTAAACGTTTGCCTTTACACACCTTACGCGCAACAAAAGTGTTGCGGTACGCCGGAAAAACGACACAGAGCGTCAGGAAGGGGTCAATGGCCAGTACGCAAATAGTGTAAGCGTGGAATTTTGGCCGATCTTGATGAAAAGGGGAAGTGGTAAAAACACTTATCATTATAAATGGCGGGAGATTTTTTCTTCACAGTGTGTAAAAATGCGTAATATCACTTTTTGTAGGGTAATAAAAAAGGAGAAAACTTGATGAGTACCGACCTTAAATTTTCACTGGTAACAACCATTATTGTCCTCGGTTTGATCGTGGCCGTAGGTTTGACTGCCGCGCTGCACTGATTTCCCTTCGAGGGAGCGCATCCTCCCTCGCACTCTCTTCCCTTTTGTTAGCAAAATGGCAAAAGTGTTTTCTCTTTTTGTTATTTTCAATTTTTTGTGATTGCTGTCATGCTTTGGCCACTTTGATGAATATCGTGTAATGACGCGAAGAGGTGGAGATTAGGCATGAAAATTAACTATCCGTTGTTGGCGCTGGCCGTTGGCGCGTTTGGTATCGGGACAACGGAGTTCTCGCCAATGGGCCTGTTACCCGTCATTGCGCGCGGTGTGGATGTCTCGATTCCTGCTGCGGGCATGTTAATCAGCGCCTATGCGGTTGGCGTGATGGTTGGCGCGCCGCTGATGACATTACTGCTGTCTCATCGCGCCCGGCGCAGTGCGCTTATTTTCCTGATGGCCATTTTCACTCTTGGCAACGTGCTTTCCGCCATCGCGCCGGATTATATGACGTTGATGCTTTCACGCATTCTGACCAGTCTGAATCACGGGGCATTCTTTGGTTTGGGTTCAGTCGTGGCCGCAAGCGTTGTGCCTAAACACAAACAGGCCAGCGCCGTCGCCACTATGTTTATGGGCTTAACTCTGGCAAATATTGGCGGTGTTCCTGCGGCGACCTGGCTTGGCGAAACTATTGGCTGGCGGATGTCGTTTCTGGCAACGGCGGGGCTGGGCGTGATTTCAATGGTTAGCCTGTTCTTCTCGTTACCGAAAGGCGGCGCAGGAGCGCGACCGGATGTGAAAAAAGAGCTGGCGGTATTGATGCGTCCGCAGGTGTTATCAGCCTTGCTGACGACGGTACTGGGGGCTGGCGCAATGTTTACCCTCTACACCTATATTTCACCAGTACTGCAAAGTATCACCCATGCAACGCCGGTGTTCGTAACAGCCATGCTGGTGCTGATTGGCGTCGGGTTTTCCATCGGTAACTATTTAGGCGGTAAACTGGCAGATCGTTCGGTCAACGGCACGCTGAAAGGCTTTTTGCTGCTGCTGATGGTGATTATGCTGGCGATCCCGTTCCTGGCGCGTAATGAGTTTGGTGCGGCTATCAGCATGGTGGTGTGGGGCGCAGCAACCTTTGCGGTGGTACCGCCGTTACAGATGCGTGTGATGCGAGTTGCCAGCGAAGCGCCAGGGCTGTCTTCCTCAGTGAATATCGGTGCCTTTAACCTGGGTAATGCTCTGGGTGCCGCGGCAGGTGGCGCAGTGATTTCGGGTGGTCTGGGGTACAGTTTTGTGCCGGTGATGGGGGCGATTGTCGCAGGACTGGCATTGTTGCTGGTGTTTATGTCAGCCAGAAAACAACCTGAAGCAGTTTGCGTTGCCAACAGCTAATAAAACAAAACGCAGAAGGGGATACCTTCTGCGTTACAGTTTGCAGGCAAAGTGCGATTTATCTTGCCGGATGCGGTGTTAACGCCTCATCCGGATAGACGCCGATAAGCGTAGCGCATCAGGCAATGTTGCATTTGCCATCAGTTATTATGCAGCGAGATTTTTCGCTACGAATTCCCAGTTCACCAGCGCCCAGAAGTGCTCCAGATAGCCAGGACGCGCATTGCGATAGTCGATGTAATAAGCGTGTTCCCAGACATCAACGGTCAGCAGCGGGGTCGCATCGGTGGTCAGTGGAGTACCAGCATTAGAGGTAGAAACGATAGCCAGTTTGCCATCGCTGTTTTTCACCAGCCAGGTCCAGCCAGAACCAAAGTTTTTGATTGCAGCGTCAGTAAACTGTGCTTTGAAATCGGCAAAGCTACCGAAAGATGCGGCGATAGCTTCAGCGACTTTGCCAGTCGGTTCGCCACCAGCGTTTGGTGCCAGGCAGTTCCAGTAGAAAGTGTGGTTCCAGACCTGAGCTGCGTTGTTGAATACGCCACCTTCAGAGCTGCGAATAATCTCTTCCAGTGATTTACCTTCAAACTCGGTGCCTTTAATCAGGTTGTTCAGGTTAGTGACATAAGTCTGATGATGTTTGCCGTAGTGATACTCGATAGTTTCCGCAGAAATGTGCGGGACCAGAGCGTCTTTAGCATATGGTAGTGCAGGTAATTCAAATGACATTGCTACTCTCCTTTATTATTCATTGGTATACGCACAATAGCCTTATTGTGAGTACGGATAGGGTAGCAAATTAAAAGGTGATACAAAAGATGAACTTACCCTGTTGTTGTAACAACAGGGTAAAGTTTTAGCGAAGTGTTTTTGGGGTCATTACCCGACGAGCGCCAACATAGTGACGTTGCCAGTAATCTTCACTTAACGACGTGATTTGAATTTCCTGGCCACTGCGCGGTGACTGAATAAATTTACCATTGCCAACGTACACGCCTACGTGATCGGCAGTCCCACGCCCTTGCGTGCGGAAAAAGACCAGGTCGCCGTTTTTCAGTTCACTGCGATCGATAGGTGCCGCATCGCGCAGGTGATACATTTCGTTTGCCGTGCGCGGAATACGGATCTTAACCAAGTCTTTATAAGCGTAATAAACCAGTCCACTGCAATCAAAACCGGTACGCGGTGAACTCCCGCCCCAACGATATGGCTTGCCAATTTGCTGCATCAGTTTATTCATCGCCACTTTAGTGGCTTTCTGAACTTTGGCTTTGTGCGCGTCGGCAATAGTGCCAGGGGCGGCATTTTTGACTTTCACGCAATGTGACTTATTGCCCTTACGTTTGGTGCACTTTTCCGTAAAGCTGGCAGACGCCGTTTTAGTGACAACATTTTTGCTGCGAGTTTTCGCGTTTTTAGAAGCGGTAATGGAGGATTTTTTAACGGAAGAAGCGGTTTTGCTTTTGGTCGTACTTTTACTGGCGACTTTTTTGGCGGTTTTCTGACTGGCTTTATTATTGGTCTTTTTGGTGGTTGCCGTGCTTTTCTTTTTATCTGCTTTTTTGGTGATATGAGTGGTAGCAGAACTCTCCCTGGCTTGCTTGGAAGCATAGGCCATAGGCATTAAAGGCAGGGTGGTAAAAAGTAAAGCACAGAGCGTGATCGAAATACGGTTTATCCGCGCCACTGAGCGTCCCTCTGTTAAGGCAGGTCTATCATGCCTGCGTCTGATTTACAAAACTTGATGATTCTAATGCATAGAAGAAGGGAAAGTTAATAGCTTTTATTGTTAAAAAATACGTTTCGTTGGCGAGCGCAAAAAAAAGCAGCAGTGAAAGCTAAAAATGGTCACAAATACGCCAGCTTGCAGCGTGGCAGAGAAGAAACGAATATTTGAAATGCAACAAATAGAGCAAAGGGATAAAATAGCAAAAGCGTGATGAAAATGTTATTTTCCGATGCCGCACTGACCCGCTACAATGTCAGATTACTGCCGTAAAGAAGTTTGAGGAAGCAAGACAATGAGCACCACTATCGAAAAAATCCAACGCCAGATTGCTGAAAACCCGATCCTGCTGTACATGAAAGGTTCACCGAAACTGCCGAGCTGCGGTTTCTCTGCCCAGGCAGTCCAGGCGCTTGCCGCTTGTGGCGAACGTTTTGCCTACGTTGATATCCTGCAGAACCCGGACATTCGTGCGGAACTGCCGAAATATGCGAACTGGCCGACTTTCCCGCAACTGTGGGTTGACGGCGAGCTGGTAGGCGGTTGTGATATCGTGATTGAAATGTATCAGCGTGGCGAACTGCAGCAGCTGATCAAAGAAACTGCTGCTAAATACAAGTCTGAAGAGCCGGATGCTGAATAATCCGTTTCGCAATACTGACGGATGCTAACCGGCATCCGTCAGTGCTTTTTATCCCCAATCCAGCCCTTGTGGCGAACTTGAAAATCCCGCCTCACGCAGCAGCGTAAACATCGGCGTTTGCCGGACCGGTTGGTCATTCACTTCTGTCAACGTAAACCGTAGCCGTGGTTCTCGCCGTAACGCGGTGGTTAGCGCCAGGAAAACCTCCGGTGGTAATAATTCATCTTTTTCCTGCCAGACCAGCATTTTTTTGCCACCTTGCGCCAGATAAATCAATAATTTGCCGCCAGAAATAACCACCAGCGCGCCTGCCCGACGAGTCGGAACCAGCGTCGCCGGATGTGCAGGCCAGGGTAGCAGATTCCCCCACAAATTGGCCGGATCGTTGGCACTAAGGGCCACGGGCATATATTGTCGCGTCTGCGTGGCATGGGGCGCCAGGTCGCGCAGACGGTCAATGGTCTGGCGATCAGCAAATTGTGCACCACCCAAACCTTCAACAAATCGACCCCGCATAATTCGCCCGGAGTCTTCCATACTTCGACAAAGCGTTTGCATCGACGGAAATCCGCCAGGGATATTTTCGGCTATCACCGCCTGACGACTGATGATTCCGTAGCGGTCGAGCATATTTTCCGCCAGCGCCAGCATCCTTTCGGTATCGTTTAGTGACTCCACCTGCAATAACGACCAGCGTCCAGCCAGCTTTGGTGTGTTGTAAGATACCAACGGCATAGCTGACGGTGCATAAACCGGACGTCCACGACGAGCCCGACTACTGCGGCGAGTTGAAGGGCGTGCGCTGGTACTACTGCGGGTAAGGGCGCGCAACGGTGCCCAAATATCACAGGTGATGACGCCTTGCCAGACCAGTTCCCAAAGCGCCTCTTGCAGGGCTGAAGGATCTACTGGCTCGCCGATTTTCTCGCCTGTTCGTTGGCTGATTTGTTGCGCAAACCAGGCGCCCCCGTCAGTCAGAACCGCGATAATTGCTTGCTGAAGCGCTGAACGTTTCGCGTGATCATTTTCTGCAGGAATATACGATTCGGCGGCATATTCCTGTAAATGCAGTGCCGCCAGACCGTCATCCTCGCCGAGCTTTTTTTGCCCCGACCAGATAACCGTACCGGTTGCCAGCAGTTCATCGAGCATTTCTGGCGAGTAATCGCGTACACGGGCGGGCAGGATCTGGCTTTCCCAGAGTGAGGCGGGTAAACCGACACCAGCAAGCTGTTCGATAACTCGCATGACGCCATCCACGCCTTCATAAACGCCTGGCGATGTTGAGGCAAAGAGCGCCGGGCTACCATCGGTGGCGGGGAGCACGCCCTGACGTACCAGCAGCAATCGTGCATAGGCAATGGCTGGTACCGGACGCGTAGCTTCTCTGGCAGCCTGCAGGGAACGTAAACGCAAACGACGAAAAACTTCATCGCTCACCCAGATGTCTTGTTGCAAATTCATCACCAGCCCCTGTTCGCGCAATTGATGAAGTTGCTCTTCGACAATGGCAATACCGAGGCTAAACTCATGAGCCAGTTGTTCAGCCGTGACCAGAGCATGAGCCCGGAGATAGCGCAGAAAGAGATCGCGAAGCGGGTAATTGACACGGTGCAAGTAAATATCAGGCAGCGAGTCCGGCAGTTGCACTCCGAGAGCATCGCGTAATTTAGCAGCGTCGTCCATACAGGCAAGACGCTCCTGTCCGCTAATCATCGCCGGGAAGATTCGTTTTACTGCAAGAAGATTTTCCAGATACGACGCAACCTCTTCACTGCTGCCTGTATGCCGTTGCGCCAGGTCTTCAACGGTCATTGGCCCCAGTTCGCGCAGTAGGTCGAAAAGACCTTCTTCACCTTTCGCTCTTCTGCCGGGGGCCAGCCGCTGTAACTCTTCTTCCACCTGACGAATGATCTGCGGGTCGAGTAATTCCCCCGGATCAACCTGACCGAGTAGATTGCGCAGTAACTCGCTGTCCAGCGACAGTACGGATGCCCGGCGTTCTGCCAGCGGGGCGTCGCTCTGATACATAAATTCCGCCACATAACCGAACAATAAACTGGCGGCGAAAGGCGAGGGCGTAGCGGCCGTTACATCGGATATTTGAATTTCGCCACCGTTCAGGCGACGCATCAAACGTTCCAGCGCGGGAAGGTCATACACATCCTGCAGGCATTCACGCAGAGTTTCGAGAATGACAGGAAAATCCGGATAACCCTGGGCGATTTCCAGCAACTGACTGGCGCGCAGCCGTTGTTGCCAGAGCGGGGTGCGATGGCCCGGCGTGCGGCCCGGCATTAATAATGCCCGCGCGGCGCATTCGCGAAAACGGGCGGCGAAAAGTGCTGAGTTGCCCACCGCCTCGCGGACAATTTGCAGCAACTTTTCCGGTTCAAACAAAAATATCGCGGCGTCAGGCAATTTGCCGTCGGTATCTGGAATGCGGGCGACAATACCGTCATCGCTGGCGACTACCGAGGCATCAGCGCCCCATAGCGCATGCAGTCGTCCGGCAATCGCCAGCGCCCACGGTTCATGCACTCGTCTTCCATAGGGAGAGTGTAAAATAATGCGCCAGTCGCCAATTTCATCACGGCAGCGTTCGAGAACCAGGTGGCGGCTTCCAGGGACAACGCCCGTAGCGTTACGCTGTTCGTCAATCAGCCCCTGAATATTGGCGAGTGTATTTTCTTCTGCCAGCCACGGCGGGATATTTCCGGAAAAGAACGCGCCATCCGCCAGCAAATGGAGAAAATCGCCGATCATTTCCCCCAATTCAGCGGGGCGTCCATTACCTTCGCCACGCCAGAAGGGAAGTCGGGCAGAGCGACCTGGTGCAGGTGTCACAATGACCTGATCGCGGGTGATTTGTTGGATCCGCCATGAGGTAGCGCCGAGAGTGATGATGTCATTCACTCGCGATTCATACACCATCTCTTCATCCAGTTCGCCCACCCGCCGCGAACCGGACTGTTCTTCACCTTCGGGTAATAACACACTGTACATGCCACGATCCGGAATGGTGCCACCGCTGGTAACAGCCAACAATTGAGCGCCAGGGCGGGCGGTCAATATCCCCGTCCCCCTGTTCCAGACCAGTTTTGGTCGAAAAGCAGAAAAATCGCCTGAGGGATAGCGCCCGGAAAGCATATCCAGCGTGGCGTCAAAAACGCGTCTTGGCAGATCTTTCCACGGTGCAGCACGGCGTACGCGGGAGTACCATTCGTCTACCTGTAATTCATCCATCGCCGCGGCGGCAACGGTTTGCTGCGCAAGGACGTCGAGTGGATTATGCGGTGGCGTCAGGTTTTCCAGCCTGCCTGCAAACATACACTCGACAATGACGGCGGAATCGACTAAATCACGCCGGGTACGGGGGAAAAATAGCCCTTTAGATACACCGCCAACCTGATGTCCGGCGCGACCAATGCGCTGTAGCCCGCTGGCGACAGAAAGCGGCGTCGCCACCTGAATCACCAGATCCACCGCGCCCATATCAATCCCCAGTTCGAGACTGGAAGTCGCGACCACACAGCGCAATTCGCCTGATTTCAGGGCTTGTTCGGTTATCGCCCGTTGTTCTTTAGAGACGGAACCGTGGTGCGAGCGGGCAATGAAAACATCGCTACTTTGTACGCGGTTTGAGGTTGCGCCGGAGGTCGACTCGAAATGAGTGGCGTCTATGGCGATGGCCGGGGAGCGCTGCAATCGTGCGGCGTAAAGCTCATTCAGCCGTGCCGTCAGTTTTTCCGCCAGGCCGCGTGAATTTGTAAAGACGATGGTCGAGCGATGGCGCAACACTTCATCAAGAATGCCGGTTTCAATATACGGCCAGATTGAGCCTTCTCTGCCCGCATGGCTGTCTTCGCCAGTGCCGCTGGCGACCGATGAGACATCATCCATATTGGCGACTGGGACGACAATCCGTATCTGCGGATGGCGCATTGCGGGCGGGTTGACAACAGTAACCGGACGATCGCCACCAAGAAATGCTGCCACATCGCTGGCTGAGCGTACAGTCGCGGAAAGGCCAATTCGCTGTGCTGAGGTGTGTAGCAGCGCATCGAGCCGTTCCAGGCTTAACGCCAGATGCGCACCGCGTTTGCTTCCCGCGACCGCGTGGACTTCATCAATAATCACCGTTTCGACGCCGCGCAGCGTCTCGCGTGCGCGGGAGGTCAGCATCAGATAGAGTGATTCGGGCGTGGTTATCAGAATATCCGGCGGATTGCGGGTCAGTTTGCTGCGTTCCTGCGCGGGCGTATCGCCAGTCCGGATGCCCACGCGGAGGTTGACTTCCATTTCGCCGCGCCGCCGCCGTTCCACTGCAATGCCTTGTAACGGGATCTGCAAATTGCGCTGAACGTCGGTGCCTAAGGCTTTAATCGGTGAAATATAGAGGATGCGCGAGGTTTTACGCTTATGCGCCTCGCTGGCGTTGTCTCCGCCTTCGCGGAAGAGCTGATCGAGGGCATAGAGAAAAGCGGCCAGCGTTTTCCCGGAGCCGGTCGGTGCAATCACCAGCGCATGTTCGCCTCGTGCCGCCACATGCCAGGTTTGTGACTGGACAGCGGTCGGCTGTTTAAAGGCGCGAAGAAACCAGTCGCGGGTCGCCGGTGAAAACACGTCCGGCAGGAGCGATGAAGGGTCTGGATTATCTGCCATTAACGCTATTCCCCGTGAATATCATGCATGATGCGTGGGATAGCCTCACTATAGATGCCTGAATCATTGCATGTCATCAGGCATCGACTCGATTACACCTCTTCGGCGGCAGGCAGCGGCCAGCCTCCCAGACGTTTCCAGCGATTGACGATTTCACAAAACAGCACAGCAGTGCGTTCGGTGTCGTACAGCGCGGAGTGCGCCTGGGTGCTGTCGAAGTCCATCCCCGCGGTCTGGCAGGCTTTTGATAATACGGTTTGTCCGAGTGCCAGCCCGGCCAGTGCCGCGGTGTCAAAAGTGGCGAAAGGGTGGAATGGGTTACGTTTCAGTGAGGCGCGTTCTGCGGCGGCCATCATAAAGCTGTGATCAAAATTGGCGTTGTGCGCCACCATAATGGCGCGGTTACAGCCGCTCGCTTTAATGCCTTTACGTACAACTTTAAAAATTTCGTGCAGCGCCTCGTATTCGCTGACCGCGCCGCGCTCGGGATCGTTCGGGTCAATGCCGTTGAAGGCGAGGGCCTCTGGCTGCAAATTTGCGCCGACAAATGGTTCGACGTGGAAATGTAATGTGGTGTCCGGCATCAGCCAGCCTTGTTCATCCATTTTCAGGGTGATGGCGGCAATCTCAAGCAGCGCATCGGTTTTGGCGTTAAATCCGGCTGTTTCAACATCGATCACAACAGGATAAAAACCACGAAAACGGTCGCACAGACCGGTAAGTTGAGCGTTATCGGACATCTGATTCTCTTAATACGGATAAATTGCAGCGCGCATTATGACAAATATTACTTGTCGATGCAGTAAAGATGCGGGCGCGATGAGTTCGCGCCCGGCAGGAGATTAGTTGCCCAGACCGCGACCGGCGTCTTTCTCTTCGATTAATTCAATTTTGTAACCGTCCGGATCTTCCACAAACGCGATAACCGTAGTACCGCCTTTTACCGGACCCGCTTCACGGGTGACGTTACCCCCGTTCTGACGGATTTTTTCGCACGCTTCAGCGGCGTTATCTACGCTAAGCGCGATGTGACCATAAGCAGTGCCGAGTTCGTATTTATCCACGCCCCAGTTGTAGGTCAGTTCAATCACCGCTTCTTCGGTTTCCGGGCCGTAGCCAACAAACGCCAGTGAGTATTTGTATTCCGGGTTTTCGCTGGTACGCAGCAGTTTCATGCCCAGCACTTTGGTATAAAAATCGATGGAGCGTTGCAGATCGCCAACGCGCAGCATGGTATGAAGAAGACGCATCTTTATATCCTCAAAATGGCTAACAGATTCAAAATGTTGTTTTAGTATAGCGGCGGCTTTACGCCGCTCGCAATGTTGGATTACAACGTCGGGTAATCGGTATAGCCTTCCGCACCGCCACCATAGAAACTTTCAGCACGCTGTGGGTTAAGCTCGGCTTTGCGCTGCAAGCGGGCTACCAGATCCGGATTCGCAATCCAGTCACGCCCAAATGCCACCGCATCAATTAACCCTTTACCGATCAGCATTTCTGCTTTTTCTACCGTGTATGCACCTGCGCCGATAATCGGACCGTGGAAACGGGCGCGTACTTTTTCGCGAAACGCCTCGGTATATGGTTTGCCGCCTGCCCAGTCTGGTTCTGACATATGCAGGTAAGCAATGCCGCGTTTGCCCAGTTGTTCAATCAGATACAGCGCATCGGCTTCTTCATTCGGGCCGTTATCCGTATTCTGGAACGTACCGATTGGTGAAATGCGAATGCCAATGCGATCGGCACCCCATTCTTCAATCCCGGCATCGACCACTTCCAGTACCAGGCGTGCGCGATTTTCCACGCTGCCGCCGTACTGATCGGTACGATGGTTTGAAGAAGGGGAAAGGAACTGATGCAGCAAATAACCGTGAGCAGAGTGGAGCTCCACCAGATCAAACCCGGCTTCACGCGCGTTAGCAATGGCCTGACGGAAATCATTGACGATACCCGGAATCTCTTCCAGTTCCAGTGCCCGCGGCATGGATGTTTCAACACGGGTCGCCTGACCATTTTCATCGCGCAGAGAAGTACGTGTTCCCGCGCTAAGTGCTGAAGGTGCTACCGGTGCCTGGCCGCCAGGTTGCAGGCTGGCGTGAGAAATGCGTCCGGTGTGCCACAGCTGTACGGCCATATGACCATTTTCAGCATGAACGCCAGCGGTGATTTTTTTCCATGCGGCAATTTGCTCCGGGCTATGGATGCCAGGCGCGCCTGCATATCCTTTTGCCTGAGCAGAAATTTGCGTGGCTTCGCTAATAATCAAACCAGCACTGGCACGTTGGCGATAGTATTCCGCCATCAACGGAGTCGGGATGTCACCCGGTTCAATACTGCGCAGACGCGTTAGTGGTGCCATAAAAATACGGTTTGCCGCCGTGATCGCGCCCACTTTCAGTGGGGAATACAGTTTTTCAGATGACATAAAGGCTCCCGGTCGTCTGGTGATAAAAAAGCCTACTAAACGGCAGGCATCGCAATAATGGTTTTTACATGTGCCAGCGCGTTTTCCAGTGGTTCGGAATTGCGCGAAATTTTGGCCTGCAGATTCGCACCCAGCCATAGTGCGTAAAGCACTTGAGCCTGTTGCAGCGGTTCGCCACAAAAGGTTAAACAATGGCTGGCACGGCCATTTTCCAGCGCCTGCGAGAGCAGGGCGATCACGCCGCTAGCGCCTTTATCCATCGCGCTGCGCATATCTTCTGACAGATCGCATACTTCGGCAGAGAGTTTTACTGTCAGGCAACCACTGATGGTTCCGTGTTGGCAAAACTGGTTCAGCGTCTGCTGGTAATAAGCCAGTATGCGGTCGCGGTAATTACCTTCGCCGGATTGCAGTAACTCTGTTAGTCGCTGGTGGTATGCTGCGTAATGACGTTCAAGCATGGCAACGCCAAACGCTTCTTTAGAGCGAAAGTAGTGATAGAAGGATCCTTTCGGCACTTCAGCGGTCTTCAGTAATTCGCTTAATCCCATCCCGGTGAATCCACGTTGCAGGCAAAGTTGCTCACCCGTCGCCAGGAGGTGTTCGCGAGTATCATGTTCGGTGTGTTTGTTCATGCGTTCGAGTGTAGTAGACCAGTCGGTCTAGTGCAAGCAAAGTTGCTACTTTGGGCATTAAGAGCTTCAATAGTGGTAATAATCTCATTTCAGGAGGGCGAAGTGGCGGAGCAACTAGAGTTCTTTCCCGTCCAGAGCCCGTGCCGGGGAATTTGCCAGTCTGATGAGCGCGGATTTTGTCGCGGCTGTTTTCGTAGCCGGGATGAGCGTTTTAACTGGAATAAAATGAGCGATGGCGAAAAACAAGAGGTGCTGCGCCTTTGTCGCCAGCGGCTGATGCGTAAATTACGCGCGAATAAGCCAACGTCATCAGATGAACCGGAGCAACCATCACTCTTTTGAGCATAATCTTGCGTATACTCCTCTCATATCTGATAAGAGGAAGCGATTATGGTTCAGCGTATTACTATTGCGCCGCAAGGCCCGGAGTTTTCCCGTTTTGTGATGGGCTACTGGCGACTGATGGACTGGAATATGTCTGCCCGTCGGTTGGTTAGCTTTATTGAGGAGCATCTGGATCTCGGCATTACCACCGTGGACCATGCTGATATATATGGCGGCTATCAGTGTGAAGCGGCGTTTGGCGAGGCGCTGAAGCTGGCGCCTCATCTGCGTGAACGGATGGAAATCGTCAGCAAATGTGGCATCGCAACGACCGCGCGTGAAGAAAACGTCATTGGTCATTACATCACTGACCGCGACCATATTATTAAAAGCGCCGAACAGTCGCTGATTAATCTCGCGACCGATCATCTGGATCTGCTGTTAATCCACCGTCCCGACCCGTTAATGGATGCCGATGAAGTGGCGGATGCGTTTAAACATCTGCATCAGAGCGGCAAAGTGCGCCATTTTGGCGTCTCCAACTTCACGCCTGCGCAATTTGCCCTGTTGCAATCACGCCTGCCATTTACCCTTGCCACTAATCAGGTGGAAATATCCCCGGTGCATCAGCCGTTGCTGCTGGATGGCACGCTCGACCAACTGCAACAACTGCGTGTTCGTCCGATGGCGTGGTCGTGCCTTGGTGGTGGACGTCTGTTCAATGATGATTTTTTCCAGCCGCTGCGTGATGAACTCGCTGTGATAGCCCAGGAATTAAACGCGGCCACTATTGAGCAGGTTGTTTATGCCTGGATATTACGTCTGCCGTCGCAACCGTTGCCGATAATTGGTTCCGGTAAAATTGAGCGCGTACGGGCTGCTGTAGAGGCAGAAGCCCTGAAAATGACGCGTCAGCAGTGGTTCCGTATCCGTAAAGCGGCACTGGGTTACGACGTACCATAAACACTTTTAGGAATAGCCGCCGTTCAAATATGTGTCACTGGTTTACACTTAACGGGTATGCACAATGAACGGAGGTCCTATGAAGCGTTTTAGTCTGGCTATTCTGGCGCTGGTTGTTGCGACCGGCGCACAAGCGGCCAGTGAAAAAGTCGAGATGAACCTCGTTACGTCGCAAGGGGTTGGGCAGTCAATAGGTAGCGTAACTATTACTGAAACCGATAAAGGTCTGGAGTTTTCACCCGATCTGAAAGCATTACCCCCCGGTGAACATGGCTTCCATATTCATGCTAAAGGACGCTGCCAGCCAGCCACCAAAGATGGCAAAGCCAGCGCCGCGGAATCTGCAGGCGGGCATCTTGATCCACAAAAAACCAACAAGCATGAAGGGCCGGAAGGTGCGGGACATTTAGGCGATCTGCCTGCGCTGGTGGTCAATAATGACGGCAAGGCGACCGATGCCGTTATTGCGCCTCGTCTGAAATCACTCGATGAAATCAAAGACAAGGCGCTGATGATCCACGTTGGCGGCGATAATATGTCCGATCAGCCTAAACCGCTGGGCGGTGGCGGTGAACGCTATGCCTGTGGTGTTATTAAGTAGTTAAGAGGCCAGCGTACCTTGCGGCGGTGCTTGCTCAAGTTGCGAAAGCGAGCAGTATAGTCGCCAGACAATCGCTGCCAGCTCACGGGCAGCAGGCTGATGATGCCGGGCAAGGCTGTCGCAAATCCGCTGTAATTCTTCAAGTGTGGCAGCCAGCGATTTTTGCTGAACGCCACGCTCACTCATCACTCCCCGCAACAGCGAAATACAGTTATCCCGCACTTGTGATAACGGATCAGAACGCGACTCCCACTCGCGTAATTGCCAGACAACATGCGAACAGTTCAGTAGCACCACCCCCCAACGTAATAACCAGCGGCGCGCCAGCGCATCCTGGCTGTTGCTCAACTGACTGACGTGATGATAAGTGAGAGATTCAAATTCGCTTTCACTCAGTGTTGGATGGCGGCTTAGTTGATCGACAAAATCCCGGCGCAGCGCGCGAATATGACGACGGCTTTTACGAGCATCTGATCCTGGACGCAGAATGGCGAACGCTAACCACGCCAACGCCACACCAACGATTTTTGCCAGATTATCGTTAAGAAAATCAGCAAAATCATACACCGGGGGATTAGTGACAGCGATAAACGATCCCATAAAAACAATCAGTTGCCCCCATAATGCAGCTTGTTTTGGCAATTGTATTTTGAGTAGCTGCATCGTTGCCAGCAGGGGGAAAAGAAACAGCAAAAATTGCCACAGCTCGCTAATTTGGACCATCAGGCCAAATTTAACCACAAAGCTAAAGAACGAAAGCAATACCAGCGTGCGCATCAGCAGCGACAATGACTTAAACGGCGCTGCGACGGCGGAGTAAAGGACGCAGCTAATTGCAGCCAGGGTTAATGCATTGGCTCCGGCATCCCATTGCGAGGCAATACTCCACGCACCAATCATCATCAACGTACAAAATGTCCGCAGCCCGCTCCACATGGCTTCTGCATTATCGGTATGACGTGCCAGCCCGGACGCGCGAGGGCGTCTGGTTTGATCATCTGCGCCGCTTTGCAGACGATGTAATTCCTGACTACTTTGCAGATAAAGGCGGCAAAAATAACGTAGTCGCTGCCAGAAGGCGACGTGCCGGTAGTCAGCTGAGTTCGTCGGGCGTAGCGGGGCAATAATGCGTGCGACGGTGTAAAAATCCGTTTGCCTGCTGGCGAGGGCCGTTAGCAACTGTTCAAGAATTTCCCGTATAGCACCAGGGGGTGATGGCCAGTTGAGCAACATACGCCGCAAGCTCGAAATGACGCTGGTCATGCGTAATTGCTGGTGGAGTAACGCATTGAGGCGCGCGTTTTGCTGGCGGAAGCGATAGTGGCTCCAGAACGCCTGAATTCGCAGCAAATTCATGGTCAGTATCTGCCCAATCACCCCTTCATGTGCGGTACGAATGGCATCGGTTGTTTCAGGCTGCCAGAGTAAACTGGCATGTTCCAGTAAACGGGCGTGCATGTTTTTCAATGCGGTTAAAAGGGCAGTGGCATCGGAAGTGCTCGGCAGAATCATCATCATCATCCCACCGCAGAGAATACCGACGATCACTTCGCAAACGCGCGCCTGGGCGATGTCCCACAACTGGCTTGCTTCAGTGATATTGACCATCGGGAAGGCGATAATCGCGGCTGTGTAACCCGCCAGTTGAAACGCATAGGCCACGTTATTCGTGAAATGCGCGCAGGCCCAGGTACAAAAACCAAGCCATGCCGACATGCTCAACAGGAAGAACCACGGCTCGTTGAGAGTATGCCCGGCAAGGATTAGCGCCGCGATAGCCCCCAGCAAACTGCCAGCGATGCGCCCCAGGCTTTTGCTGATGACACCGCCAACTGTCGGAAAGCTCACTACCGCAGCTGATGTCATCGCCCAATAGGGTTCGTCCAGATTTAAATAATAAGCAACAGTCAGCGCCAGACACATGGCAAGGGTATTGCGCAACGCATAGCGCCATTGTGCCAGCGTGGCCTTAAACCAGGGCAGATTGCGCAGAGACCATGACCAGGCGTTCATTACTGACCTACTGCGATACTACAGGTTGTGCCGGATACTAGCGTGACATCGCCGGGAACATTATCAAGGGCAAAGCGAACCGGGACGCGCTGGGCGAGACGAACCCAGGGAACGTTAGGTTTAACGTCTGGAATCAGGCTGGAATCGTTTTCCACACTCTGATCATAAATTGCCCGACCGATACTGGAGACGTGACCCTGTAACGTTTTGTTGTCGCTATAGAGTGTAATGTGTGCTGGCGCACCGTCGCGGATATGCCGCAATTTGGTTTCTTCAAAATAACCAATGACGTAAAACGAGTGACTGTCCACCAGGGCAAACAGCGGTTTTCCTGTGTCGGCGTAGTCGCCGATGCGGGTAGTGAGGTTGGTGACCCATCCGCTGACCGGGGCGCGAATTTCCGTTTGTGCCAGTTGCCATTGTGCCTGTTTCAGCGTTGCTTGTGCGGCATCGACACTGGCCTGCATCGCTTTAACATTGAGGTTTGCCGTATCCAGTTCTTCGGCAGAGATAAAATTTTGCGAGAGATGACGGCGGCGATTGGCCTCATTATTGGCTCTGGCAAGATCAGATTGCGCTTTCGCCAGTTGGGCCCGGGCATTCAGTTCGGCAATCTGGAAGGGTGTTTTATCGATAGTGAGCAGAATATCGCCAGCGTTAACCAACTGGTTGTCTTTTATATTCATCTCAACAATACGTCCGGACACTTGTGGGGTGATAGCGACCTGTTCCGCGCGTATTTTGCCATCCCGCGTCCACGGTGATTGCATGTAATAGTTCCAGAGCCACCACCCGGCGAGAACGGCAACTACTGCTACAATTATTGTTGAGAAATACTTAATGGTTTTAATTGACATAGTTACCACGCAATCAATATTGCCAGGGCGGAGCATACGCAGATCGCAAACAGCGACAAATCCATTAACAAGGGATGCCAGATGTCGCCCGCGTAGATCCAGTCGCGAAGCAGGCGGTGTAGGACAAGCCATACGACGAATCCAAGCGCGAAGGCTTTGAAAAACGGAGGAAAGTAGACGGATGCACCGAACGCCAGATCTTGTAGGGGCAATCCTGTTGCACTATGCATAAACTTCACAAAATAGATTCCTTTGAGGCTGAGTTTATTGCTTTAGATTAATAAATATTGTTTATGTGAGAGAAAATTACTCGCTATTTCTGAAAAGCATGTCTGACGGTAAGCAAATGCAGCAATCCATTTGTTTTAGCAATACAATTGCTGCACACTATTCTAAAAGCCGTATAATATCTTAGCAAGCTAATTATAAGGAGATGAAATTGGAATCGCCACTAGGTTCTGATCTGGCACGGTTGGTGCGCATATGGCGTGCTCTGATAGACCATCGCCTGAAACCCCTGGAGTTAACGCAAACCCATTGGGTGACGTTGCACAATATACATCAGTTACCTCCAGACCAGTCGCAAATTCAACTGGCAAAAGCGATCGGCATTGAGCAGCCATCACTGGTTCGTACGTTGGACCAACTGGAAGAAAAAGGGTTAATTTCGCGTCAAACTTGTCCCAGCGATCGGCGGGCCAAACGTATTAAACTGACGGAAAAGGCGGAGCCGCTGATTAGCGAAATGGAAGCTGTTATTAACAAGACCCGGGCGGAAATTTTGGATGGGATTTCAGCAGAGGAACTGGAACAACTGATTAGGCTCATTGCAAAACTTGAGCATAATATTACTGAGTTACAGGCCAAAGGGTGAAATAAAGGGGGCGTGTGGCCAGGTACCTGACCACACGTCAACTTGTTTAGCGCGGGGAAACCGTCACCTGGCTGCCGTTGCTGGCCAGAACTACACGTTGTCCCGGAGAGAAATGGGTATTGCCCTGTTTCTGTACCACCATGATGGTGTTGCCATCATCTTTACGAATTTCCAGCTCCACACCCTGTGTTTTGTTCATTGCGCTCTGTACGCCCTGACCGGCTACGCCACCCGCGACGGCACCTGCTGCGGTAGCCAAAGAGCGTCCCGTACCACCACCAACGGTATTACCAAGAAAACCACCGAGAACTGCACCGCCAATTGCGCCGATGACGTTGGAATCATCACCACCCTGAATTTGTACCTGCCGTACGTTAACGATTGTGCCGTAGCTGACATTCTGCACTTGCTTCGCTTCAGAGGCAGTATAAACATCACCAGATAGGGTATCGTTGTTAACACAACCAACAAGAGAAAGACCTACCATTGATACAACCAGTACGCGTTTAATCATTGAAAAATCTCCTGATTACCATGAAACGCCTCACGAGCATCCCTAATGGTCAAAGTTATTCGCATTAGTATAACCATGATTACATGTTCCACTAAAACATGATTAAATCATAATTAGAGTAGGGTTAACCAAGTATAAACAAAACATTCATATTAGTTATTGATGTGAATATAATCTTTTACTACCAACGATAAAAATCGGCTCTTATGCATGGAATTCGCGAAAGGTTTGTGTTTGAGTGGAACGCAAACATCAGATTGAAAAAGGATGAACTATGAAATCAGGCCGCTTTATTGGTGTTATGTCAGGTACTAGCCTGGATGGTGTCGATGTTGTGTTGGCGACGATCGATGAACACCGGGTGGCGCAGCTGGCGAGTTTGAGCTGGCCGATTCCCCCATCAATCAAACAGGCGGTGCTGGATATTTGCCAGGGGCAACAGCTTACGCTCTCCCAGTTTGGTCAACTGGATACCCGACTTGGCTGCTTGTTTGCGGATGCCGTTAATGCACTATTAAAAGCAGAAAATTTACAGCCGAAAGATATCGTAGCTATCGGTTGTCATGGCCAGACCGTCTGGCACGAACCCACGGGCGTCGCGCCACATACGCTACAGATTGGTGATAACAATCAAATTGTTGCGCGGACTGGAATTACCGTCGTCGGGGATTTTCGCCGTCGCGATATCGCCTTAGGTGGCCAGGGCGCACCGCTGGTACCTGCTTTTCATCACGCATTGCTGGCCCATCCAACTGAGCGGCGAATGGTGCTTAATATTGGTGGTATTGCCAATCTGTCACTACTCATTCCGGGAATGCCGGTAGGTGGCTACGATACCGGACCGGGCAACATGCTAATGGACGCATGGATCTGGCGTCAGGTCGGTAAACCTTACGATAAAGACGCTGAGTGGGCGCGGGCGGGCAAGGTTATTCTGCCGCTGCTGCAAAAAATGCTTAGCGATCCCTATTTTTCCCAGCCAACACCCAAAAGCACCGGGCGCGAATACTTTAACTATGCCTGGCTGGAGCGCCATCTACGCGATTTCCCTGGCCTGGATGCGCGAGATGTCCAGGCAACACTGGCGGAACTCACCGCCGTGACCATTTCTGAACAAGTCTTGTTGAGCGGTGGCTGCGATCGATTGATGGTATGTGGTGGCGGAAGTCGCAATCCGCTGCTTATGGCGCGTCTGGCTGCATTACTGCCAGGTACTGAAGTGATCTCCACCGATGCCGTTGGCATTAGTGGCGATGATATGGAAGCGTTAGCCTTCGCATGGCTTGCCTGGCGAACGCTGGCTGGGCTGCCCGGCAATCTACCTTCCGTTACCGGCGCAAGCGAGGAGACGGTGCTGGGCGCTATTTTCCCTGCCAACCCGCGATATCAGAGTTAACTGAATTTTTCTTACTGCGTCTGCCGTTACACTTGGAAGTTGAGGAGGGCGTTTTTGCCCTCCGGACCAGGAAAGTCTTCGGGATATGTTTATGAAAAAACTGTTACTACTTTGTCTGCCGCTATTTCTTACCGGCTGTGGCGCGTTTAATCAACTGGTTGAGCGCATGCAAACTGATACGCTGGAATACCAGTGTGATGAAAAACCGTTGACGGTCAAACTGAATAATCCGCGTCAGGAAGTTAGTTTTGTTTACGATAATCAACTGCTGCACCTTAAACAGGGTATTTCAGCTTCTGGCGCACGTTATACCGACGGTATCTACGTTTTCTGGTCAAAAGGTGATGAGGCGACGGTCTATAAACGTGACCGCATCGTCTTGAATAACTGTCAGTTACAAAATCCGCAGCGTTGAGATTTTTCCAGGGGCGGCGCACAATAGCGTCACCCACTGACAATTTGTAAAGAAAACCATGGCTGATAACGACGAATTGCAGCAAATCGCGCATCTGCGCCGCGAATACACTAAAGGCGGTTTACGCCGCCGCGATCTTCCCGCCGATCCTTTAACCCTTTTTGAACGCTGGCTTTCTCAGGCCTGTGAAGCCAAACTGGCCGATCCTACTGCGATGGTCGTCGCCACCGTTGATGAACATGGCCAACCCTATCAGCGCATTGTTTTACTAAAACATTACGATGAAAAAGGGATGGTGTTTTACACCAACCTTGGCAGCCGTAAAGCACACCAAATCGAAAATAATCCGCGCGTTAGCCTGCTTTTTCCGTGGCATACCCTGGAACGCCAGGTGATGGTTACCGGTAAAGCGGAACGTCTTTCGACTCTCGAAGTGATGAAATATTTTCATAGCCGCCCGCGTGATAGCCAGATTGGCGCGTGGGTATCGAAGCAATCCAGCCGTATTTCTGCGCGTGGGATCCTTGAAAGCAAATTCCTGGAATTGAAGCAGAAGTTTCAGCAGGGCGAAGTGCCGTTGCCGAGTTTTTGGGGCGGTTTTCGCGTCAGCCTTGAACAGATTGAGTTCTGGCAGGGCGGTGAGCATCGGCTGCATGACCGCTTTTTGTACCAGCGTGAAAACGAGGCGTGGAAAATCGATCGCCTCGCACCCTGAAAAGATGCAAAAATCTTGCTTTAATCGCTGGTACTCCTGATTCCGGCACTTTATTCTATGTCTCTTTCGCATCTGGCGAAAAGTCGTGTACCGGCAAAGGTGCAGTCGTTATATACATGGAGATTTTGATGGCAAGCAGTAACTTGATTAAACAATTGCAAGAGCGGGGGCTAGTGGCCCAGGTGACGGACGAAGAAGCGTTAGCAGAGCGACTGGCGCAAGGCCCGATCGCGCTCTATTGCGGCTTCGATCCTACCGCTGACAGCTTGCATTTGGGGCATCTTGTTCCATTGTTATGCCTGAAACGCTTCCAGCAGGCGGGCCACAAGCCGGTTGCGCTGGTAGGCGGCGCCACGGGTCTGATTGGCGACCCGAGCTTCAAAGCTGCCGAGCGTAAGCTGAACACTGAAGAAACTGTTCAGGAGTGGGTGGACAAAATCCGCAAGCAGGTTGCCCCGTTCCTCGATTTCGACTGCGGAGAAAACTCTGCTATCGCAGCGAACAACTATGACTGGTTCGGCAATATGAATGTGCTGACCTTCCTGCGCGATATCGGCAAGCACTTCTCCGTTAACCAGATGATCAACAAAGAAGCGGTTAAACAGCGTCTCAACCGTGAAGATCAGGGGATTTCGTTTACCGAGTTTTCCTACAACCTGTTGCAGGGCTATGACTTTGCCTGCCTGAACAAACAGTACGGTGTGGTGCTGCAAATCGGCGGTTCTGACCAGTGGGGTAACATCACCTCTGGTATCGATCTGACCCGTCGTCTGCATCAGAACCAGGTGTTTGGCCTGACCGTTCCGCTGATCACCAAAGCAGACGGCACTAAGTTCGGTAAAACTGAAGGTGGTGCAGTATGGCTGGATCCGAAGAAAACCAGTCCGTACAAGTTCTACCAGTTCTGGATCAATACTGCTGATGCTGACGTTTACCGCTTCCTGAAGTTCTTTACCTTTATGAGCATTGAAGAGATCAATGCCCTCGAAGAAGAAGACAAAAACAGCGGTAAAGCGCCACGCGCTCAGTATGTGCTGGCGGAGCAGGTGACGCGTCTGGTTCACGGTGAAGAAGGTCTGCAAGCTGCGAAACGTATTACCGAGTGCCTGTTCAGCGGTTCTCTGAGTGCGCTAAGTGAAGCGGACTTCGAACAACTGTCGCAGGACGGCGTACCGATGGTAGAGATGGAAAAAGGCGCTGATTTGATGCAGGCGTTGGTTGATTCTGAACTGCAACCTTCTCGTGGTCAGGCGCGTAAAACTATCGCCTCTAATGCCATCACCATTAATGGTGAAAAACAGTCCGATCCAGAATACTTCTTTAAAGAAGAAGATCGTCTGTTTGGTCGTTATACCTTACTTCGTCGCGGCAAAAAGAATTACTGTCTGATTTGCTGGAAATAATGCATTAAGTGGAAAGGGGGGGTGAGAAATCACTCCCCCTGATTTTTATACAGGGAACACGATGAAAAATATTCTCGCTATCCAGTCTCACGTTGTCTATGGTCATGCGGGTAACAGTGCGGCAGAGTTTCCAATGCGCCGCCTGGGCGCGAATGTCTGGCCGCTCAACACCGTTCAATTTTCTAATCACACTCAATACGGCAAATGGACCGGCTGTGTTATGCCGCCCAGCCATTTAACCGAAATTGTGCAAGGCATTGCTGCCATCGATAAGTTGCACACTTGTGATGCTGTATTAAGCGGCTATCTGGGGTCGGCGGAGCAGGGCGAGCATATCCTCGGTATTGTCCGTCAGGTGAAAGCGGCGAACCCGCAGGCGAAATATTTTTGCGATCCGGTAATGGGGCACCCCGAAAAAGGCTGTATCGTTGCGCAAGGTGTGGCGGAGTTCCACGTGCGTCACGGTCTTCCTGCCAGCGATATCATCGCGCCAAATCTGGTTGAGCTGGAAATCCTCTGCGAGCATCCGGTACATAACGTCGAAGATGCGGTTAAAGCTGCGCGCGAACTTATTGCTCAGGGGCCTGAAATCGTACTGGTGAAACATCTGGCGCGTGCCGGTTACAGCACAGAACGTTTTGAAATGCTGCTGGTCACTGCCGATGAAGCCTGGCATATCGACCGTCCTCTGGTAGATTTTGGCACGCGTCAG
The DNA here is from genome assembly GCF_004212325.1 of Escherichia sp. E13S3. Lineage (NCBI taxonomy): Bacteria > Pseudomonadati > Pseudomonadota > Gammaproteobacteria > Enterobacterales > Enterobacteriaceae > Escherichia > Escherichia sp. E13S3. Next base: position 127,581 of record NZ_RHJR01000024.1, read on the forward strand.
CCAGTAGGTGTTGGTGATGTGACGAGCGGGTTACTGCTGGTGAAACTACTACAGGGCGCAACGTTGCAGCAGGCGCTGGAGCATGTGACCGCGGCGGTATACGAAATTATGGTAACCACCAAAGCAATGCAGGAATATGAGCTGCAAGTTGTAGCTGCCCAGGATCGTATTGCTAAACCAGAACACTACTTCAGTGCGACGAAGCTCTGAAAAGTGTCTTGTCGGCCCACAGTATCCTGCGGGCCGATAAACCATTACTGCAAGCCTTCTGCTGTTAGCGCGGCTTTTACCGTCGGACGTTCAGCCATACGCTGCATATAGGCGGCAATATGCGCTAAACCTTCCAGATTCAATTTCACCCCATATGCCCAGCGCAGTACAGTAAACAGATAGGCGTCAGCAATAGTAAAACGTTGCCCGCAAATCCAGTGATCCTCTTTCAGCGCATCGTTAACGTACTGCAGTTTTTTCTCCAGCTGTGCGCGTGCAGTCGGCTTGAACTCTTCCGGTGTAGCCGGGTGAAACAGCGGAGTAAAGCCTTTATGCAACTCAGTGGCGATATAGTTCAGCCATTCGATGGTTTTATAGCGAGAAATACTGTTTACCGGAGCCAGTAACTGGCGGTCGGGGACGCTGTCGGCAAGATACTGCATAATGGCCACGCCTTCCGTGAGCAGAGTGCCATCGTCCAGCAGCAGAGCAGGAACCTGCCCTTTAGGATTAATCGCAAAGTAATCATCGCCGTTTTCCAGACGTTTTTTCATTAAATCCACACTGGTGAGCGTAAAGTCCTTTCCGCTCTCACGCAGGATGATATGGGAAGCAAGAGAGCAGGCGCCCGGTTTGTAGAACAGTTTCATCGGTAACTCCTTTTGGCTGTGGTTTAAAGTATGGTAGTGCGTTGCTGAACAAAAAAAAAGCCGCTAACGAAAAGTTAGCGGCTTGTAAAAGAGTTTTCCTGAAATTTACGCTACGGCAGCTTTCGCCGCTTTATCAGCAGCATCGTCCTGAGTCATACGATGCAGTTTCGGCGCGGTCAGCAGCATCAGCACTGCAATAACGGCAGTGGCGACACCAATCTGTAAGAACACGCGACCATAGACTTCCAGCGACATCAGCGGATCGGTTACGTTATCCGGTACCGCCATCATACCCGCAACATAACCACCAATCAGGTTTGCACCGGCAGTGGTCAGGAACCAGCTACCCATAATAAAGCCCATCAGACGCTGTGGAACGAGCTGCGCAACCATTGCCAGACCCAGACCGGAGATCATCAGTTCACCGATACTCTGCAGGCCATAGCTTGCGACCAGCCAGCTTACAGACACGATACCGGCGTCAGAGGCGAATTTCGCGCCCAGTGGCAGGATCAGGAACGCGCCAGAACACATCACCATACCGATAGCAAACTTAGTCGGCATCGGCAGGGTATCGCCCATCTTGTTATAGATAGCGGCGAGAATCGGGCTACCAATGATGATCCAGAACGGGTTCAGTGCCTGATACTGTTCAGGTTCTACTGCCAGGCCCAGAATGGTGTGCTCAACGTTACGGATTGCAAAGAAGTTCAGAGACGTCGGCATCTGGCTGTACAGCACGAAGAAGATGATTGCTTCAAGCATCAGGATGAAAGCAACGATCATTTTACGACGTGCAGCACCTTTCATTGCAAAGGCTTCTTTACCGAAGATAACCACGATACCGAAGGCAACAACGCCCAGCGCCATACGCGCAACGTCCTGGTTGTGCAGCAGCCAGGTGGCAATAGCAATCAGCGCGACAACACCAATAATGGTTAACAGCAGATTGCGGTAGTTGATCGGCTCGAAGTCAGGTTTTGAACCGTACTGCTTAACCCAGCGTTGGCAAAAGGCGAAGTTAACGATGGTGATCAACAGACCAACTACGCTAAGGGCGAATGCGACGCTCCAGCCATACTTGGCTGCTAACCACGGCGTTGCAATCATAGAGAAGAATGAACCGATGTTGACGGACATGTAGTACATGGTGAATGCACCGTCCAGGCGTGGATCGTTTTTCTCGTAGCAAGTTGACAGCAGTGAAGACGGGTTGGCTTTAAACAGGCCGTTACCGACCGCAATTGCCGCCATACCCATATAGACGATACCGGCATCGTGACCAGACCAGGCAACCAGCGCATAACCAATCGCCAGCACAATAGCGCCAAGCATAATGACGCGTTTTGTACCCAGTACTTTATCGCCTAACCAACCACCAATAGCGACAAGACCATAAACCAGGGCGCTAAAGGAAGAGAAAAGTGTGATTGAATCCGCTTCGGACATACCCAGTTGTTTAACCAGGTAGACAGCCATAATTCCTTGTAGGCCGTAATAACCAAAGCGTTCCCATAACTCGATCGAGAAGATGAGATAGAACGCCTTCGGTTGTTTGAAAGCGTTCAAACTAACGCTTTCTGTTGGTTTTTGGTTTGCAGTGGACACTTTTACCTCTTTTTTTACATCCCATATTAACGGGGGTGCTTTCTCGCGTGATGTCTAATAAACATACGCGCAATTGTTATAGTGGGAGGGGAAACGGCAGGTAATGTTCACTATCTTGCACTTTCAGACAAGTCCTTTGTAATAATCTGTTACATATAACTGGTGTGGAGAAATCATCCGCCCATTGAAATGTTATCCAGCGTTAAATTTTTCATAAAACGTAACGGCAGATTTTTTCACTACCAGAAGAGGGGGGATACTGATATTTGGCGATATGTTCTACTGTAAGGTGTTTTATGTAGTGAGATAGTCCATTATCTGAAAAATAGACAGTGTAATGTTTTGTAGGTTTATGCCCTGGTTGAATCAATGCCTTGTCAAATTTAACTTAAATAGAGCAATATTTTTACATTGTGACATCAATGTGATCTTGATCACGAATAGATAGAAAATTTCGCTATTAAAAAAACAATTAACCTGCATTTTTGGTTATTCACAAACGGATTGCCTGATAATGATGCCGCGAGGCGGCATCATTGACGTTAACAAGATGTTTTATAAGAGGATGAGAAATAGTTATGAATGGGATAACGATGTTACCCCTTTTCGTCAGATGTCAACTTTCTCTTTGTATTCACAAAGATCTTCAATAATGCAGGAGCCACAGCGAGGCTTGCGGGCAATACAGGTGTAACGCCCGTGGAGGATTAACCAGTGGTGGCAATCGACTTTGAATTCTGCAGGAACCACTTTGAGTAGTTTTTCTTCAACCTGTTCGACATTTTTCCCCGGTGCAAATTGGGTGCGATTACAGACGCGGAAAATGTGCGTATCTACAGCAATGGTCGGCCAACCGAAAGCAGTATTCAATACCACGTTTGCTGTTTTACGCCCTACACCGGGCAGGGCCTCCAGCGCAGCGCGATCTTCCGGCACTTCGCCATTATGTTGTTCGAGCAAAATACGGCAGGTTTTGATGATATTTTCTGCTTTGCTGTTATATAGCCCAATGGTTTTGATATACGTTTTAACCCCATCGACGCCCAGTTCGAGCATTGCGGCAGGTGTATTGGCCACCGGGTAAAGCTTTGCCGTCGCCTTATTGACGCTGACATCGGTCGCCTGGGCGGAAAGCAGTACAGCAATTAATAATTCAAAAGGCGAACTGAAATTAAGTTCGGTTGTGGGATGAGGGTTGTTCTCACGCAGGCGAGTGAGGATCTCCAGTCGTTTTGCTTTGTTCATCAGACATTCCCTGTTTCACCGTTTGGCAACTCGCGTGTAGCAGCTGCTTCAGCACGGCGCTTTTTCATTCTTTCATCAATCAGATATTTTCCCGCCAGCATCAGTCCCAGACCAATGAATGCGCCTGGCGGTAACATTGCTAACAGGAAGGGAGAATCGGTATGGAAGATCTCTACCCGAAGTACTTTGGCCCAGCTGCCCAACAACGCATCGGCACCGTCAAACAATGTTCCGTTGCCGATGATCTCGCGTAGTGAACCCAGTACGAACATGGCGCAGGTTGCGCCCATGCCTATCGAAAAACCATCAAGTGCGGAGAGCGCCGGACCTTTTTTTGCGGCGAAGGCTTCCGCACGGCCAACAACGATACAGTTAGTGACAATCAGCGGAATAAAAATCCCTAACGATTGATACAGGCCAAAGGCGTATGCGTTAATCAGCATTTGTACGGCGCTGACCACCGAGGCGATGATCATCACGTAAATCGGGATTCGGATTTCGGCTGGCGTCCAGTGACGCAGCGTCGAGATGGTCAGGTTGGTGAGAGTCAACACCAGCGTTGTCGCAAGCCCTAAACCCAGTGCGTTGGTGGCAGTGGAAGTGACCGCCAGCAGCGGACAGAGGCCAAGTAACTGGACCAACGCGGAGTTGTTCTTCCATAACCCCTGAACAATAACGTCTTTAATTTCGCTCACGGTTTATTCTCCACAGGCAGGAAGTTGAGAAAGTTGTGCTGGCAACGTTTGGGCATACAATCCGGCGCGTTTTACCGCATTCACCACCGCGCGAGGCGTAATGGTCGCCCCGGTGAACTGGTCGAAATCACCACCATCTTTCTTCACCGCCCAGTGAGCGTCATCCGCACCGCTGATTTGTTTACCCGCAAAATGGGTGATCCAGTCAGAAAGGCGTAGTTCGATTTTGTCGCCAAGTCCCGGCGTTTCGTGATGTTCTGTCACGCGGGTGCCAAGTACCGTGCCGTTAAAATCGGCCCCAACCAACAACTGAATCGCACCGGAATAACCATCCGGCGCGGTGGCCTCCAGAACGGCAGCTACCGGTTTATCATCCTGTTTCGCGATGTAAATCCGATGTTCACCTTTTCCTAACTCTGGCGCAGTCACTATATAGCAACTTTGGGCCAGCTCGTTGTTATAGCGATCGGCTGGTAACACCTGATCAAATAACGCTTTTTGTTGCAGGCTAGCCTGTTCAGCAATCGTGGCTTTGGTCATCTGGTTGATGGCAGCCGTTAAACCTGTTGAACCAGCGGCGAACAGCGCCAGCGTAATACCGTGTTTTCGGATAGTCTTCAGCATGGTTTATCCTTTGCGATGGCCGTATACGCGTGGACGCGTGTAGTAATCGATCAGAGGAACCGTGATGTTCGCCAGCAGGACAGCAAAGGCAACGCCGTCAGGATAGCCACCAAAACTGCGGATCAGCCAGACTAATAATCCCGCCAGTGCACCGAAAATCAGACGACCACGATTGGTGGTAGACGCGGTTACTGGATCGGTCAGAATAAAGAATGCACCGAGCATGGTCGCGCCAGACAGCAGATGAATCTGCGGTGAAGATAGTGTTTCGGGAGCGAACAACCAACCCAGCGTTGCGCACAGGGCCAGTGTCACTAAGAAACTGACGGGAATATGCCAACGAATCGCTTTCTGCCATAGCAGCCACACACCACCAGCCAGCCAGGCGAGGTTTACCCATTGCCAGCCAGCGCCCGCGAGAACACCGCTGTAGATTGGATACTGCATAATCTGCTCAACCGAATGACCGGCGCGTACAGATGTTTTGAACGTATCCAGCGGTGTCGCCTGGCTAATGCCATCGATACCTAAGCGAAGTGTGTTCATATCACCACCACTGGCGGTATGGCCGCTGAAGATGATCTGTACAGCGTCAATGAATCCAGGGATGTTGACCGCAATCTCATGCGGCGGCAACCAGCTGGTCATCTGTACCGGGAAGGAGATCAGTAATACCACATAACCAATCATTGCCGGGTTAAACGGATTTTGCCCCAGACCGCCATACAGCTGTTTAGCGATGATTACGGCAAACACCGTGCCGAGTACCACCATCCACCACGGCGCAAGAGGCGGGATACTTACCGCCAGTAATAAGCCCGTTAGCAATGCTGAGTTATCTTTTAAGGTTGTAGCTACAGATTGCTTGCGCAGTTTGAGTACGAGGGCTTCGGCTAAGAGTGCACTGACCGAGGCCAACAGGATTTGAACAAAAGTACCCCAGCCAAAAAACCACAGTTGCGCAGCGATGCCAGGGACGGTTGCGACCAGCACCAGCAGCATGATGCGCGATGTCTGGCGCTGGTTATGGGTATAAGGGGAGCTAGCTATTCTGAATACCATTTAGTCCTCGTTTACAACCTTTTGCTGAGCGGCTTTTTTTGCCTGAACCCGGGCGATAGCCGCGGCAACTGCAGCTTTGCGGGGATCAACCTGTTCTTCCTGCTCTACGTTGGCCTGCTGCTGTTCCAGCTTGCGCGCTTTAGCACGGGCGATAGCGGCTTCAACGGCAGCTTTACGCGGGTCAATCTGTTCTTCTGGCTCTACGTTGGCCTGCTGCTGTTCCTGCTTGCGCGCTTTGGCGCGGGCGATAGCGGCTTCAACGGTAGCTTTACGCGGGTCAACCTGTTCCTCTGGCTCTCCATTTGCCTGCTGCTGTTCCAGCTTGCGCGCTTTCGCACGGGCAATAGCCGCTTCGACGGCAGCTTTACGCGGGTCAACCTGTTCCTGCGGTTCTTCGTTAGCAGGCTGTTGCTCCTGCTTGCGCGCTTTCGCACGGGCGATAGCCGCTTCGACGGCAGCTTTACGCGGGTCAACCTGTTCCTGCGGTTCTTCGTTAGCAGGCTGCTGCTCCTGCTTGCGTGCTTTGGCGCGAGCAATTGCGGCTTCCACTGCCGCTTTACGCGGATCGGCAACCGTTGCGGCTTCGTTAGTCTGTTGCAATTCAGCCTGTTTCGCTCTGGCTTGCGCTTTACGCGCTTCCCGTGCCGCAATAATCGCGCTGTTATCCGGGCGTTCGCCAGCTTTTATCACAATAGGTTGTGTGGCCTGGACCTGTTTTTCTTTTACGCGTGCCAGTGCCGCAGCAATCGCATCTTTGTCTTTGGCCGCAGGTTGAACCGCCGCGTTCTTGTGTCGTTCAAGACGCGCGGCTTTTTCACGTTCCAGACGTGCCTGACGAGCTTCAAAGCGTGCTTTTGCTTCGGCTGCGCGTTTTTCTTCCTGACGAATGGCGGCAATCTCGGCTTTTTCCTGACGGAAATATTGCACAAGAGGGATATTACTTGGGCAAACCCACGCACAGGCCCCGCATTCAATACAATCTGCAATGTTATGTGTGGTGGCTTTATCGTGCTGCTGACCTTTGCTGAACCAGTACAACTGTTGCGGCAGGAGATCTGCAGGGCAGGCATCAGCACAGGCGCTACAACGGATGCAGCTTTGTTCTTCCTGTGGTTCGCCAAGTTCATTGGCAGACGGTGCCAGTAAACAGTTGGTTATTTTTACGACCGGAACATCCAGCCACGGCAAGGTAAAACCCATTAGCGGGCCGCCCATAATCACCATTTGATCGGCAGAAGGGCAGAATCCTGCATCGTTCAATAAATGACGGACCGGCGTACCCAGTCGTGCCCATACGCTGCCGGGGCGTGCAATTGCTTCGCCAGTCAGCGTCACGACACGCTCGGTAATCGGCTCGCCATCAATAACGGCACGTTTCACTGCGTAAGCCGTGCCGACGTTTTGCATTAACACGCCGATATCTGATGAACGACCGCCGTGTGGAACCTGCTTTCCGGTCAGGATGTAGGTTAACTGTTTGGCGCCGCCAGAAGGATATTTGGTCGGAATAACTCGCAGAGAAATATCGTGAGAATCCGCCAACACCGCACGCAGCATGGAAATTGCCTGCGGTTTGTTATCTTCAATTCCGATCAGAATTTCGCGTGGCTGTAGAATATGCGCAAGAATGCGAATACCTTCCACGACCTGGGCGGCGCAATCCTGCATCAGTCGGTCATCGGCGGTAATATACGGCTCGCATTCTGCGGCATTAATGATCAACGTTTCGATTTTATCGCTGCCGCCCTGCAATTTAACGCCAGTAGGGAAGCCAGCACCACCCAGTCCGGCGACGCCAAATTGATGAATGCGTTCGATTAATTCTTCCCGACTGCGTGAGCGGTAATCGGTCCAACCGTCACGTGGGATCCAGCAATCTTCCCCATCGGCGTCAATAATCACGCTTAATTCAGCCAATGCCGATGGATGAGCAGTAGAGTGGGGCGCAATAGCCGTAACGGTGCCAGACGTTGGTGCGTGAACCGGTAGCATTTTGCCGCGTCCACGGGTGAGTGGCTGTCCACGCAGTACCTTATCACCAACGTTAACGCACAGCTCGCCTTCAGCACCAATATGCTGTTTCAGTGGAATAACAAATCGCTGCGCCAGCGGAACCTGGCGCAGGGGAGTACCGTTGGACTGAGTTTTCATCTCCGGTGGATGAATGCCGCCATCGAAGTCCCAGATTTTATTTTTTTTGAAAGCAGAGAATAACTTAAGCATGGTGTTCCACGGGAATGATGCGCACGGGAATGGTGTTCAGATCCCATTTCCAGCTGTCTGGCGTTTCTGCAACCGGTTGTAAGGAGATGCAATGCGTTGGGCATGGGTCTACACACAGATTACAACCTGTGCACAGATCGCTCATGACGGTATGCATTGCTCGGGTAGCGCCGACAATGGCGTCCACCGGACACGCCTGAATACACTTAGTGCAGCCAATACAGTTATTTTCATCGATAACCGCTACCATACGCGCAGGCGTCAACTCTTGCACTTCGCCATCCAGCGGCTGTGGTTCGACGTTGAGCAACTCGGCAATTTTCAGCATTACTGCTTCGCCACCAGGGGCGCAGCGGTTGATTTTTTCACCGTTGCAACTGATAGCCTCCGCATACGGGCGACAGCCAGGATAACCGCATTGACCACACTGGCTCTGCGGTAAAATTTCGTCAATTTTCTCAACGACCGGATCGTCTTCCACCGCAAAACGGCGGGAGGCATAACCCAGAATGGCGCCAAACGCCAGGCCCAGCAGGCTTATGGCGGCAACGGCAATCCAGATAGCATTCATTACAACTTCACCAAACCACTAAAGCCCATAAAGGCCAGAGACATAAGACCTGCGGTAATCAGCGCAATGGCATTACCACGAAAAGGTGCCGGGACATCAGCCACAGCCAGGCGCTCGCGGATGGCTGCGAAAAGCACCATCACCAACGAGAAGCCGACAGCTGCTGAAAAACCGTACAGCGCCGACTGCAAGAAATTATGCCCGAGATTAATATTCAGCAACGCGACACCAAGCACCGCACAGTTGGTGGTAATAAGCGGCAGAAAAATCCCCAGCAGACGATAAAGCACCGGGCTGGTTTTACGCACTACCATCTCGGTGAACTGCACGACAACAGCGATCACTAAAATAAACGCTAGCGTGCGCAGGTAAATCAGATTGAGTGGAATCAAGATCCACGTATCGATAAGCCAGGCGCAAATTGACGCCAGCGTCATCACAAATGTTGTTGCCAGCCCCATCCCCATTGCAGTTTCCAGTTTTTTGGAAACGCCCATAAACGGACAGAGGCCCAGAAACTTAACCAGTACAAAGTTATTGACCAGTACAGTTCCGACAAACAGTAACAGGTAGTCAGTCATTTTTCGGCCTGAAATAAAAAAGCCGCCTATTATCCGTTAATCCAGAGCAGGCGACAACAGGTTAACTGTAAGGTTATTACGGATTCACAAACGTCGCTTTGACCCGCAACGAGCGTTTGAAATAGGGGACTATCAATGCGGTTGCCAGCAAAGTGAACAACAACTGGCGCACGGCTACGCCATCTGCTACTGGCGAAAAAGCGAAGGTTTTAACAGCCAGTAATACGGAGATCAGTAGCCAGATAATATAGTGTTTAGGAACACAACGCCGACGTTTAAAGAAAGCGATGGTCAACCACAAAGTGTAATACCACATGGCGATGGCGGTAATAAAAGAAACGCCCCATAAGATTTGCGTTGTCAGTGCTTGTTCGCCGATCGTTTTATATGTTTGAGGAGAAGATAACGCTGCGGTATACAGTAACAGCGTCAGCGTCGTACTCAATAGAGCGACTAACAGCCAGGCCAAAGGGCCAAGCAACCAGCCTCCAATACGTTGTGGCGTTGTGGTGGTCATAGGTTCTCCAGAATAGCGACAGCAAACAGGCAAATCTAATTTTAGGGGCGTTATTATAAGGTTTTTATTATCAATCGCTACTTTCTTTATTGGACATAATGCCAGACGGACTTCGGCACCTGGCCCAGGTCAAACAAACGCCCGCCAGACACCAGCTCTGCGCGGCGGTGATCGGCGGCGCGATACATGTTGATAAGGTCCTGATCGTCGGTCAGTGTATAATTAAGATGATCGTAGAGTTTTTCCAGGCTTTCGAGTGAACTGATTTTGCGAAATTTTAATAAGTAGTCCTGAACAGTCATAAAAGGCCCATAAAATAATTAATACCAAAGTGGTAGGTATTATATGTAATGATAAAACTTCACCAAAAGTGAACGCTTATGTAATAACAATAATAAGAATGTGCTGATGGTAAATATTCAGGGATAAAATACTGTCATGAAAAGAGTAACGCGCTTTACTATCCCTGCCAATCGCCGACAACACACCACAAGATAATAAATTCCTGGTTTAATACCCGACAAGTTAAAACATGCATCCGGACGGGCTGCATGCTGGTTTGCAAGTGCAGGTATTACTTATGTTGTACTGTTGTACTCTGTTCTGGCGGCTGGTAGTTGTCAATGTGACTCGCCACGCCAAGGAGAATGACAGAAACGACAAGAACGATCCAACCTGTTAATTCAATAAGACGATTCATTACTGCCCACATCTATGTTGAGTGATCCATTAACTTCAGGGGGTAAATGTTACTTAGCAATAATTGCCCCAGCAAGATTTTTGCTGAGGTTTTTGCGATATTTAGCTTTTATCATTAGAAAATTCGCCATTTCTTTGACTTAAGTTAAATAACATCCCTTATTGCGGGCAGGTTATTAAACTGTTGAGAGAGGGTAAAGGATAGTGTCAAATAGCGATCGTACTTCTCTGAGAGGCAATGACATGAGCGACAACATCCGTGTTGGGTTGATTGGGTATGGTTATGCGAGCAAAACCTTCCATGCGCCCCTGATAGCGGGCACGCCCGGACTAGAACTGGCAGTAATTTCCAGCAGTGACGAAACAAAAGTAAAAGCCGACTGGCCAACAGTGACGGTTGTCTCTGAACCAAAGCATCTTTTTAATGATCCCAACATAGACTTGATTGTCATTCCCACACCAAATGATACCCATTTCCCGTTAGCCAAAGCGGCGCTTGAAGCGGGTAAACATGTGGTCGTCGACAAGCCTTTTACCGTGACACTGTCACAAGCTCGAGAACTGGATGCGTTAGCAAAAAGTCTGGGTCGCGTATTGTCGGTGTTTCATAATCGTCGCTGGGATAGCGATTTTTTGACACTAAAAGGTTTGCTCGCAGAAGGCTCGCTGGGTGAAGTTGCGTACTTTGAGTCTCATTTTGACCGCTTCCGGCCGCAGGTGCGCGATCGCTGGCGTGAACAGGGCGGCCCTGGCAGCGGTATCTGGTATGATTTGGCACCGCATTTGCTCGATCAAGCTATTACGCTTTTTGGCTTACCCGTCAGTATGACGGTGGATTTAGCACAGTTGCGCCCGGGGGCGCAGTCGACTGATTATTTCCACGCCATTTTGTCCTACCCACAGCGGCGGGTCATTTTACACGGCACCATGTTGGCGGCAGCTGAGTCAGCGCGTTATATCGTGCATGGCTCTCGTGGCAGCTATGTTAAATACGGTCTCGATCCGCAGGAAGAGCGGTTGAAAAATGGTGAGCGTCTACCGCAGGAAGACTGGGGCTACGATATGCGTGACGGTGTACTAACCCGCGTTGAAGGCGAGGAACGTGTTGAAGAAACGCTGTTGACCGTGCCGGGGAATTATCCGGCTTACTATGCTGCCATTCGTGATGCGTTGAATGGCGACGGTGAAAACCCGGTGCCAGCAAGTCAGGCCATTCAGGTAATGGAGTTGATTGAGCTGGGCATCGAATCCGCCAAACATCGCTCGACTTTGTGCCTTGCTTGAAAAGGGGATGGTGCAATTAGCACCATCCATTTTTGTTACTTCGCTGCGACTTTTTCTCGCAGTGCGCGTTTTTCCTCTGCGCTGAGGAAAGCCATTTCCAGACCATTAATCTGCGCCTGGCGGATTTGCTCGCGAGATAAACCTGCAGCGGGCGCGGCAACGGTATATTCGTGAATGATATCGACGCCCTGAACACCCGGGTCGTCGGTGTTAATACTGGCGCAGATACCATGCTCAAGGAAAGTTTTCAGCGGATGTGCCGCCAGAGATGCCACGGTACTGGTCTGAATATTGGAGGTCAGGCAGGATTCTATGCCAATTTGTTGCTCGGCGAGGAAATCCATCAGCGCCCGGTCTTCAATGGCTTTTACGCCGTGCCCAATGCGTTCAGCTCCCAGTTCACGAATGGCTTGCCAGATACTTTCTGCCCCGGCAGCTTCGCCTGCGTGGACGGTAATATGCCAGCCTGCATCACGCGCGTGGTTGAAGTGAGAGAGGAACAAACTCCCAGGAAAACCAAGTTCATCACCGGCTAAATCCAGTGCGGTAATCTGATCACGGTGGGCTAAAAATGACTCCAGCTCTTGCTGGCAGGCAGCTTCGCCAAAGGTCCGGCTCATAATGCCGATAAGTTTCGCCTGCACACCAAAGGTGCGGCAACCTTCACGTACGCCGTCAATAACGGCTTCGACAACGCCCGCAACAGGCAACTGATGCGTCATTGCCATATAACCTGGCGAAAAACGCAGTTCGACATAGTGCAGACCGTTTCGGGCAGCATCTTCAATATTTTCAAACGCCACGCGACGGCATGCGTCGAGCGAGGCGAGAACTTTAACGCCCCAGTCAAGCTTAGTCAGAAAACTCACCAGATCGGGTTCGTTGGCAATGACCTGAACGTGTGGAATTAGCGTTTCCAGGGATTGTGCAGGTAGCGAGATATTATACTGGCGGCCAAGTTCAAGGATGGTCTGGGGACGAATGTTGCCATCAAGGTGGCGATGGATATCAGTTAATGGCAGGGTGGTATCAATCATGGTCGCACTCTTTTTCTGGATATAAAAGTGCGCACCATTATAAAAACAAAGCAGGGTAAAAATCTACGATTGCGCAACGATTATTTGCGTTGCGCAATCGCAATTAGCGTACAGCTCGGATGGCGTTAATTAATCCAGCGACACCTTTTTCCAGTTTAGAACGTGGGCATCCGGCATTGAGCCGAACAAAGCCACGGCCTTCTTCACCGTAGGTATATCCCGGCATGATTGCGACTTTTTCTTGTTCAATCAGGGCTTTTTGCAACGCGTTGTCATCAATGTTCAACGGACGTAAATCAAGCCATGCGAGATAAGTGGATTGGGGAATCTGCCAGTTGAGTTCAGGGAACGCGGCGTTCATCGTCTCTGCGATATACGTCAGGTTATCTTTCAGATAGACGCGTAAGGCATCAAGCCATGGCGCGCCTTGCTGATAGGCGGCGATATGGGCGGTTAACGCCAGTACCGCAGGGGAGGAAAGCCCATCACGGCTTTTCAGGGCCGATAAATACGCTTCACGGCTGTCGTTATTTTCAATAATCCCGTAAGCCCCGGTCAGAGCCGGAATATTGAAACTTTTCGAACCAGAAGTTAGTAGCGCCCAGTCGCCGCGAGCTACATTGCTCCAGGGAATATGCGGTTGCTCACCCCATACCATATCCATATGGATTTCATCGGAGATAACGCGCACACCATAGCGTTCGCACAGGTCAGCCATTGTTTCCAGTTCATCGCAAGACCAGACTTTACCGGTAGGATTCTGAGGGCTACACAGGAGCATAATTTTACACTCCGGTTTCGCCAACACGGCTTCCAGTTTGCCCATATCGCAAAACCAGCCATCAACCTGCTTCTCTAAAGCAACGGGCATCACGGTGCGCTGATTACCTTCAATGGCTTTGTAAAATGCGTCGTAGGCCGGGGTATGGATCACCACACCTTCACCGACAGCGGACCACTGACGAATCAGTTCCGACACCATATAGATAACGGAAGGGCCATATACCACCGACTGCGTATCAATGGCGGTGTAATGCTGTGTGGAAAACCAGTGGGCGATAGCCGCGAGAAATTCATCGTTTTTCCAGCGACTGTAGCCAAACACGCCGTGCATCAGGCGCTGGTTCAGCGCCTCGATAATGCAGGGAGCGGTGGCAAAATCCATGTCTGAAATCGTGAACGGTAACAGGTCAGCAGTGCCGAAACGGTCAGCGACATAATCCCACTGAGTGCACCATGTGCCATGACGATCCACGACCTTCGAAAAATCGAACATATCTTATCCTTATGCCTGAACAGTACGCATCAGACCGTCCATTTCATCTTTGACTGACTGAACTTGCGGCCCGATAACAACCTGCAGGTTATGTTGATTAAGTTGTACTACGCCAATTGCCCGATTGTCCTTCAGTGCCTGCACATTAACAAGGGACATATCTTTCACTGACAAACGCAGACGAGTAATGCAGTTATCGAGGCTGACAATATTGTCGGCACCGCCTAAGGCTTCGAGGATTGCCGGAACGTTGTAACCTGATTTACCCGGCGTACCGGCAACGGCTTTTTCGATTGAGCTGGCAATTTCGCTATCGCGGCCAGGGGTTTTCAAATTGAAGCGGGTAATAGCGAAACGGAAGATGACGTAGTAAACAACAAACCAGATTGCCGCCACCACTGGCACCATGTACCACTTGGTTGACAGGCCATGCAGAATACCGAACACCACAAAGTCGATGATATTGCCGTCGGTATTACCGATGGTGACACCGAGCACAGACATGACGGTGAAGCCGAGGCCGGTTAACAGCGCGTGGATGACGTACAGAACTGGCGCTACGAACAGGAACAGGAATTCCAGCGGTTCGGTAGTGCCGCCAACGACACAGGCGATCAGGCCAGAAATCAGCAGGCCTTTAATTTTATGGCGATTTTCCGGGCGCGCACAGTGATACATCGCTAACGCTGCACCTGGCAGACCGCCGAGGAATGCAGGCATTTTGCCCTGCGAGAGGAAGCGCGTGGCGCTTTCAGAGAAACCGTGAGTGGTCGGGCAACTCAATTGCGCCTGGAAGATGGTTAGTGCGCCGCTGACGGTTTGACCGCAGACTTCCTGCGTGCCGCCTGCGTCGGTAAAGCGAATTAATGCCACCAGAATGTGATGCAGACCAAATGGTAACAGCAGACGCTCACCCGTACCAAACAGCATAGGTCCGAAATCACCCGCGCTGTTAATCATATGGCCTAATCCGCTAATGCCCATGGCGAAGATCGGCCAGACCAATGGAATCACCAGACCGACAAGGCCCATCACCAGCGAGGAGATGATTGGCACGAAGCGCGTACCGCCGAAGAACGCCAGCGCATCTGGCAGGCGGATATTATGGAAACGTTCATGTAACATCCAGACGATAATACCGGCGATCACCGCACCGAGGATCCCGGTGTCGATCGACTGGATCCCAAGAATGCTCTGGATATTATTGGCTTTCAGCACGGCAGCATCGGTGGTCGGCAGAATGCCTTTATTGGTCAACCAGAAGTTCACCGCCAGGTTCATCACTGCGTAACCAACAAAACCAGCGAACGCCGCGACGCCTTTGTTTTCGCGCGCCAGACCCAGCGGGATGGCGATACAGAACATCACTGGCAGGAAACTAAACGCGAACGAACCAACCTTGCTCATCCAGGTAAAGATGGCCTGCAACACAGGGTTACCCAATGCCGGGATCAGTGTGATGACATCGTGGCTACTAAGGGAACTGCCAATCCCTAACATAATGCCGCAGAACGACAGTAATGCGACAGGTAACATAAAGGTTTTGCCTAACTGCTGGAAGAATTCCCACAGCGTGACTTTCGGTGCTGCTTTCGCCGTCATAAAACGACTCCTCGTAGAGAACAATCTGGATTCAATAAATTGCGCGAGAAGATAAAACGTTTTATCAAATTTTAGTGAGGCATAAATCACATTACGCAACGATAATAGCGGGTATAAGATAAATAAAAGGTAAAACGTTTTATCTGTCACATAATCAGGGAGTAGGTCATCTGCATGGCTACCGCCAAAAAAATCACCATTCATGATGTTGCGCTCGCTGCGGGCGTGTCGGTCAGTACCGTTTCGCTGGTGCTTAGTGGCAAAGGGCGAATCTCTACCGCCACAGGAGAACGTGTTAACGCCGCCATTGAAGAACTGGGGTTTGTGCGCAATCGCCAGGCGTCGGCACTACGCGGCGGGCAGAGTGGTGTGGTTGGCTTAATTGTGCGTGACTTGTCTGCGCCGTTTTACGCTGAATTAACAGCCGGGCTGACGGAGGCACTGGAAGCGCAGGGGCGAATGGTTTTTTTGCTCCACGGCGGTAAAGACGGTGAGCAACTGACCCAGCGCTTTTCACTGCTACTGAACCAGGGCGTCGATGGCGTCGTCATTGCCGGTGCGGCAGGGAGCAGTGATGACCTGCGGCGCATGGCAGAAGAAAAAGGTATCCCGGTGATTTTCGCTTCACGAGCCAGTTATCTTGATGATGTTGATACTGTTCGCCCGGATAACATGCAGGCAGCGCAGTTATTGACGGAGCATCTCATTCGCAATGGACACCAGCGTATTGCCTGGCTGGGAGGGCAAAGTTCCTCTTTAACCCGTGCGGAACGAGTGGGTGGTTATTGCGCGACACTATTAAAATTCAGCCTGCCGTTTCACAGTGATTGGGTACTGGAGTGTGCCTCGAGTCAGAAGCAAGCTGCGGAAGCCATTACGGCGCTTTTGCGCCATAACCCGACCATCAGCGCCGTGGTTTGTTACAACGAAACTATTGCAATGGGGGCATGGTTTGGTTTGCTGAAAGCAGGGCGGCAAAGCGGGGAAAGTGGCGTCGATCGTTACTTTGAACAACAGGTTTCACTGGCGGCATTTACCGATGCGACGCCAACTGCACTTGATGATATACCCGTTACCTGGGCCAGCACGCCTGCGCGGGAACTTGGTACGACACTTGCGGATCGCATGATGCAAAAAATCACTCATGAAGAGACGCATTCACGTAATCTTATTATTCCTGCCCGGCTCATTGCGGCGAAATAATCCTCTCTTTATCTGCTATACCTGGTAGTGTCCTTTCCTCAAAGTTAATGATAAAAAATGTGGCACACAGGCGGTGCCTTTTATTTTTACTGAAGTTCACAGGAGGTTTATGTGTTTAATTCTGACAACCTGAGACTCGACGGAAAATGCGCCATCATCACAGGTGCGGGTGCAGGTATTGGTAAAGAAATCGCCATTACATTCGCGACAGCTGGCGCATCTGTGGTGGTCAGTGATATTAACGCCGATGCAGCTAATCATGTTGTAGATGAAATTCAACAGTTGGGTGGGCAGGCATTTGCCTGGCGCTGTGATATTACTTCCGAACAGGAGTTATCTGCTCTGGCAGGCTTTGCCATCAGTAAGCTGGGCAAAGTTGATATTCTGGTTAACAATGCTGGTGGTGGTGGTCCTAAACCGTTTGATATGCCAATGGCGGATTTCCGCCGCGCTTATGAGCTGAATGTGTTTTCTTTTTTTCATCTGTCACAACTCATAGCGCCTGAAATGGAAAAAAATGGCGGAGGCGTTATTTTGACCATCACATCTATGGCGGCAGAAAATAAAAATAAGAACATGACCTCCTATGCGTCATCTAAAGCTGCGGCCAGCCATCTGGTCAGGAATATGGCGTTTGACCTGGGTGAAAAAAATATTCGGGTGAATGGCATAGCGCCTGGGGCAATATTAACTGATGCCCTGAAATCCGTTATTACACCAGAAATTGAACAGAAAATGTTGCAGCACACGCCAATCAGGCGTCTGGGCCAGCCGCAAGATATTGCCAACGCGGCGCTATTCCTCTGTTCACCAGCTGCCAGCTGGATAAGCGGACAAATACTCACCGTCTCCGGCGGTGGGGTACAGGAACTGAATTAATACGCTAACAGGTCGGTAAACAACCGAGTGAGTGTTGTTTACCGACACCGCTTGTAGAGTAGGGAAAACCTCCGCCAGATAACTGGTAGCCAAATTCCACCTGCTGGTTGACCAATTATCGTGCAAATAGTAAACGAAACGGGTGTACCTTCGCACAATTCAACTGCAATGATAGGCGCTCACCGGACAACGCGGTAAACTAGTTATTCATGCTAACTATATTGGTTTAACGATGGATAACATGCAAACTGAAGCACAACCGACACGGACCCGGATCCTCAATGCTGCCAGAGAGATTTTTTCAGAAAATGGATTTCACAGTGCCTCAATGAAAGCCATCTGTAAATCCTGCGCTATCAGTCCCGGGACGCTTTATCACCACTTCATTTCGAAAGAAGCCTTGATTCAGGCGATTATTCTCCAGGACCAGGAGAGGGCGTTGGCCCGCTTCCGGGAACCGATTGAAGGGATCCATTTCGTTGACTATATGGTCGAGTCGATAGTCTCTCTCACCCATGAAGCCTTTGGACAACGAGCGCTGGTGGTCGAAATTATGGCAGAAGGAATGCGCAATCCACAGGTTGCCACCATGCTTAAGAATAAACATCTGACCATCACGGATTTTATTGCCCAGCGCATGAGGGATGCCCAGCAAAAAGGCGAGATAAGCCCTGACATTAACACGGCAATGACCTCTCGTTTACTGCTGGATCTGACCTATGGCGTGCTGGCCGATATCGAAGCGGAAGACCTGGCGCGAGAAGCGTTATTTGCCCAGGGGCTGCGCGCGATGATTGGCGGTATCTTGACCGCATCCTGAACCTCATTTTCCGCGGGCCGGTGAAGAGAGTGCCCGCGTTCAATGTCTCAACACGGCTGAACAAAAAACGTTCTCCCCTGGTCGAAAAATCCCACTAAAACATTCGCCGAAACCATATGTCATGGGAATTTATCGCTTTACAAGCAGTCGAACGAGCGTTCGATTGCTTATTTTGTGTCTTCTGTCAACGCTGTTTTAAAGATTAATGCGATCCATATCACGCTGTGGGTATTGCAGTTTTTGGTTTTTTGATCGCGGTGTCAGTTCTTTTTATTTCCATTTCTCTTCCATGGGTTTCTCACAGATAACTGTGTTCAACACAGAATTGGTTAACTAATCAGATTAAAGGTTGACCAGTATTTTTATCTTAATGAGGAGTCCCTTATGTTACGTCCTGTAGAAACCCCAACTCGTGAAATCAAAAAACTCGACGGCCTGTGGGCATTCAGCCTGGATCGGGAAAACTGTGGAATCTCTCAGCGTTGGTGGGAAAGCGCGTTACAAGAAAGCCGGGCAATTGCTGTGCCGGGCAGTTTTAACGATCAGTTCGCCGATGCAGATATTCGTAATTATGTGGGCAACGTCTGGTATCAGCGCGAAGTCTTTATACCGAAAGGTTGGACGGGCCAGCGTATCGTCCTGCGTTTCGATGCGGTCACTCATTACGGCAAAGTGTGGGTAAATAATCAGGAAGTGATGGAGCATCAGGGCGGCTATACGCCGTTTGAAGCCGATGTCACGCCGTATGTTATTGCCGGGAAAAGTGTACGTATTACCGTTTGTGTGAACAACGAACTGAACTGGCAGACTATCCCGCCGGGAATGGTGATTACCGACGAAAACGGCAAGAAAAAGCAGTCTTACTTCCATGATTTCTTTAACTACGCCGGGATCCATCGCAGCGTAATGCTCTACAGCACACCGAACACCTGGGTGGGCGATATCACCGTGGTGACGCATGTAGCGCAAGACTGTAACCACGCGTCTATTGACTGGCAGGTGATGGCAAATGGTGATGTCAGCGTTGAACTGCGTGATGCAGATCAACAGGTTGTTGCAACTGGACAAGGTACTAGCGGGACTTTGCAAGTGGTGAATCCGCACCTCTGGCAACCGGGTGAAGGTTATCTCTATGAACTGTGCGTCACAGCCAAAAGCCAGACAGAGTGTGATATCTACCCGCTGCGCGTCGGCATCCGGTCAGTGGCAGTGAAGGGTGAACAGTTCCTGATCAACCACAAACCGTTCTACTTCACTGGTTTTGGTCGTCATGAAGATGCGGATTTACGCGGTAAAGGATTCGATAACGTGCTGATGGTGCACGATCACGCATTGATGGACTGGATTGGTGCCAACTCTTACCGTACCTCGCATTACCCTTACGCTGAAGAGATGCTCGACTGGGCTGATGAAAATGGCATCGTGGTGATTGATGAAACTGCTGCCGTCGGCTTTAACCTCTCTTTAGGCATTGGATTTGAAGCGGGTAACAAGCCAAAAGAACTCTACAGCGAAGAGGCAGTCAACGGGGAAACCCAGCAGGCGCACTTACAGGCGATTAAAGAGCTGATTGCGCGTGACAAAAACCACCCCAGCGTGGTGATGTGGAGTATTGCCAACGAACCGGATACCCGTCCGCAAGGTGCACGGGAATATTTCGCACCACTGGCGGAAGCAACGCGTAAACTCGACCCGACGCGACCGATCACCTGCGTCAATGTAATGTTCTGCGACGCTCACACCGATACCATCAGCGATCTCTTTGATGTGCTGTGCCTGAATCGTTATTACGGTTGGTATGTCCAAAGCGGCGATTTGGAAACGGCAGAGAAGGTACTGGAAAAAGAACTGCTTGCCTGGCAAGAGAAACTGCATCAGCCGATTATCATCACCGAATACGGCGTAGATACGTTAGCGGGTCTGCACTCGATGTACACCGACATGTGGAGTGAAGAGTATCAGTGTGCATGGCTGGATATGTATCACCGCGTCTTTGATCGCGTTAGCGCCGTCGTCGGTGAACAGGTATGGAACTTTGCTGATTTTGCGACCTCGCAGGGCATTATGCGCGTTGGCGGCAACAAGAAAGGGATCTTCACTCGCGACCGCAAACCGAAATCGGCGGCTTTCCTGCTGCAAAAACGCTGGACTGGCATGAACTTCGGTGAAAAACCGCAGCAGGGAGGCAAACAATGAATCAACAACTCTCCTGGCGCACCATCGTCGGCTACAGCCTCGGTGACGTCGCCAATAACTTCGCCTTCGCAATGGGGGCGCTCTTCTTGTTGAGTTACTACACCGACGTCGCAGGCGTCGGTGCCGCTGCGGCGGGCACTATGCTGTTACTGGTGCGGGTATTTGATGCCTTCGCCGACGTCCTCGCCGGACGAGTGGTGGACAGTGTGAATACCCGCTGGGGAAAATTCCGCCCGTTTTTACTCTTCGGTACTGCGCCGTTAATGATCTTCAGCGTGCTGGTATTCTGGGTGCCGACCGACTGGAGCCATAGCAGCAAAGTGGTGTATGCATATTTGACCTACATGGGCCTCGGGCTTTGCTACAGCCTGGTGAATATTCCTTATGGTTCACTTGCTACCGCGATGACCCAACAACCACAATCCCGCGCCCGTCTGGGCGCGGCTCGCGGGATTGCCGCTTCATTGACCTTTGTCTGCCTGGCATTTCTGATAGGACCGAGCATTAAGAACTCCAGCCCGGAGGAGATGGTGTCGGTATACCATTTCTGGACGGTTGTGCTGGCGATTGCTGGAATGGTGCTTTACTTCATCTGCTTCAAATCGACGCGTGAAAATGTGGTGCGTATTGTGGCGCAGCCTTCGTTGAAGATCAGTCTGCAAACGCTGAAACGAAATCGCCCGCTGTTTATGCTGTGCATTGGGGCGCTGTGTGTGCTGATCTCGACCTTCGCGGTCAGTGCCTCATCGTTATTTTACGTACGCTACGTTTTGAATGATGCAGGATTGTTCACGGTGTTAGTGCTGGTACAGAACCTGGTCGGTACAGTGGCGTCGGCACCGCTGGTGCCGGGGATGGTCGCCAGGATCGGTAAAAAGAATACCTTCCTGATTGGCGCACTGCTGGGGACTTGTGGTTACCTGCTGTTCTTCTGGGTATCCGTCTGGTCGCTGCCGGTGGCACTGGTTGCGTTAGCCATTGCCTCAATTGGTCAGGGCGTTACCATGACGGTGATGTGGGCGCTGGAAGCCGATACCGTAGAATATGGTGAATACCTGACTGGTGTGCGGATTGAAGGACTTACCTATTCGCTATTCTCATTTACGCGCAAATGCGGCCAGGCAATAGGAGGATCAATTCCCGCCTTTATTTTGGGATTAAGCGGATATATTGCCAATCAGGTGCAAACACCGGAAGTTATTATGGGGATCCGCACATCAATTGCCTTAGTACCCTGCGGGTTTATGCTACTGGCATTTATAATAATCTGGTTTTATCCGCTCACGGATAAAAAATTCAAAGAAATCGTAGTTGAAATTGATAATCGCAAACAAATGCAGCAGCAATTAATCAGCGATATCACTAATTAATATCCCATAAAAATAATCAGAACATCAAAGGTGCAACTATGAGAAAAATAGTGGCCATGGCCGTTATTTGCCTGACGGCTGCCTCTGGCCTTACCACCGCTTACGCTGCACAACTGGCTGACGATGAAGCGGGACTACGCATCAGACTGAAAAATGAATTACGCAGGGCTGACAAACCTAGTGCTGGCGCAGGAAGAGACATTTACGCGTGGGTACAGGGAGGATTACTTGATTTTAATAGTGGCTATTATTCTAATATCATTGGTGTCGAAGGCGGGGCATATTATGTTTATAAATTAGGTGCTCGTGCTGATATGAGTACCCGCTGGTATCTTGATGGTGATAAAAGTTTTGGCTTTGCCCTGGGGGCAGTAAAAATAAAACCCAGTGAAAATAGCCTGCTTAAATTAGGTCGCTTCGGAACAGATTATAGTTATGGCAGCTTACCTTATCGTATTCCGGTAATTGCTGGCAGTTCGCAACGGACATTGCCGACTGTTTCCGAAGGAGCATTAGGTTACTGGGCTTTAACGCCAAATATTGAATTGTGGGGAATGTGGCGTTCACGAGTATTTTTATGGACCGATTCAACAACCGGTATTCGTGATGAAGGGGTTTATAACAGCCAGACGGGAAAATACGATAAACATCGCGCACGTTCTTTTTTAGCCGCCAGTTGGCATGATGATACCAGTCGCTATTCTCTGGGAGCATCGGTACAGAAAGATGTTTCCAACCAGATACAAAGTATTCTCGAGAAAAGCATACCACTCGACCCGAATTATTCGTTGAAAGGGGAGTTGCTCGGCTTTTATGCGCAACTCGAAGGCCTAAGTCGTAATACCAGCCAGCCCAATGAAACGGCGTTGGTTAGTGGACAATTGACCTGGAGCGCGCCGTGGGGAAGCGTATTTGGCAGTGGCGGTTATTTGCGTCATGCGATGAATGGAGCCGTGGTGGACACCGACATTGGCTATCCCTTTTCATTAAGTCTTGATCGTAACCGCGAAGGAATGCAGTCCTGGCAATTGGGCGTCAATTATCGTTTAACCCCGCAATTTACGCTGACATTTGCACCGATTGTGACCCGCGGCTATGAATCCAGTAAACGAGACGTGCGGATTGAAGGCGCGGGTATCTTAGGTGGCGTGAACTATCGGGTTAGCGAAGGGCCGCTACAAGGGATGAATTTCTTTCTTGCTGCCGATAAAGGGCGGGAAAAGCGCGATGGCAGTGCGCTGGGCGATCGCCTGAATTACTGGGATGTGAAAATGAGCATTCAGTATGACTTTATGCTGAAGTGAGAAAAAACGCCGGAGTGAAAATTCTCCGGCGTTTCAGATTGTTGACAAAGTGCGCGTTTTTTATGCCGGATGCGGCGTAAACGCCTTATCCAGCCTACAAAAGCTCATAAATTCAGTATGTTGCAGGAAAAGGTAGGCCTGATAAGCGTAGCGCATCAGGCAATCTCTGGTTTGTAATCAGACGAATACGCCGGAGTGAAGATTCTCCGGCGTTTTGGTCGTGAATTACTGCTGCGGAATTGCCGGTACAGCCGGAACGTTAAGAGCTGGCATCGCAAACATGCCAACGAAATCTTCTAACGACATTTTCTGTCCGTTTAACGTGATCTGACCGTTAGCATATTGCAGGCTGGTGGTGATGGTGTTGTCCTGCAAGGTGGTCAGACGGAACATCTGCCCCATTGCTGATGCACCTTCAACTTGCTGTTTCGCCAGTTTTTTCGCTTGATCTTCCTGATATCCTTCCAGCTTCGCTACCTGAGTCATCAGCTCAGTTGCCATATCCACCGGAATGGTCAGTTTCGCATCCAGAGATTTGACCGAGCGGTCCACTTCCTGTGCCAGCGTTTGCGGCGCTTCTTTAGTCGTTGCCGGATCTTTCAGGAACAGCGACAGATTCAGCGCACTTTCACCCTGACTGTTTTTCCAGCTTAGTGGCGCGATAGTAATCACTGGATCGCCTTTCAACATCAGCGGCAGGGCGCTAAAGAAGACTTCTGTCACTTTCTCCTGATAAAGTTCGGGATTGTTGGCAATTTCTGGCTGTGCCAGCAGCGCCTGAGTTTGCGCGTTATATTGCTGGCTAAACTGATGCCAGGCCTCGCCATCAATCTGGCCGACTTTTAAGGTCAGCTTGCCGCTGCCCAGATCCTGATTCTGAACCTTCAGGCTATTTAGCGAGTAATCCAGTTGGCTATTGATCGTTTTACCGTCATTGACCAGATCCGATTTACCGCTGATCTCCATGCCTTCCAGCAGTGCCAGTTCTTTGCCTTCCACTGAAATGGTCATTTTTTCCAGCGACAGTTTTTGGTTTCCTACGCGCTCACCAAAACTTGCCAGCGTGCTGGAACCGTCAGTTTTCATATTATTAAAGGTCAACTGTACTTTCTGGTTATACTCATTAACCGCATCCACCCGACCGCTTTGTGCTTCCCCTGACAGGGAGATAGCTTTGCCGTCTCTGTCAGCATTTAACTGGAACTCGCCGCCGCTAAAGGCGACCTTTTCATCCTTTTGCTCGTAATTCAGTGGCTTGAGTGAAATATCGGAACTGGAATCACCGCTGTAACCAATGCGGGAGTTAATCTCAAAAGGCGTTTCACCTTTTGCCATATCAAACAGTGGTTTGCTTACTTCGTTATTGACCAGCGTGGTTTGAATTGATGCCATCGACGGAATCAGGTTCAGTTTTTTAAGCTGGGCAAGGGGGAAGGGACCGTGATCAACCGATTCGTTGAAGATGACGCTCTGACCGCTTTTAATCCACGGATTTTCTTTCCCGGCAATGGGTTTCACCACCAGTTGCAACTGGCTGCTGAATACGCCGCGATGATAGTTTTGATAACTCACTTCCAGGTTGGATTCAGGAGCTGTCAGTTTGAGTTGCGCGTTTGCCTGCGCGACCATGTCTTCAAGATGGGTTTCAATCTTCTTGCCTGTGTACCATGCGCCGCCTGTCCAGACTACGCCGAGCGCAACAATGACGCCTACCGCTACCAGCGATTTATTCATAATGATTATCCATAAAATAAAATCAGGCGGACTGGCCGCCTGAAGGTGTTATAAGCCTTTAATAAGCTTAGCAAGAGATGTTAATTTTTTCAGTAAGCTCTTACAGCTTGTTGTAAACACGGGCTAAACGGCCGTGGCCTTTGACCGTCACCGGTGACTCGTTGGCGGCA
Source organism: Escherichia sp. E13S3 (assembly GCF_004212325.1). Classification (NCBI taxonomy): domain Bacteria; kingdom Pseudomonadati; phylum Pseudomonadota; class Gammaproteobacteria; order Enterobacterales; family Enterobacteriaceae; genus Escherichia; species Escherichia sp. E13S3. Next base: position 153,141 of record NZ_RHJR01000024.1, read on the forward strand.
ATAAACGCTGATTCACCCGGTTTAAGCTGTAACTGCTGAGAACCTTTACACAGCGTTGCATCGCCCTCGACGCAGAACAAAATGGCGGCACTCTGCTGGCTGATGGTGGTTTCTTGATCGCTAAGGTCATGCAGCGAGAAGGCAAAATCATCCACCGGAATCGGGAAGTCCAGTTCTGCACCTTGTTTCACAGGCTGGGTCAACAATTGGTTAGCCGGTTTGGCTTCGAACTTCACGTTGGCAACCAGCTCTGGAATATCAATGTATTTAGGCGTCAGACCCGCGCGCAGCACGTTATCGGAGTTCGCCATCACTTCCAGAGCCACGCCTTGCAGGTAAGCGTGCGGTGTTTCAGCGAACAGGAACATCGCTTCGCCAGGATTCAATTTCACGACATTCAGCAACAGCGGGGAGAACAGACCGCTGTCATCCGGGTAAAATTCAGAAATTAAACGAATCGTTTGCCACGGTTCGCCCTGCTGACTGTCGAGCGCCGATTTCAAAATCGCCAGCGCGCGGGATTTCTCTTCACCCTGCATATTTAACAGGCTGGCAAACAGTTCGCTTAAACGTTCGGCATTGGGCTGCTGCAAAAAGTGAGCAATGGCCGGATGTGCGCCCGCGACGGGCTGAAGCAGGGAGACAATGTCGGAAAACTCACGAAACGCGTTCATCGCGAGGAAAGGGGTCAGGGCGAAAACCAGCTCAGGCTTGTGATTAGGATCTTTATAGTTACGCTCGGCGGCATTCATCGGAATACCGGCGGCATTTTCTTTGGCAAAACCGATTTCAGAATTGCGTTTGTTTGGATGCACCTGAATGGAGAGTGGCTGGGCTGCGCATAATACTTTGAACAGGAAAGGCAACTCGCCAAAGCGTTTGGCAACGGCATCTCCCAAAAGAGTCGATTTATCACTCTCAATCACATCACGCAGTGAAACGATATCTCCTGCGGCATCGTACACACGTGAACTGCTCTTTGGATGCGCGCCCATCCATAACTCGGCCATCGGCTGGCTGGACGGATTTTCCATGCCATAAAGTTCAGTCAACGCCGTTTTGCTGCCCCAGGCATAGTTTTGCACTGAGTTAATGAGTTTTTGCATGATCAATCCCTGTTTAAATGTGGAAATTAATCCCGCTATTAAAGCAAGAATCCTACGGGAAGTAACCTGGAGCCGCAAAAAGTCGTACTAGTCTCAGTTTTTGTTAAAAAAGTGTGTAGGATAATGTAACTCGCTTTTAACAGGGCAATGGAACACTCGCCCAAAGCATAACCAAACCAGGCAGTAAGTGAGAGAACAATGTCAAACAAACCCTTTCATTATCAGGCTCCTTTCCCACTCAAAAAAGATGATACCGAGTACTACCTGCTGACCAGCGAACATGTCAGCGTATCTGAATTTGAAGGGCAGGAGATTTTGAAAGTTGCACCAGAAGCGTTAACTCTTCTGGCGCGTCAGGCGTTTCATGATGCGTCATTCATGCTGCGTCCGGCCCATCAACAGCAGGTAGCCGATATTTTGCGTGACCCGGAAGCCAGCGAAAACGACAAGTATGTGGCACTGCAATTCCTGCGAAACTCCGATATCGCCGCAAAAGGCGTTCTGCCAACCTGCCAGGACACCGGCACCGCGATTATCGTTGGTAAAAAAGGACAGCGTGTATGGACCGGTGGTGGCGACGAAGCGGCGCTGGCGCGCGGTGTCTATAACACTTATATCGAAGATAATCTGCGCTACTCGCAAAACGCGCCGCTGGATATGTATAAAGAGGTGAATACCGGCACCAACTTGCCAGCGCAGATCGATCTTTATACCGTTGATGGCGATGAGTACAAGTTCCTCTGCATCGCCAAAGGTGGTGGTTCGGCAAACAAGACGTATCTCTATCAGGAAACCAAAGCGTTACTGACGCCGGGGAAACTGAAAAATTACCTGGTTGAGAAAATGCGCACACTGGGTACGGCGGCGTGTCCTCCGTATCATATTGCGTTCGTTATTGGCGGAACTTCTGCGGAAACTAACCTTAAAACGGTGAAACTGGCTTCCGCTAAATACTATGACGAACTGCCAACGGAAGGGAACGAGCACGGTCAGGCGTTCCGCGATGTGGAACTGGAAAACGAATTGCTGATTGAAGCGCAAAATCTCGGGCTGGGCGCGCAGTTTGGCGGGAAATATTTCGCCCATGACATTCGCGTGATTCGCCTGCCACGCCACGGCGCATCCTGCCCGATTGGTATGGGCGTCTCCTGTTCTGCTGACCGTAATATCAAAGCGAAGATTAACCGTCAGGGGATCTGGATCGAAAAACTGGAACATAATCCTGGCAAATACATCCCTGAAGAACTGCGTAAAGCGGGAGAAGGCGAAGCGGTACGCGTTGACCTTAACCGTCCAATGAAAGAGATCCTCGCACAGTTGTCGCAGTATCCCGTTTCTACACGCTTATCGCTTAACGGCACGATTATCGTCGGTCGTGATATCGCTCATGCCAAACTGAAAGAGCGGATGGATAACGGTGAAGGGCTGCCACAGTACATTAAAGATCATCCAATTTACTACGCGGGTCCGGCCAAAACGCCGGAAGGTTATGCCTCCGGTTCTCTTGGCCCAACGACTGCCGGACGTATGGATTCTTACGTCGATCAACTGCAAGCGCAGGGCGGCAGCATGATCATGCTGGCGAAAGGTAACCGCAGCCAGCAGGTGACGGATGCCTGTAAAAAACATGGCGGTTTCTATCTCGGCAGTATCGGCGGGCCTGCGGCAGTGCTGGCGCAGGGGAGTATTAAGAGTCTGGAATGTGTTGAATATCCGGAACTGGGAATGGAAGCCATCTGGAAAATCGAAGTGGAAGATTTCCCGGCGTTTATCCTGGTGGATGATAAAGGAAATGACTTCTTCCAGCAGATACAACTCACGCAGTGTAGCCGCTGCGTGAAATAAGCAGAGCCGCCCTTCGAGGCGGCTTTTTTACATGGCACGAAATACCAAACATTTGTTATCAAATAGTAAATAATGAGTGAGCTAAAAGTTGCTTAACGTAAGCAAAGAAGAAAAAAATTAATCAGGTGAGGAGCAGGCCATGAAAACAGTACGCAGCGAAAAAGATTCGATGGGTGCGATCGATGTCCCGGCAGATAAGCTGTGGGGCGCACAAACTCAACGCTCGCTGGAGCATTTCCGCATTTCGACGGAGAAAATGCCAACCTCACTGATTCATGCGCTGGCGCTAACCAAGCGCGCAGCGGCAAAAGTTAATGAAGATTTAGGCTTGCTGTCTGAAGAGAAAGCGAGTGCTATTCGGCAGGCGGCGGATGAAGTACTCGCAGGACAGCATGACGACGAATTCCCACTGGCTATCTGGCAGACCGGCTCCGGCACGCAAAGTAACATGAACATGAACGAAGTGCTGGCTAACCGGGCCAGTGAATTACTCGGCGGTGTGCGCGGGATGGAACGTAAAGTTCACCCTAACGACGACGTGAACAAAAGCCAAAGTTCCAACGATGTCTTTCCGACGGCGATGCACGTTGCGGCGCTGCTGGCGCTGCGCAAGCAACTCATTCCGCAGCTTAAAACCCTGACACAGACTCTGAATGAGAAATCCCGCGCATTTGCCGATATCGTCAAAATTGGTCGTACCCATTTGCAGGACGCTACGCCGCTGACCCTGGGGCAGGAGATTTCTGGCTGGGTAGCGATGCTGGAGCATAACCTCAAACATATTGAATACAGCCTGCCACACGTGGCGGAACTGGCGCTGGGGGGGACTGCTGTAGGGACGGGGCTGAACACCCATCCGGAGTATGCCCGTCGCGTGGCGGACGAGCTTTCGGTCATTACCTGTGCGCCGTTTGTTACCGCACCGAACAAATTTGAAGCACTGGCGACCTGTGATGCGCTGGTTCAGGCGCACGGTGCGTTAAAAGGATTGGCGGCGTCACTGATGAAAATTGCCAATGATGTCCGCTGGCTGGCCTCTGGCCCGCGTTGCGGCATTGGCGAAATCTCAATCCCGGAAAACGAGCCGGGCAGTTCAATCATGCCGGGAAAAGTGAACCCAACGCAGTGTGAAGCATTAACCATGCTTTGCTGCCAGGTGATGGGGAATGACGTGGCAATCAACATCGGCGGCGCATCTGGTAACTTCGAACTGAACGTCTTCCGTCCGATGGTGATCCACAATTTCCTGCAATCGGTGCGCTTGCTGGCAGATGGCATGGAAAGTTTTAACAAACACTGCGCGGTGGGAATAGAGCCAAATCGCGAGCGTATCAACCAACTACTCAATGAATCGCTGATGCTTGTGACCGCGCTAAACACCCATATTGGCTATGACAAAGCTGCGGAGATCGCCAAAAAAGCGCATAAAGAAGGGCTGACCTTAAAAGCTGCCGCCCTTGCGCTGGGCTATCTTAGCGAAGCTGAGTTTGATAGCTGGGTGCGACCAGAACAGATGGTCGGCAGTATGAAAGCAGGGCGTTAATCTGCGACATACAGGTGCAGCCGGGGAATGATCAAACGAAGCGGCTGCGCCTGGGGTTTAAAACGATGCTGAACATTGTCGGCATCGTAATTTAACAGCTCACCAACGTCTGGCATGCCTGCGCCATTATCCCGATTAATCAGCGCGATAAGCGGTGTCGGGCAGGCGTGCTGAACTTGTTTTTGATCCCCCTTGTACCAGACACGGGCAATTGGCTGAACCTTCACCGGACGTTTGATTTTTAACTTCGCGTCCTGTGGCAGGGCGGCAATATCCTGATACTCGCGTTCCAGTTTTCCCTGCCACTCCTCGCGCGTCCACGGTGCAACGCTACGTGGCGATTTCAGGCTCTTTTCCAACTGCGCCAGCACCTCATCACGATGCAAATTTTTAATGATATGTTTATTCGCCCAGCCAAAACGTAAAGTGGCGGGGTCGTGCAGAACGGTGAGCGTGCGATAAGCATTAAGGGTAATCAGCCCCGGCAAATGACGATGTACCCATTCAAAACGCGCTGCTGTAGGCAGTTCTGACTCAACCGTAACGATATGCTCGAAAGTGGTTTTAAGTTGATTGATGCGCTGTATATGACTTGCCAGCGCCGTTTGTGAAAGGTTATCGACCTGATAGCACAACACGCCAGGCAGACGAACAGCCGCCTTGCTGCTGCGATTTTCGGACTGTTGTTGAATAAACAAATGGCGGAAATGACGTAGTGCCAGCGCCTGCGCTTCTTTCCCGAGATGTTGCTTAACCTCAATGCGATTAAGCGGATTATGCTCATCCTCCTTTTTGACCTCCGGTAACGAGAACACGCGGGCAACCAGCAACTTGTGCTGTTCAAGTTCAGCGGCAAACGCTGCCAGTTCTTGTTCCATCTGGCGAAAAGTCGTATTGAGTCGGTCAACAAGATCGTAACGGGCCATAAAATTACCACTTTAGTTACAACATACTTTATTTATAGCACATTGACGACAACTTAACCACCGTGCGTTTGGTGTCAGGCAGAAGTAAATTGCGGGATGTTGTGCCACAGTGGCCAGCTGAACGAGAAGCGGGCGCCCCCCAGTTCGCTAGTGTCACAATTGACCGTACCGCCCATTGCCAGAGCGATGGAGTGGACAATCGCCAGCCCCAGCCCACAGCCACCAGTTGCACGGTCCCGGCTGGGATCGAGGCGAACAAAGGGTTCAAAGATATGCTCGCGATTTTCTGCCGCAATTCCCGGACCATCATCTTCAACAATCAATGTTGCTCTGTTTCCTGCCAGTAGCAGGCTGGTTTCAACGGTTGAATGGCAGTAGCGCAGGGCGTTGTTGAGTAAGTTATCCAGCACGCGCTCCATTAAGCGCATATCCAGTGCCGCGTAATTACCTGGCGTGATCGTTTTTATCCGTACCGTTTTGTCGGGGGTCACGGCCTGAATATCTTGCAGATGTGTTGACAGCCACAACGGCAGGTCTGGTTCGCTAAGATGCAGTTCATTTTGTGGGCGATCGAGCCGGGCATAAGTCAGCAGTTCTTCAATTAAAGCTTCCAGTTGACTGATATCGCGATTCAAGGCCTGGGACTCTATGGCGTTCAGGTTGTCGCTCATCTCCAGCCGATAACGCAGGCGCACTAATGGCGTTCGCAGTTCATGGGCAATGCCATCGATAAGCTGCTTTTTACTGGCAATCAACGCGTTGATATTGTCCGCCATCTGGTTAAACGCCACGCCAAGTCGTTCAAAGCTTGAACCCTCATCAAAGTGAATACGTTCATTGAGATGCCCATCGCCGAATCGTTGCGCCGCCGCTTCCAGTTTTAACATGTCTTTCCAGTGCGGACGCATCCAGATAAACACCGGAAAGGCGAGGGAGATGGCAATAAAGGCGATCAGCACGATATCCAGCAAACGCATTTGATGGAGGAAATAAAGATAAGGAACGGGACCCACGGCAAGCACGTAGTGGCTGCGCGGGATACGCTGTAAAAAAGTGTACTGATCATCCAGAGCAACAATCTCTCCGCCACGCAATCGGTGCATGGCGTTATTATCGAGATGATATTTACTCAGCGGCTCGACGCGCAGATCGAAAGAGAGATTTAAATCCATCTCCTTCAGCGTTTTTCCCCAGTCGTGCGGAGGGATCTCGCGTAATTCGCTACGCATCAGATACAGCGAACTGTTCATCAAATCATCCAGTGACTGTTTGCCCGCGCGTTCGGCGGTAAATTTGTACACCAGGCCAACCAGCAGAGACATCACCAGAAAGCAGACAAACAGCAAAAGATAAAACTGGATAAACAGTTTTTTCATCGCTTATTCCCACGCATGAGGCGCAAAAAGATAGCCTTTGTTACGCACGGTTTTAATGCGGTAGGGTTCGGCAGCGTTATCGAGCAGTTTTTTTCGTAACCGCGAAATAGCTACATCCACGCTACGATCCAGCCCGTCATAACTTACGCCGCGTAAATTCTTCAGCAGCGCATCCCGGTCCATAATTTGTCCGGCATGGGTGGCTAATTCCCATAACAATTCAAAATCAGCCGTCGAGAGGGAAATCTCATGGTTAGCAAGCGTCACTACGCGGTTGATGGGGTCGATAGTTAACGTACCGAAATGCAATGGTTTGTAAGGTGTCAGAGACGTTTCCTGAATACCTTTGGTCAGCGTCGCTTGTTCGTTCTGGCGCAAATGTAAACGTAAACGCGCCAACAGAACAGCGGGGGGCGTTGTTTTGAGAATATAGTCGCAGGCGCCCATTTCCAGCGCCAGAATGTGGTTCATATCGCTATCGAGAGAGGTCAGCAGAACAATCGGCCCGGACCACTTTGCGCGTAAATCGCGGCAGATGGACATTCCGTCTTTGCCAGGCAGCATGATATCGAGCAGCACCAGATCCGGATTTTCCCGCAGAATTGTCTCTTCGGCATGGTCGCCGCGCGGTTCCACGGTAACCTGCATATCATGCTTTGCCAGGTACGCGGCAATCAGTGAACCAACTTCTGTGTCATCTTCCACAAAAACGATAGTGTTCATATTATTCACGGCAGATATAAAAACGTCACAATACACCGCGCTGATTTTACTTACTATCAATCGTTTCTAAACAAGGTTGCATCGGGTATTCTACAGATGACTTGTTATGGAAGTGTTAAGGTAAAACAATGGGGCTGGTAATCAAAGCCGCGCTTGGTGCGCTGGTGGTGGTGTTGATTGGTGTATTAGCAAAAACGAAAAATTACTATATCGCCGGGCTGATCCCGCTTTTCCCGACCTTTGCGCTTATCGCGCATTATATTGTTGTCAGTGAACGCGGCATTGAAGCTTTACGCGCCACAATCGTTTTCAGTATGTGGTCGATTATTCCCTATTTTGTTTATCTGGCGTCGTTGTGGTATTTCACCGGAATCATGCGCTTGCCCGCTGCTTTTGTGGGTTCTGTTGCGTGCTGGGGGTTAAGCGCATGGGTGCTAATTATTTGCTGGATGAAGCTGCATTAACGCAAATGACGACCGCCATCAAGCGGGAAACTGCGTCCGGTTACAAAGCAACTGGTGAGTAAGTAATCGACAAGATCGATAACTTCTTTCTCACCAGGCGCGGTTTTCATCAGTGATTTATTCAGCGCCTGTTGGCGATATTCGGCATCATCATGCTCGTTAAACAGGATCAGCGATGGCGCAATAGAATTCACTTTCACTTCCGGTGCCAGCTTGCGGGCAAACGAACGGGTCATATTATCCAGTGCCGCTTTACTTGCAGCATAGGCAATATGTTTGTCGCTTCCGCGCTCCACCACATAATCGGTGAAGTGAATGATATCGCTGGCGGCGTGTCCGTGACCGCGCAGTAATCTTTCCAGCGCATGGTTGAGCAGGTAAGGGGTATTAACATGGATCTGCACCATGCAGGCCAGAACATCAGTCAGTGGCGTACCTGGTTTTTCTGCCATCCACGCACTGGCGTTATGCAAAATGGCACGCAGGCCGTGAGTGGTTTTTAACACTTCATCGGCAAACGCCATCACGCCGTCGTTCGTTGAAAAATCAGCCTGAATACACTGCGCACCCGCATTAATCAGTCCATCAATGGCAGGATAGTGCGTTCGATAGCTGACAATCACCGGTTGCTTTTGATGAATGAAATGCCAGGCGAGAGCGAGGCCGATGCGACGGCCTCCACCAGTGATTAATATTGGCAAGGGCTGGGTTTTCCCCATCGTTAATCTCCTTTGCAAGCATACGATGGGACGAACGTTATCCCACCAGCATCCAGGTTGCCGGAACTGCGGCAATTAACAGCATGCCAATCAGCACCATTTCCTGACGATTCAATACATTATCATGTGTATGCGTTTTACGCGCGTACAGGAAGACCAGTAGCCCTGGCGCATACAAAACGACGGACAACAACAGGTGCATTGGGCCTGAAGCGTATAATAACCATAAGCCATAAATGCAGGCGCCGACACCTACCGCTTTATGCAGTGGACGAGTAGCGATTTTCAACAAGAATGCGCCAACCAGGAAATAGGGCACCAGAATCATCTCTGAGGCGATGGTCAGCAACGTGTTGTAATCGGAACCAGTCAGCCAAATCAGCACCAGACAAATTTGCACGCAGATGTTGGTCAGCCACAGCGAGGCAGACGGCGCTGCTTGTGCATTCTGGCGCGCAAAAATACGCGGGAATGCCTTATGGGTAGCTGCCAGGAAGGGGACTTCTGCCGCCATAATGGTCCAGCTTAAATACGCGCCACAAACAGAAACGATCAATCCGGCAGCGATGATAATCTCGCCCCACGGCCCCATCATTTTCACCATCAGACCGGCCATAGACGGGTTACGAATCTCAGCCAGTTCAGGACGAGCAACCACCCCCAGCGAAAGCAGCGTGACTAATAAATAAACGCCCAGTGCAGAAAGCACCGCCAGAAGCGTTGCTTTGCCAACATCATGTTTATTCCGCGCCCGTGAAGAAACAACCACCGCACCTTCCACACCAATAAATACCCACAGTGTGATTAGCATGGTGTTTTTCACCTGTTCCCATACCGGCACGCCAAGCGCAAGGCCTGTAAAGTCGAGCTTGAAGGTGTCCAGTTTGAACATCATCATCGCCAGCACAATAAACAAACCAAGCGGCAATAATTTTGCCAATGTCGCCACCAGGTTAATGCTGGCGGCGGTTTGTACGCCGCGCAGAATCAAAAAGTGAACAATCCACAACAATGCCGATGCACCGACGATCGATTGCCAGGTGTTACCATCGCCAAACAGGCGTAGTTCCGGCGTATCGGTGAAGAAACTTAATGCGGAAAAGACGATAACCAAATAAGAGACGTTGGCGATAACCGCACATAGCCAGTATCCCCATGCGGAGCAGAAGCCGATTAACTCGCCAAACCCTTCCCGTGCATAGGTAAAAATACCGCCGTCAAGGTCGGGACGAATGCGTGTCAGGATCAGCATGGCAAAGGCCAGCAATAAGATGCCAGCGCCAGTAATACCCCAGCCGATGAGCAGTGCTGCCGGGCTGGCAACCGCCGCCATATTTTGCGGCAGACTGAAAACACCCGCGCCCAGCATTGAGCTTAATACCAGCGCGGTGAGTGCGCTCAGTCCCAGTTTCTTTTCCATCGATATCCAGTATTTAAAACGTGTTCAGAAGAATAAATATTAGGGCAAAACGCATAAAAATGGTGAATGCCACTAAAGCGCGGGATTTTACGAAGAGAAGTGGCGGCATGCAATGGTTGCGGGAAAATTTGTAGCTAAAAATCTGAAAGGCGGCATAAAGCCGCCTTAATGTGATACTGAATAGTTATTTATTTATACAGGTCTGCACTGATGGTCAGGTTGTTACCACGTTCCTGCCACTGGCGGGTAATGTGGTAATACTTAGCACCTTTCTTCGCGGCACGTTTAGCAACCTGGTAGGAGACTTCGGTCATGTTGCCGTAGTTACCCGAGAACTTAATGCTATCGAACGGGACCATCATTGCTGCGGTCGCTTTGTTTAATTCTTCTACTTTGGTGCCGTCAGGAAGCGTGACAGTGTAACGTCCGCCTTTTGAGGACTGAGTTTCAAAGAAACGACCAACTTCAGCACTTGGTGATGCAGTGGTGGCAACGCCCGGGATTTCAACTTTCTTCGCGGCTTCGCCACCTGCGGCCAGTGCCGCGCGACCAGCATCAGAATCCGCAGGGATCACATCCGGGCTCTGGACGATGCGTTTTTTAGCATCTTGTTTGTAGATGAACGCAGTAATACGCTGGTTGCCGCCCTGGTTGGCATCTATCTGGCGAACGATGTAGTAAGAGTAGGCACCTTTCGCTTTTGCTGCTTTGGTGATGGCATCGTTCACTTCCGGTTGGCTGCGGAAGAAGCCCTGGACGGTAACGGTGTCATACGGTTCGATCAAAACAGCCTGGTCTTTAGGCAGTTCAATAACGCCATTAAAAACGCGATTCTTATCAGCTTCTGCTTTTTCAGCATCGGCTTTATAAAGATCGGCAACTACACGCCAGTTACCGCTGTTACCGAAATCTGAAGTGTCGACAACATAAAAAGAGGCGGCGCCTTCTTTATCAGCGCGACGGGAAACGGCTTTAACCGCTTCGCCAATGGCATTAAAACGACCGGTAACCACTACACGGTCAAAAGGTTTAACCGCTGCCGCTTGCTCCGGTGTCAGTTCTGTTGCTGCGTTAACGGAAAATGCCGTAGCAGAAAGCAGTGCCGACGCCAGGAGGGTGTTCTTAAGCTTCATAAAAATAATCCTTCGCCTTGCGCAAACCAGGTACTGGTATTGTTATTAACGAGAAACGTGGCTGATTATTGCATTTAAAGTGTGTAACTGTCTGCGTGATTTTTTCATATCAGACTTCTTGATTTGATTTTAAATCTGCTCGAATGAGCGTCCGTGCTTAAAAAATAGCCACAATAACAGAAGAATGACTGAACTGGCTGAATTGTATAAGTTAATTTAATGTTAACCGGTGGCTGGCGTCGGTGATATCTCATGTTTTACCTGATTATCAAAGACAATTATCGCCCATTATCCTGTGTTCTATGGTGTTTATCCCGCTATCAAGGCTGAATCGTTAATATTTTGCGAGTTCACGCCGAAATACTGATTTTTGACGCTAGATCACAGGCATTATTTTCAGTACGTTATAGGCGTTTGTTACTAATTTATTTTAACGGAGTAACATTTAGCTCGTACATGAGCGGCTTGTGTATCAAAAACACAGGCAAACCATCATCAATAGAACCGATGGAAGGGAATATCATGCGAATTGGCATACCAAGAGAACGGTTAACCAATGAAACCCGTGTTGCAGCAACGCCAAAAACAGTGGAGCAGTTGCTGAAACTAGGTTTTACCGTCGCGGTAGAGAGCGGCGCAGGTCAACTGGCTAGTTTTGACGATAAAGCGTTTGTGCAAGCGGGCGCCGAAATTGTAGAAGGGAATAACGTCTGGCAGTCAGAGATCATTCTGAAGGTCAATGCGCCGTTAGATGATGAAATTGCGTTACTAAATCCGGGAACCACGCTGGTGAGCTTCATCTGGCCCGCGCAGAATCCGGAGTTAATGCAAAAACTCGCGGAGCGTAACGTGACGGTGATGGCGATGGACTCTGTACCACGCATTTCTCGCGCGCAATCGCTTGATGCATTAAGTTCGATGGCGAATATCGCCGGCTATCGCGCCATTGTTGAAGCGGCTCATGAGTTTGGGCGTTTCTTTACCGGGCAAATCACCGCAGCAGGTAAAGTGCCGCCCGCAAAAGTGATGGTGATTGGTGCGGGTGTTGCTGGTCTGGCCGCCATTGGCGCAGCAAACAGCCTCGGCGCAATTGTGCGTGCATTTGATACTCGCCCGGAAGTGAAAGAACAAGTTCAAAGTATGGGCGCGGAGTTCCTCGAGCTGGATTTTAAAGAGGAAGCAGGTAGTGGCGATGGTTACGCCAAAGTGATGTCGGAAGCGTTCATCAAAGCAGAAATGGAACTCTTTGCCGCCCAGGCAAAAGAGGTCGATATCATTGTGACCACTGCGCTTATTCCAGGCAAACCAGCACCGAAACTGATTACCCGTGAAATGGTTGATTCTATGAAGTCGGGTAGTGTGATTGTCGACCTGGCAGCCCAAAACGGTGGTAACTGTGAATACACCGTGCCGGGTGAAATCTTCACCACGGAGAATGGCGTCAAAGTGATTGGCTACACCGATCTTCCTGGTCGCCTGCCGACGCAATCCTCACAGCTTTACGGCACCAACCTTGTCAATCTGCTGAAACTGTTGTGCAAAGAGAAAGACGGCAATATCACGGTTGATTTTGATGATGTGGTGATTCGCGGCGTGACCGTGATCCGTTCTGGCGAAATTACCTGGCCGGCGCCGCCGATTCAGGTTTCAGTCCAACCGCAGGCAGCACAGAAAGCGGCACCTGATGTTAAAACCGAAGAAAAATGTGCCTGCTCACCGTGGCGTAAATACGCGCTGATGGCGCTGGCAATCATCCTTTTCGGCTGGTTGGCAAGCGTAGCACCGAAAGAATTCCTCGGGCACTTTACCGTTTTCGCGCTGGCCTGCGTGGTAGGTTATTACGTGGTGTGGAATGTCTCCCACGCGTTGCATACGCCGCTGATGTCGGTTACTAACGCGATTTCAGGAATTATTGTTGTCGGAGCTCTATTGCAGATTGGCCAGGGCGGCTGGGTTAGCTTCCTTAGTTTTATCGCGGTGCTTATCGCCAGCATTAATATTTTCGGTGGCTTTACCGTGACTCAGCGCATGCTGAAAATGTTTCGCAAAAACTAAGGGGTAACATATGTCTGGAGGATTAGTTACAGCTGCATACATTGTTGCCGCGATCCTGTTTATCTTCAGTCTGGCCGGGCTTTCTAAACATGAAACGTCTCGCCGTGGTAACAACTTCGGTATTGCCGGGATGGCGATTGCGTTAATTGCAACTATCTTCGGGCCGGATACTGGCAATGTTGGCTGGATCCTGGTTGCGATGGTCATTGGTGGCGCGATTGGTATCCGTCTGGCGAAGAAAGTCGAAATGACCGAAATGCCGGAACTGGTGGCGATCCTGCATAGTTTCGTGGGGCTGGCGGCGGTGCTGGTTGGCTTTAACAGCTATCTGCATCATGACGCGGGAATGGCACCGATTCTGGCCAATATTCACCTGACGGAAGTGTTCCTTGGCATCTTTATTGGTGCGGTAACCTTTACCGGTTCGGTTGTGGCGTTCGGTAAGCTGTGCGGAAAGATTTCGTCTAAACCGTTGATGCTGCCAAACCGCCATAAAATGAACCTGGCTGCATTGGTCGTTTCCTTCCTGCTGTTGATGGTGTTTGTTCGTACCGATAGTGTTGGCTTGCAGGTGCTGGCATTACTGATAATGACCGCTATTGCGCTGGTATTCGGTTGGCATTTGGTGGCTTCCATCGGTGGTGCAGATATGCCAGTGGTGGTGTCGATGCTGAACTCCTACTCCGGTTGGGCGGCGGCAGCGGCGGGCTTTATGCTCAGTAATGACCTGCTGATTGTGACCGGTGCGCTGGTCGGTTCGTCGGGCGCGATTCTTTCTTACATTATGTGTAAGGCGATGAACCGTTCCTTTATCAGCGTCATTGCGGGCGGTTTCGGCACTGATGGTTCCTCTACCGGCGATGATCAGGAAGTGGGCGAGCACCGCGAAATCACCGCAGAAGAGACGGCGGAGCTGCTGAAAAACTCGCATTCAGTAATCATTACTCCAGGGTACGGCATGGCGGTAGCGCAGGCACAGTATCCGGTCGCAGAAATCACCGAGAAACTGCGTGCGCGCGGTATCAACGTGCGCTTCGGGATTCACCCGGTTGCGGGCCGTTTGCCAGGGCATATGAACGTGTTGCTGGCGGAAGCGAAAGTACCGTATGACATCGTGCTGGAAATGGACGAAATCAACGATGACTTCGCTGATACCGATACCGTACTGGTGATTGGTGCTAACGATACGGTTAACCCGGCGGCGCAGGATGATCCGAAGAGTCCGATTGCTGGTATGCCTGTGCTGGAAGTGTGGAAAGCGCAGAACGTGATTGTCTTTAAACGCTCGATGAACACCGGCTATGCTGGCGTGCAAAACCCGCTGTTCTTCAAGGAGAACACCCACATGCTGTTTGGTGACGCCAAAGCCAGCGTGGATGCAATCCTCAAAGCTCTGTAACCTCAACGGCCTCTACGGAGGCCGTCACTCTTTATTGAGATCGCTTAACAGAACGGCGATGCTTTGGCCTCCCGCCGTTTGCTCAAGTGCAATTTTGACAATAATCGTCAATGGCACAGAAAGCAGCATTCCCACGGGACCTAACAACCATCCCCAAAAAATTAATGACAAAAAAACCACCAGTGTGGAAAGTCCTAACCCGCGCCCCATAATGCGTGGCTCCAGAATATTGCCGAAGACCAAATTAATCAGCAGATATCCCGCCAGTACAAGTAACGCCTCGTAGAAACCATTAAACACCAGTACCTGAGCGATAGGGGGAATCGCTGCCAGAACTGAACCAATATTGGGTATGTAATTAAGCGCAAAGGCCAGCAATCCCCAGACAAAAGCAAAGCGAACATCCAGTGCAGCGAGCATCGCCCAGGCGACCAGTCCGGTGATGATGCTGATAGCGGTTTTTAGTACCAGGTAATGCGACACACTGTCAATCGCGCGCTGAATTGCCGCCATCCCTTCAACCGGACGCGCCATCATTTGCTGGAGTTTACCGGGCAGATGCGGCACTTCGAGCAGCATAAACAACACCGTCAGCAACAGTAAAAATATTGACGACATGGCATTAGATAACTGAGTCAGTAAGTTGGTGAGCAACGTCATTGCCGAGTTCGGATCAATGTAATGCGCCAGTTGGTCAACTGAGACATCAATCCCCACGCGCTGTAATAAAGGTTCCAGAGCCTGCAGGGGTTTTATGATTGAGCTGCGATACTGTGGCAAAGTGCGGGTCAGTTCATTGAGTGTTGAACCGAGATAGGCCAGCATTAACACCATCGCCATCACGATAATGGTCATCAAAATTGACACCGCCAACACGCGCGGCACTCGCCAGCGAACCATGCGTTGTACCAGCGGGTTAAGAATTACCGCGATAAATAGAGAGAGGATAAAGGGGACGATGATATCGGCGGCAAACCGGATACCGCACAGAATAATGACCAGCATTCCCAGCATAATGACGATTTTTAAGCCATTGAGCGTGATGATCGGCTTTGCCATGTTTATCCTCGTTTTTTCTTCCTTCGCTAATAATATTTTCTTTTTTGCTGCGGCATTATAACGAAAATCAAACCACTCAGGTAAAGAAGTGAAAATGTTTTGAGTTAATTCTTAAGCTATGATACAAATCAGACGTGTTCAACTACCGAGGACAATTATCATCCGCGATGACGAGAAGCAACACTGCGGATAATTGTAATTTTATGGACAATTTGTTCAGGACGTTATTTTCTACATTTACCCATCTTCGTACCTCATCCACTATCTTGCTCGCAGGTGAGCAGCACTGGCGCAACGCGCTTTAGTCCTTTCTTCTGCCGAAGCTTGCGCTATGCGCTGGGCTTGACCACTTTACTTTCGCTGAATTAAGCGAATATTAAAATAATTCTCTTGCAGGAGAAGGGTAATGTATTTTTATTGGATTTTATTAGGTCTGGCTATTGCCACAGAAATTACCGGCACGTTATCTATGAAATGGGCTAGCGTCAGTGATGGAAACAGTGGGTTTATTTTAATGCTGGTGATGATTTCTCTGTCATATATACTTCTCTCTTTCGCCGTTAAAAAAATTGCGTTAGGCGTAGCCTATGCGCTGTGGGAAGGTATCGGTATTTTATTTATTACGCTGTTTAGCGTTCTGTTATTTGATGAAAGTTTATCGCTGATGAAAATTGTCGGGTTAACAACTCTGGTTGCCGGGATTGTATTGATTAAATCGGGTACACGTAAAGTGCGTAAATCTACGCTGGAGCAGAATCATGGCTCAGTTTGAATGGATTCACGCCGCCTGGTTGGCACTGGCGATAGTGCTGGAAATTATTGCTAACGTCTTTTTGAAATTTTCTGATGGCTTTCGCCGTAAAGTCTATGGCTTGCTGTCGCTGGCGGCGGTACTTGCTGCTTTTAGTGCACTATCCCAGGCAGTGAAAGGGATCGACTTGTCAGTGGCGTATGCGCTGTGGGGTGGGTTTGGTATTGTCGCCACATTAGCAGCAGGTTGGGTCCTGTTTGGTCAGCGGTTAAACCGCAAAGGCTGGGTTGGTCTGGTCCTGTTGTTAGCCGGAATGATCATGGTGAAACTCGCCTGATGTTTATGCTGCCCGTATTTTCGGGCAGCATTTAAATGCTATTGCCGGGATAACTCTTCCAGTTTGTCGCGAAAGCCGGTAACAGAGATAGCCCGGTTATCGGCCCGCCAGCGATCCTTAGCCGCAGGCGCCGAACTTTGCACGCCAATCAACTGCCAGCCGTCATCAGTATGCAGCATTAGCGGCGAACCGCTGTCACCCGGCAGGGTATCGCACTGATGCGACATCACCGACGTTTGCGCCCAGCCAGTCACTTCGCAATTTTTATGACTGTACAACGTATCCAGGTGATCCTCGGGATAGCCTGCCTGGGTCACTTTACGACCTGCCGTTTTTAATGCGGCGGTGAGTGCTGCTTTGTCTCCCTCGAAAAGTGGTAAGGGTGTAATGCCAGAAGGCGGATTGCGCAGCACAATCAAACCAAAATCCCACGGCGCAGCAGCAGGCGGGACAATCCAGCCATCTCCATTTGCCTTTAACCGTTTACCTAATGTCGGGTCAACGCGTCCTTCAATGTTGTGGATCTCATAGCGCCATAGCCCCTTATTCGACACAAAACGCAGCGCAATTGCTTTGTCTGGTTTGCCTTTTGGCGGCGTTAATAAACAGTGACCCGCCGTTAATGCGAGATTGGGCGCAATCAGGGTGGCCGTGCAGAGATTTCCACTGGCAGTCTCCAGTTGCCCAACCGCATCCCACGGAGATTGGGTCGTGTTAATTACTGGCACTCGATCATCATGACCAAAAAAAAGGGTGCTGACTTCATCATTAGCCGATTCAGGACTGTCAGGTTTATCTGCAAATACCAATGCAGATGTCAAACTAATTGCACCCAGCACTACAGCAATGGTTGTACGCATATCACACTCTGGTGGGTAATTATGATTATTAAAAGCAAACCCTCATAAATACTATAGCTGGGACGGGATTAAAGTGGGAGTGAAATCAGATAACTACGATCAGAAAAGATAAAAGCGAGTGGCAATCAATGCACATAAAATAAGGATGATAAGAATGAACTCAAAGCGATAACGGCCCACCATAGTACCCTCCGCTTAAGGCGGCGCTAAACGTTATCCGTCTAGCGCCGTAATTTTCAGGCGCGAGGGGGCGCGCCATTATTGCTGTTGAAAACTTAAGCTGCTGGTTGGGCAGCTGGTTTTGCAGGTTGCTGATGGCTGTGTTTCTTGGTGTGTTTTGTCGCGGCTTGTGCTTTTTGTTCCGGAGCTTTCTGTTCAGTTTTCGCTTTTTTATGATGCTTTTTAGCCGCCTGCGCTTTTTGGGCAGGTGCTGCTTTATGCTGTTTTTTATGATGCATGGTTTTTGCAGGTGCAGCTTTGGTGGCAGTAGTTGCAGGGGCAGGTGTGGTCGCAGTCTCTGCGGCAAAAGCGGCAGAAGAGAGACTCATCGCAGCGGCAACAACCAGAGCTAATACTTTTTTCATTGTCATACCCTCAATTTGGTTTTTTTATGCAACCCCACTACGGGGCCGATGTAATGACTATATCTCGGGTAATGAGAGGCTTCCGTGAGTGGTTGGTTTCGGCATGTAACGATATGTACAAAGTAAATTGGTAAATAATAACGCGATGTGACTTAAGGTAAATTCCCTACTAATATCAGTAGTCTTGATCGAGTTTACTATTTCTCTGTTCCCAAAACGGTAGAATTACTTTGCATCATCAATAAATGACACACAGTAAATGAATCCGCTAATTTGGGTATTTATTATCCTGATGACATTAGATGCGCTGCGGGAATTGGCTGGCGCTTCGTCTATTTTAGGATGGTTATTAACGTTGAGTTGAGCAGACAATAAGCCCGGGTGGGTATTTTACTCAGCCCGGGCTTATTTTTTCAGGCGTGCAATCGATGGTGCAAACGTGTACCCACTATAATCGCGACCACCAGCATCGACGCAATAAAGGCGCCAACGCCGTTCCAACCGTAGTTATGCCAGAAGACCCCACCTAATGTTCCGGCAATACTTGAACCCACGTAGTAACTGAACAGATACAGCGAGGAAGCCTGGCCTTTGGCGCGTTTAGCACGGGGGCCAATCCAGCTGCTGGCGACCGAGTGAGCAGCAAAGAATCCGGCGGAGAAGAGCAACATCCCGGCAAAAATCAGCCATATCGAACTGAACAATGTCATTAACAGGCCAACAAGCATGACACCTGTCGAAGAGAGCATCACCGGACCGCGTCCGAAGCGGGTGGTCATGGTTCCGGCTTTTGGTGAACTCCAGGTACCGGTCAAATAGGCCAGCGATAATAAACCCACCACCGCCTGGCTGACATGCCACGGAGAAAGCATCAAGCGATAGCCAATATAATTAAACAGGGTGACGAATGAGCCCATCAGCAAAAAACCTTCTGCAAATAATAAAGGCAATCCCTGGTCGCGCCAGTGCAGACGGAAGTTGATAAACAATGTTTTAGGGCGCAGTGAGGAAGGGCGGAAATGGCGAGATTCTGGAAGAATTTTCCAGAACATTAACGCCGAGGCCAGTGCGAAACAGCCAATCGCTGCCAGTGCAATTCGCCAGCTGAAGAAATCGGTGAAAACACCGCTAATTAAGCGTCCGCTCATGCCGCCAATCGAGTTACCGCTGATGTACAACCCCATCGAAAAGGCGACAAAACTCGGGTGGATCTCTTCGCTAAGGTAGGTCATGCCCACCGCAGCCACGCCGCTTAATGAAAGGCCAATCAAGGCGCGCATCACCAAAATACCGTGCCAGCTGGTCATCATCGTCGAAAGTAACGTGCAGATGGAGGCCAATAACAGCGCCGTAACCATCACCGGCTTACGACCAATGGCATCGGAAAGCGGGCCAGTAAACAGCAAACCGATAGCCAACATTGCCGTTGAAATGGACAGTGAAATACTACTGTTTGCGGGTGTTAAGCCAAACTCCTGCGAAAGAACCGGAAGGATAGGTTGCACACAATAGAGAAGTGCGAAGGTTGCCAGTCCGGCAGAAAAAAGCGCCAGGGTCACGCGCATAAATTGCGGCGTACCGCGTTTGATGAACTGGTTTGGCTGGGAAACGTTTTGCTTGTCAGTGGCGCTTGCCGGAGCACCATCAACAGTTGTGGTACGACTCACTTGAAATCCTTACTAAATATGCGCGTTGTGTTAGCTCAGGAATAGAGTAGGAAAATCGAATTGTTATGTCTAATATATTAATAGTCTCAAATAATATGTATGAAATATGAATATCGAATTGCGTCACCTACGTTACTTCATCGCTGTTGCAGAAGAATTGCATTTTGGTCGTGCTGCTGCGCGCCTGAATATTTCTCAACCGCCACTAAGCCAACAGATTCAGGCGTTGGAGCAACAAATTGGCGCGCGCCTGCTGGCCAGGACCAATCGAAGCGTTGCGCTCACCGCTGCGGGCAAACAATTTCTTGCCGATAGTCGTCAAATTCTTTCTCTGGTAGACGATGCCGCAGCGCGGGCAGAACGACTGCATCAGGGGGAGGCGGGAGAGTTACGCATTGGTTTTACCTCATCGGCGCCATTCATTCGCGCAGTGTCAGATACCTTATCGTTATTTCGCCGCGAATTTCCTGATGTCCATTTGCAGACGCGCGAGATGAATACCCGCGAGCAAATTGCGCCCCTTATCGAAGGGACGCTCAATATGGGACTGTTACGCAATACTTTGCTGCCGGAGACGTTGAACCATGCGGTAATTGTGCATGAACCGCTTATGGCGATGATTCCGCACGATCATCCGTTAGCGAGTAAATCTGTAGTTACGTTGGCGGAACTGGCAAAAGAGCCGTTTGTTTTCTTTGATCCTCACGTTGGGACAGGGCTTTATGATGACATTCTGGGCCTGATGCGACGCTACAATCTTACACCGGTTATTACCCAGGAAGTGGGCGAGGCGATGACCATCATTGGCCTTGTGTCTGCCGGTTTGGGCGTTTCGATTTTACCCGCCTCATTTAAGCGTGTTCAGCTTAATGAAATGCGTTGGATACCTATTGCTGAAGAAGATGCGGTTTCTGAAATGTGGTTGGTCTGGCCGACGCATCATGAACAAAGTCCGGCAGCGCGAAACTTTCGTATTCAGCTGCTGAATGCTCTCAGGTGAGGTAAAATTCAGCTAAAAAACCCGAAAAGTGTGCTGTTAATCACATGGCTAAGTAAAAATTTGACGGCACGCATTGAAGTGTTTCACCATAGCCTACAGATTATTTCGGAGCGCGAAAATATAGGGAGTATAAGGTGGTTGCAGAAAACCAGCCTGGACATATTGATCAAATAAAGCAGACCAACGCGGGTGCTGTTTATCGCCTGATTGATCAGCTTGGTCCCATTTCGCGTATCGACCTTTCCCGCATGGCGCAACTGGCTCCCGCCAGTATCACCAAAATTGTCCGCGAAATGCTAGAAGCGCACCTGGTGCAAGAGTTAGAAATTAAAGAAGGGGGAAACCGTGGCCGCCCTGCGGTGGGGTTGGTGGTGGAAACAGAAGCCTGGCATTATCTTTCTCTGCGCATCAGTCGTGGTTTAATTTTTCTTGCCCTGCGTGATTTAAGCAGCAAGCTGGTGGTGGAAGAGACACTGGAGCTGGCGCTTCAGGATGAATTGCCTTTGCTGGAACGTATCATTGCGCATATTGATCAGTTTTTTATCCGTCATCAGAAAAAACTCGAACGCCTGACATCCATCGCCATTACTTTGCCGGGAATTATTGATACGGAAAATGGTATTGTGCACCGGATGCCGTTTTACGAGGATGTGAAAGAGATGCCGCTCGGCGAAGCGCTGGAGCAGCACACAGGTGTACCGGTTTACATTCAGCATGATATTAGTGCATGGACGATGGCCGAGGCATTATTTGGAGCCTCTCGCGGGGCGCGCGATGTGATTCAGGTGGTAATTGATCACAATGTTGGCGCGGGCGTGATTACCGACGGTCACTTGTTACATGCCGGAAGCAGTAGCCTGGTAGAAATTGGTCATACCCAGGTGGATCCGTATGGTAAACGCTGTTATTGCGGTAACCACGGTTGTCTGGAAACCATCGCCAGTGTGGACAGCATCCTCGAACTGGCGCAATTACGCCTTAATCAGTCAATGAGTTCGATGTTGCACGGGCAGCCTTTGAGCGTGGATTCATTATGCCATGCGGCGTTGCAGGGTGACTTGCTGGCAAAGGATATTATCACTGGCGTAGGCGCGCATGTTGGGCGCATTCTGGCCATCATGGTGAATTTATTTAACCCACAAAAAATACTGATTGGCTCGCCGTTAAGCAAAGCGGCAAATATTCTGTTCCCTGTGATTTCTGACAGCATCCGTCAGCAGGCGCTTCCTGCATACAGCCAGCATATTAGCGTTGAGAGCACTCAGTTCACCAATCAGGGGACAATGGCAGGGGCCGCGCTGGTAAAAGATGCGCTATATAATGGATCTTTGCTGATTCGTCTGTTGCAGGGTTAACATTTTTTAACTGTTCTACCAAAATTTGCGCTATCTCAAATTGAGTGCAGAAAGCATAACTTAGACTTTCCACGTTGAATTATTTTCCTGGCTTATATTAGTGAAGCATAACGGTGGAGTTAGTGATGCTGAAGCGTTTCTTTATAACAGGTACAGACACTTCTGTAGGGAAAACGGTGGTTTCCCGCGCATTGCTACAAGCGTTAGCCTCCCAGGGAAAAACGGTTGCGGGATACAAACCCGTAGCGAAGGGGAGCAAAGAGACACCTGAGGGGCTGCGTAATAAAGATGCCCTGGTGTTGCAGAGTGTTTCATCAATTGAACTGCCTTATGAAGCAGTCAATCCCATTGCGTTAAGCGAAGAAGAAAGTAGCGTGGCGCACAGTTGTCCAATCAATTACACGCTCATTTCAGATGGTCTGGCTAACCTGACTGACAAAGTTGATCATGTTGTCGTTGAGGGGACTGGCGGATGGCGCAGCCTGATGAATGATCTGCGTCCGCTCTCTGAATGGGTGGTCCAGGAGCAGCTACCGGTGTTGATGGTGGTGGGCATTCAGGAAGGCTGTATTAACCATGCGCTTCTGACCGCACAAGCGATTGCGAACGACGGTCTGCCGCTCATTGGCTGGGTGGCTAATCGTATTAACCCTGGGTTAGCGCATTATGCTGAAATCATTGATGTGCTGGGTAAAAAACTCCCGGCACCGCTCATTGGTGAACTGCCTTATCTGCCCCGCGCTGAACAGCGAGAACTGGGTCAATACATCCGCTTAGCCATGCTGCGTAGTGTGCTGTCGGTAGATAGAGTCAGGGTGTAAGGTCCGCGACATTACCGACGCGATCACGCAGGCAATCAATAAACCGGGGAGTAGCTGATACTCCCCGGTCATTTCACATATCATCAATGTTGACATAATTGGCGCATGCGTGGTCGCAGCCAGCAGTGTTGCCATCCCTGTTAGTCCGAGTAAAAGCGTCATTTCTTCGCCGCCTGGAAGCCATAACCCCAGGCTACGTCCATACAGCATGCCAATTGCAAGCCCGATAAATAGCGTTGGCGTAAACACGCCGCCAGGCGCGCCGGAACCGCTACTGGCCAGCACGGCAAAAAGTTTGCAGATGAAGATCGCAGCAATGACCGTAAACAGTGGTGGGGTGGTTAAAAAGGATTGCACCGTACTATAACCATTGCCCCATACGGCAGGCGTGAGCAGGGAAAGCAGGCCGACGATCAACCCCCCTAACGCCAACTGCCAGGGCGGCGTCAGTTTTAGGTGAACAAAACCTTGATGACTGGCGCTCATCATTTTCAACAGTAATGGTCCGCAAAGACCAGCCAGCACGCCGGCACTGATAATTAGCGCATAGTCCTGCACATGCAGCGTCACCTCGAGCTGAACGCTGTAGAGCAATGCATCGCTGTGATTAATAAGATTGCTGACAAGCAATGCCACCACGGCTGAAATCACCACTGGGCCAAGAGAGGCCAGCATCATGGTGCCAAACAGCACTTCGGCAATAAATAAACTCCCGGCAAGCGGTGCGCGATAGGCTGCAGCCATGCCTGCCGCAGCACCGCAGGCAATCCATAATTTCCACTCTTCACGCGGCGTAAAACGTTGGGCAAACCAGGATGCAGCAAGAGCCGCCAGCAGAATCATCGCGCCTTCACGGCCAATTGCGCTACCGCTGGTCACCACCAGCAGAGAGGCAAGTGATTTTACCAGGCTTGCTGCGTAATCGAACTGCCCCTCGCTCTGCAACGCTTCCATATAATCGGTCGGCGCATGGGGTCGTTGCTGCGTAACTCTCTGCCAGCCCATGAGCAATAAACCTGCCGCCAGACCGCCGAGCGCAGGAGTTAACAAGCGTCGCCACGGAGAAAGGTTTGTCGCAGCATTGACCAGACTCCCGGAATCATTGCTCAGGAACAACCACTCCAGCAACAGCATGGCATGACGGAATCCGGCAACGGCAAACGCCGCGAGAATACCGATTATCGTTGCGATAAGCAGACGACGAAACAGGGTGCGCAGATCCGGGTAAAGGTGTAGATGATGCATGAGTAGAAATGGCAATTTAAACACGGGCATCTATTTTGCGGGAAAAGACGTCAGGCGCAAAAGCTGTACGTGCTTTATGTGGGGAAATGGTGTGACACTGTAACTTATTTAATATGGGATGGCGCGCTAATGTCGCCATCCGGTAATGCTACGGGAACCTTAACGAAACAGCGGCTTAACTGCGACGGGAATCAGCAATTGTGACTGCCACTCAGCCAGCGTTAAGCGAGCCAGTTCACCAAGCGTGCGGTAAAAAGGGTGTTCTGCTTTTTCGATAAACACCTCGAGAAAGCGCGTCGACCACGGTAAAAGATGCCACGCCAGCAACTCTTCGCACTCAGTCTGACGACCGTTCTCCGCCAGCCAGGCCACCATCAGTAGCAAGGAACCAAAATGATCTTCAGGTTCGTTTTGCTTCATCTCAAACTGAATGCCTTTTTCGCGCATCCATTGACGAAGCGCCAACGTTGAATCGCCAAACAGTACCGATTCACGATCCAACCAGACCGATCCCCACGGCGGGGACGGCAACGCCCACGGGCCAACGAATAAACGCTGCCAGGCCTGCGCACGCGACTCTTCACTTTGTTGCTGAAAAGCCGTTACCAGCGGCACTAAAGAAGTTTGCGGCAGAGGCCACTGAGTTTCCCAGCCATCGTTGGTAAGTGCAGAAACCAGAGGCGCGGCTTCCTCGCTTTCTGGGGCGTAATAAAACAGCGCCCCCAGCACGCGCGCCGCGACAGAAAAATTATCTTGTTGTGAAAAATGCGTCATTCCTATCATCCTGAAACGTGCGGCTTACTCCGCACCAAGTTGTTAACCTGCGACGGCCATTCCGACAGTCATATGCAGGCCATAAAATAGCGCTCGCCCGATCATCTCACCGCCCAGTTTGAGAGTTAACCCTAACACAAGCACGTTGCAGAATGTAGACCTGATAAGACGCGCCAGCGTCCATCATACTTTTTATTGCGGTTCGGCAGGCGCGCCATCCTGAGTCGGTTGTGCAGGGGCAGAATTGTTACCGCTGGTGGTGCGGCTATAGAGAATTTTATGCGTATCATTGGCACAATGGCCAACCACCCTGGTGTCAGGCTGATCGACCTGATCATTCGGCACAATACTTAAAGTAAAGCTACTTTCTGGCACACCGTTATTGATAATACGCTGTGAAATATCGCTCTTTATCCGTTCACAAGAATCTGGCGCGGCCAGCACGGCGGGTGAGGCAATTGTGAGCAGTAGAGCGGCGCAATAAGTTGAGATTTTCATCATTGGCTCCTTAAATGAATATTACTCACTAAGCATAGCATTTCACGTGTAAAGTACTGTATTTACTACTATGATTGATAATAATCTCTACTGTCTGGTGACTAAAGTGAATTTCAAATTACTGCCATGTTTGCTCGCGATAATGCTTACAGGATGCGATCGCGCAGAAGTGACGTTTTCTTTTACGCCAGAGATGGCCAGTTTCTCTAATGAATTTGATTTTGATCCGCTGCGTGGTCCGGTTAAAGATTTCACCCAGACATTGATGAATGAACAAGGGGAAGTGACGAAACGTGTTTCAGGCAGCTTATCGGAAGAAGGTTGCTTCGATTCGCTTGAATTATTGGATCTGGAAAATAATACCGTGGTTGCCTTAGTGCTGGATGCGAATTATTACCGTGACGCGCAGACACTGGAGAAAAAAGTACGTTTACAGGGTAAATGTCAGTTAGCAGAATTACCTTCCGCCGGAGTGAGTTGGGAAACCGATGATAATGGCTTTGTAGTTAAAGCCAGCAGTAAACAGATGAAGGTGGATTATAGGTATGATGAACAGGGCTATCCGCTGGGTAAAACCACAGTAAGCAACGACAAAACGTTATCAGTCACTGCAACACCGTCACCTGATCCGATCAAAAAACTCGATTACACGGCAGTTACTTTACTGAATAATCAACAAGTTGGTAATGTTAAGCAAAGCTGTGAATATGACAGCCACGCCAATCCGGTGGACTGCCAATTGATCATTGTTGATGAAGCGGAAAAACCCGCCGTCGAACGGGTTTACACAATCAAAAATACCATTGATTATTATTAACGCTATTGCGCGGTCGGCTTCAGCATTGCCTGACCCGGCGTTTTATGTTCCGCCAGATACTGATGCTGGAATATACACATGCGAATGGCATTGCGATATTGACCATTAATAAAGAATTCATGCATCAGTTCACCTTCGACCGTAAAACCGAGCTTACGGTAAATGTGAATCGCTTTTTCATTTTCTTTATCGACAATCAGATACAGCTTATAGAGATTAAGAACAGTGAAGCCATAATCCATTGCTAATTTTGCTGCGCGTGTTGCCAGACCTTTACCCTGGTATTCCGGGGAGATGATTATCTGAAATTCTGCGCGGCGGTGGACATGGTTAATTTCAACCAGTTCCACCAGACCCGCTTTTTCACCATCGCACTCCACCACGAAACGACGCTCACTCTGATCGTGAATATGTTTATCGTACAGATCAGAGAGTTCAACAAAGGCTTCGTAGGGTTCCTCAAACCAGTAACGCATCACACTGGCGTTATTGTCGAGTTGATGCACATAGCGTAAATCTTCACGCTCCAGCGGACGTAGCTTAACACTGTGGGCGCTTGTCATAACGTGTCCTTACATTCCTTATATCAATAACAGTTTAGGGGGTAATTACGCGGCCTGTACGACGGTCCAGGCAACGTAAAGTATTCGGTTCCCAGTAGGCATTAATGTTGGCACTTTGTTCGCATTTGTCGCGGCTATCGAATGCGGAGTCAACTTTATCCCATTCTTTTTCGGCGCGTTTATTGACTTTTTGACGCAGATTGCGAGTTTCATTCCATTGCTCTTTTTGCATTGTCGCCTGTTGGCGACTCTGTGCGCTGTCGCCAGACTCAATCACCAGTTTATTGGTTTCTGCATGAGTCGTTGCGCTAAATGCCAGTGCGCAAGGTAGCAGAAAAGCGAGCAGTCCGAGCCGTTTGCAGAAAGTAATATTCATGATTCATTCCTTACATGAATGTTTAAAGGGGATTTTACACGATCCACTGCGAACGCAAAACGTACCAGAAGGATGTATAGGGTGATGATATTATGTCGAGCCATAAATATACATGATGTCAATGAGTGACAAAGATGATTAAAACAACGTTACTGTTTTTTGCTACCGCCTTGTGTGAAATTGTCGGATGCTTCCTGCCCTGGCTATGGCTTAAACGGAACGCTAGCGTATGGCTGCTGGTTCCGGCGGGGATTTCCCTGGCGCTTTTCGTCTGGCTGTTAACATTGCATCCGGCGGCCAGTGGGCGAGTGTATGCCGCTTATGGTGGCGTTTATGTTTGCACGGCGCTGCTGTGGCTGCGAGTTGTGGATGGCGTAAAACTCAGTCTCTACGACTGGACTGGAGCATTGGTCGCGCTATGCGGGATGTTGATTATTGTTGCTGGCTGGGGGCGAGCTTGATTTTGTCGGGAATACAAAATGTACTTTATTATTAATAAGATATGCTCTACCCGGTGTCCAGAATAACAGCAAAGTCTGGCTTTTTTTAGATTTATTCACGGCGTAAATATGCTCTTTTTTTTGTGATCACGCTTCCCTTTTCCAATTTTTATACTTGTATGGTAGTAGCTCAGTTGCGTAGATGTCATGCATCACGACAAGCGATGCAAGGAATCGAACATGAAGATCGTAAGGGCTGAAGTTTTTGTTACCTGTCCGGGGCGTAATTTCGTCACCTTAAAAATCACCACCGAGGACGGTATTACCGGTCTTGGCGATGCCACACTGAATGGACGCGAGCTTTCCGTTGCGTCTTATCTGCAAGATCACCTTTGTCCGCAGCTTATAGGCCGCGATGCTCACCGTATCGAAGATATCTGGCAGTTTTTCTATAAAGGGGCGTACTGGCGTCGCGGTCCAGTCACCATGTCGGCCATTTCGGCTGTTGATATGGCGCTGTGGGACATTAAAGCCAAAGCCGCCAACATGCCGCTTTATCAGCTACTGGGTGGCGCGTCTCGCGAAGGGGTTATGGTTTATTGTCACACAACCGGTCACTCCATTGATGAGGCACTGGATGATTATGCTCGTCATCAGGAACTGGGATTCAAAGCCATCCGCGTACAGTGCGGCATTCCAGGCATGAAGACCACCTATGGCATGTCCAAAGGCAAGGGGCTGGCTTATGAACCTGCGACAAAAGGGCAGTGGCCGGAGGAGCAGTTGTGGTCGACGGAAAAATATCTCGACTTCATGCCAAAACTGTTCGACGCGGTACGTAACAAGTTTGGTTTTGATGAACATCTGCTGCATGACATGCACCATCGTTTAACGCCTATTGAAGCGGCGCGTTTTGGTAAAAGCATTGAAGATTATCGCATGTTCTGGATGGAAGACCCGACGCCTGCGGAAAACCAGGAGTGTTTCCGCCTCATTCGCCAACATACCGTCACGCCAATTGCGGTGGGTGAAGTCTTCAATAGCATTTGGGACTGCAAACAACTGATAGAAGAACAACTCATCGACTATATCCGCACTACGCTGACTCATGCGGGCGGCATCACCGGTATGCGTCGGATCGCTGATTTCGCATCCCTGTATCAGGTACGCACTGGCTCACACGGTCCTTCTGATTTGTCGCCTGTCTGCATGGCTGCGGCGCTGCACTTTGATCTGTGGGTGCCGAATTTCGGTGTTCAGGAATATATGGGCTATTCAGAACAAATGCTCGAAGTCTTCCCGCATAACTGGACTTTCGATAACGGCTATATGCATCCGGGCGACAAACCGGGTCTTGGCATCGAGTTTGATGAAAAGCTGGCAGCAAAATACCCCTACGAACCCGCTTATCTGCCAGTCGCACGTCTGGAAGATGGCACGCTGTGGAACTGGTAAGGAGAAAAATAATGAAAAGTATTTTAATTGAAAAACCAAATCAACTGGCAATTATCGAACGTGAAATACCCAACCCGTCTGCGGGTGAAGTACGGGTAAAAGTGAAACTGGCCGGTATTTGTGGCTCTGATAGCCATATTTATCGCGGTCATAATCCGTTTGCAAAATATCCGCGCGTCATTGGCCACGAATTTTTTGGCGTGATTGATGCCGTCGGCGAAGGTATTGAAAACAGCCGGATCGGTGAACGTGTTGCGGTAGATCCGGTAGTGAGCTGTGGGCATTGCTATCCGTGCTCAATTGGTAAACCGAATGTTTGTACAACGCTAGCTGTATTAGGTGTTCACGCTGACGGTGGTTTCAGTGAATATGCCGTTGTTCCGGCAAAAAATGCGTGGAAAATCCCCGATGCAGTGGCAGATAAATTTGCGGTAATGATCGAGCCCTTTACCATTGCGGCGAACGTAACCGGACACGGTAAACCTACTGAAGATGACACCGTGCTGGTTTATGGCGCAGGTCCGATTGGCCTGACTATTGTTCAGGTATTAAAGGGTGTTTATAACGTCAAAAACGTGATTGTTGCCGATCGCATTGATGAACGACTGGAAAAAGCGAAAGAGAGCGGGGCGGATTGGGCGATTAATAATGGTCAGACTCCGCTTGGTGAAATATTCGCTGAAAAAGGAATCAAGCCAACATTAATTATTGATGCTGCTTGCCATCCGTCAATTTTGAAAGAAGCGGTTACATTGGCTTCTCCAGCGGCACGTATTGTGTTAATGGGCTTCTCCAGTGAACCGTCTGAAGTCATTCAGCAGGGAATTACCGGAAAAGAACTTTCTATTTTCTCATCCCGGTTAAATGCTAACAAATTCCCGGTCGTGATCGACTGGTTAAGCAAAGGGTTAATTAAACCAGAAAAATTAATTACTCACACGTTTGATTTTCAGCATGTTGCTGATGCCATAAGTTTATTTGAACAGGATCAAAAACATTGCTGCAAAGTCTTACTCACTTTTTCTGAATAATACCAATAACAGCGAGTAAGTAGTACGCATCTTACCTCTTATTTAGAGATATCCATTATGACAATAGAAAAACACGAAAGAAGCACTAAGGATTTGGTGAAAGCAGCAGTGTCGGGATGGTTGGGGACTGCGCTTGAATTCATGGATTTTCAGCTATATTCGCTCGGCGCAGCGTTAGTGTTTCATGAAATATTTTTCCCGGAATCATCAACCGCAATGGCGTTAATTCTGGCAATGGGAACCTACGGTGCAGGTTATGTGGCACGTATTGTCGGAGCATTTATTTTCGGCAAAATGGGCGACAGAATAGGGCGTAAAAAAGTACTCTTTATTACCATCACCATGATGGGGATCTGTACCACCCTAATTGGCGTGTTGCCGACCTATGCGCAGATTGGTGTTTTTGCGCCAATCTTGCTGGTGACGCTGCGTATTGTTCAGGGGTTGGGAGCCGGCGCGGAAATTTCTGGTGCAGGTACTATGCTTGCTGAATATGCACCGAAAGGAAAGCGCGGAATTATCTCCTCGTTCGTCGCGATGGGAACGAACTGCGGAACCTTGAGCGCAACGGCAATCTGGGCCTTTATGTTCTTTATTCTCAGTAAAGAAGAACTGCTGGCATGGGGATGGCGTATACCGTTCCTGGCGAGTGTGGTAGTAATGGTCTTTGCTATCTGGCTGCGTATGAACCTGAAAGAAAGCCCGGTATTTGAGAAGGTTAATGACAGTCAGCAACCTGCGCCAAAAGCTGTGCCTTCTGGTAGTATGTTCCAGAGCAAATCTTTTTGGCTGGCAACGGGTCTTCGTTTTGGGCAAGCAGGAAACTCCGGCCTGATTCAAACTTTCCTTGCAGGTTATTTAGTACAGACGTTGCTGTTTAATAAAGCGATTCCGACAGATGCCTTAATGATCAGCTCAATTATCGGTTTTATGACTATTCCATTCCTGGGATGGTTGTCCGATAAAATTGGTCGTCGTATTCCCTACATTATTATGAATACTTCAGCCATTGTGCTGGCGTGGCCAATGCTGTCTATTATCGTCGATAAAAGCTATGCCCCGAGCACCATCATGGTTGCGTTGATTGTGATTCATAACTGTGCGGTGTTGGGATTATTTGCCCTGGAAAACATTACCATGGCAGAGATGTTCGGCTGTAAAAACCGCTTTACCCGGATGGCAATTTCTAAAGAAATTGGTGGTCTTATTGCCTCAGGTTTCGGTCCTATCCTGGCGGGTATTTTCTGCACCATGACTGAATCCTGGTATCCGATTGCGATAATGATTATGGCTTATTCTGTTATCGGTTTAATCTCCGCGCTGAAAATGCCAGAAGTTAAAGACCGCGATTTGAGTGCGCTGGAAGATGCGGCAGAAGATCAACCGCGCGTTGTAAGAGCTGCGCAACCTTCAACAAGTCTGTAAATCCAGAATCCCTTCTCTTAGTGAGGAGGGATTTTTTATTCATATAACAAACCATTCAGCTTGCCATATTGAAATTAAAGGAATTGTCATGGGAAATAATTTGTTATCAGCAAAAGCGACACTCCCTGTTTATGATCGTAATAACCTGGCGCCCAAAATTGTTCATTTAGGTTTTGGCGCATTTCATCGCGCGCATCAGGGCGTGTATGCCGATATCCTGGCTGCCCAGCATCACAGCGATTGGGGCTACTATGAAGTGAACCTGATTGGCGGTGAACAGCAAATCGCCGATCTAAAACAGCAAGATAATCTCTATACCGTTGCGGAAATGTCGGCCGATGCCTGGACCGCTCGTGTAGTGGGGGTAGTGAAAAAAGCGTTGCACGTGCAAATAGACGGTTTAGAAGCTGTGCTTGCTGCCATGTGCGAACCGCAAATTGCAATTGTTTCTCTGACTATTACAGAGAAAGGCTATTTTCACTCTCCGGCGACCGGGCAGTTAATGCTGGATCACCCGATGATCGTTGACGATCTAAATAATCCCCACCAGCCGAAAACGGCAGCAGGGGTTATTGTGGAGGCGCTGGCCCGGCGCAAGGCCGCAGGCTTACCGGCATTTACAGTAATGTCGTGCGACAATATGCCGGAAAATGGTCATGTGATGCGTGACGTTGTCACTTCTTACGCGCATGCAGTCGATACAGAACTGGCGCAATGGATCGTCGAAAACGTGACTTTTCCTTCGACAATGGTTGATCGCATTGTTCCGGCAGTGACGGCAGAAACGCTGAATAAAATTGAGCACCTTACCGGCGTGCGCGATCCAGCCGGTGTAGCCTGTGAACCGTTCCGTCAGTGGGTTATTGAAGATAACTTTGTTGCCGGACGTCCGGAATGGCAAAAAGCAGGTGCTGAACTGGTCAGCGATGTGCTGCCTTATGAAGAGATGAAACTGCGTATGCTCAATGGCAGCCACTCATTCCTGGCGTATCTGGGCTATCTGGCCGGATATCAGCATATTAACGACTGCATGGAAGATGAACATTATCGCCGTGCGGCACATGCCTTGATGTTGCAGGAACAGGCGCCGACGCTGAAAGTGCAGGGCGTGGATCTGCAAAATTATGCGGATCGACTGATTGAACGCTACAGTAATCCAGCGTTACGCCATCGAACCTGGCAGATTGCGATGGATGGCAGTCAGAAACTCCCACAGCGCATGCTGGATTCCATTCGCTGGCATCTGAAACAGGGCAGCGCGTTCGATTTGTTGGCGCTTGGCGTCGCTGGTTGGATGCGATATGTCGGCGGTGTTGATGAGCAGGGTAATCCCATCGAAATCAGCGACCCGTTATTACCGGCCATTCAGAAGGCCGTGCAAAGTAGTGCAGAAGGGAAAGCGCGCGTGCAGTCCTTGATGGCGATTAATGCGATATTTGGTGACGATTTGCCGAACAATGCGTTGTTCACTGCAAAGGTGACGGAAGCGTATTTGTCTTTATTAGCGCATGGTGCGAAAGCGACCGTGGCGAAATATGCGGTGAAGTGATAAGTGACAGCAATGCCGCCGATGGCGGCATTCACACGCTTAGTTCATGCCGAGACGAATCAGGTCCAGAGGTGCGAGTTTTTCATCACAACCTTCAACTACTACGGTTTTACCGCGGCGGATTTGCTCTGCGGTCAGACCTTCAGTATCAATCGACAGGATCTTGCCAGTGTGACCGGTGCCGCTAACCATAACACGGCTGCCAGTAGTGATTGCGTTACGGTTACGATCGTAGGTCGTCATAGGTGTTTTCTCCTTTCTGATTTACAGTCGAAGCCCACGTAACGGGCGCAATATAAATACTCCTGTCGAGTGAATTTTTTTTTGTTTATGATCAAGTTCACATCTTTTTTGATGCTTGCATAAACCAGAAGAAGGGGGATGAACTCTCACCCCGAATGGGATGAGAGGAAAAGAATTACTCTTCGCTGAACCAGTCGCTATTTTCCTGGCGTATTAGCTGTACGGACTCGCTAATCTCCTGCAAATGCAATGCCATTGCCTTTTCAACGGCATCACCATCATGTGTTTGCAGCGCAGAGAAAATATCCATGTGCTGGCGAAGCAGCATTTCCGGCGGCGAAACGTGGTCAAAACTCATGTAGCGCACCCGGTCAACGGTCGCTTTCAGGTTTTCAATGGTGTCCCACGCGAGCTGACAGTCAGCAATATCGGTAAGGAGTTGATGGAAGTTGTCATCAAGTTCAAAAAAATCATCCAGTTGTTTGCGCTCAATGGCAATGCGTTGCTGGTGAAGATTTTGCTCAAGTTGGTAGCACTGGCTTTCAGTGATCATGCTCGCTGCCCGCCGTGCCACCGCGCACTCAATGGCCTGTCGAATAAAACTGCCATTGCGAACCTGGGTCATGGAGATTTTATTGACGTAGCTGCCACGCTGCGGGCGAATTTGAATCAGGCCGTTTTCAGCCAGTTTAATGAAGGCTTCGCGAACCGGTTGGCGTGACACATTGAAACGAACAGAAACTTCTTTTTCCGACAATGGCGTACCTGGTGCAATCAGACAATGCACAATGTCGCGGCGAAGAATACGGTAAATTTGCTGATTGACAGGCTGTGTGGGATTAAGTTGTGTTTCGACGGTCATTCGTTATTGCTTTTGAGTGGGTTAACTGCAAGAGTCTACCACTTTTTTGTGACAAGCAATAACCCGGCGGTGAGGCCGGGTATAAAAATTAATGCCGATGGACATTCAACCCGGCATAGCTTTGGGTAACCGGCATCATTTCCAGGGTATTGATGTTAACGTGAGCGGGGAGAGTGGCTACCCACCAGACGGCTTCACTGACATCTTCTGGCGTCAGTGCAACGGTATTTTGATAAGTTTTTTCTGCTTTGCCGTCATCGCCTTTAAAGCGGACATTGGAAAATTCGGTGCCACCCACCAGCCCGGGTTCGATGTCTGTGACACGTACTGCCGTACCGTGCAGATCTGTGCGTAGATTCAGACTGAACTGACGAACAAACGCTTTTGTCGCGCCGTAGACGTTGCCACCTGCATATGGCCAGCTACCCGCCGTTGAACCAATGTTAATAATGTGACCACGATTGCGCTCAACCATGCCTGGCAGGACTGCGCGCGTCATATACACGAGGCCCTTATTGTTGGTATCAATCATGGTTTCCCAGTCTTCAACGCTCGCTTTATGTGCAGGTTCCATACCCAGCGCCAGTCCAGCATTGTTCACCAGAATATCAATGTCACTCCACTCGGCAGGAAGCAATGCCAGCATTTCTTCAATGGCGGCGCGGTTACGGACGTCCAGTTGGGCAATATACAGATTATCGCCCAGCTCGTCTTTTAACTCCTGCAACCGCTCCTGACGACGACCAGTGGCGATAACTTTATGCCCTTGTTGAATAAAACGACGAGTAATGCATTCACCAAAACCTGCCGTTGCTCCAGTTACTAAAACGATCATCTCACTGTTCCTCAACGCTTTTGTGTGTCACTAACATAGCACGTGATGCTTAAGAGCGGGTAATACTGGTTTGCAACATTGCACTCCGTTATCAGTCAGCCTACGCTATGGAACACCTCGTTTTCAGGAGTAGAAAATGTCAACGACGAATCCTTTTCTTACGCAGAGCACGCTGCCTTATATGGCGCCCCATTTTGATCAGATTGCAAATCATCACTATCGCCCGGCATTCGACGAGGGGATGCGGCAAAAGCGGGTTGAGATAGAAGCGATAGCGTTAAACCCACAGACGCCCGATTTTACTAATACTATTCTGGCTCTTGAAAAGAGCGGGGAATTACTCACACGTGTGACCAGCGTCTTCTTCGCTATGACCTCGGCGCATACCAACGATGAATTACAGCGTCTTGATGAACAGTTCTCGGCAGAACTTGCGGAACTGGCTAATGACATTTACCTGAACGGCGAATTGTTCGCTCGGGTCGATGCCATCTGGCAGCGCCGTGAATCTCTGCGTCTTGATAGCGAATCTATTCGACTGGTCGAGGTGATTCATCAACGTTTTGTTCTTGCCGGGGCCAAACTTGCAGAGGCCGATAAGGCAAAATTAAAAGTGCTGAATACAGAGGCGGCGACCCTTATCAGTCAGTTTAACCAGCGGTTATTAGCGGCGAACAAATCCGGTGGGCTGGTGGTTGACGATATTGGGCAACTGGCCGGGATGAGTGAGCAAGATATTGCCCTGGCGGCGGATGCAGCGCGCGAGAAAGGTCTGGATAACAAGTGGCTTATCCCACTGCTGAATACCACCCAGCAACCGGCGCTTGCCGAACTGCGCGATCGCGCGACGCGTGAAAAACTGTTCACTGCGGGCTGGACTCGGGCAGAAAAAAAAGACGCTAACGATACCCGTGCCATTATTCAACGGCTGGTGGAGATCCGCGCGCAGCAGGCGAAACTGCTTGGTTTCCCTCATTATGCTGCGTGGAAAATCGCCGACCAGATGGCAAAAACACCCGAAGCAGCACTTAACTTCATGCGTGAAATTGTCCCGGCCGCGCGTAAGCGAGCAGACGATGAACTGGCGTCTATTCAGGCGGTTATCGAAAAGCAGCAAGGCGGATTTAGCGTCCAGCCGTGGGACTGGGCATTTTATGCCGAGCAGGTAAGACGCGAGAAATTCGATCTCGATGAAGCGCAGCTCAAGCCTTATTTCGAATTGAACACAGTGTTGAATGAGGGGGTATTCTGGACTGCAAATCAGCTTTTCGGCATTAAATTTGTCGAGCGCTTTGATATACCGGTCTATCACCCGGATGTGCGCGTATGGGAAATATTTGACCATAACGGAGTCGGTCTTGCGCTATTTTACGGTGATTTCTTTGCCCGTGATTCCAAAAGCGGCGGCGCGTGGATGGGGAATTTTGTTGAGCAATCGACGCTCAATGACACACGTCCCGTTATTTACAATGTTTGCAATTATCAGAAACCAGCGACAGGCGAACCTGCATTGTTATTGTGGGACGATGTTATAACCTTATTCCATGAATTTGGTCATACGCTGCACGGCCTGTTTGCCAGCCAACGTTATGCGACGCTTTCTGGCACCAACACGCCGCGTGATTTCGTCGAGTTCCCTTCACAAATCAACGAACACTGGGCGACAAATCCGCAGGTATTCTCTCGCTATGCGAAGCATTACCAAACCGGAGAAACCATGCCGGAAGAGTTACAACAGAAAATGCGCAATGCCAGCCTGTTCAATAAAGGCTACGAGATGAGCGAGTTACTTAGCGCTGCGCTTCTTGATATGCGCTGGCATTGTCTGGAGGAGAATGAAGCACGCCACGACGTGGACGATTTCGAGCTTCGGGCGCTGGCGGCGGAAAACATGGATCTTCCCGCGGTACCGCCGCGTTATCGCAGTAGTTATTTCGCTCACATTTTTGGTGGCGGATATGCGGCGGGTTACTACGCGTATCTGTGGACGCAAATGCTGGCAGACGATGGTTATCAATGGTTTGTCGAGGAAGGCGGTTTAACGCGTGAAAATGGGCAACGTTTTCGCGACGCTATCCTTTCCAAAGGTAATAGCGAAGATTTAGAACACCTGTATCGCCAATGGCGAGGTAAGGCACCACAGATTACACCGATGCTGCAACATCGCGGCTTGAACGTATAATTCCCCCCATATAGCACCGGGCTACATCCAGTCCGGTGCTATATTATAATATGCTGTTCATTTCTTTTTTAGTTATCCGGGATCTGCGTACATTTGCAGAAATAATTGGATTTATAATACTGCCAAAAGACCTAATCTTTCAGGCCATTACCTTCTTCCCTTTGGCATAATCGGTATTATATCTTCTGGCTTGAATTTAACGTGTTCTGACAGATTTAATCACTTTTTTCTGTTTATTTTGTTTTAAATCACGCCGTTATGTTTTTATCCATTAATTAATGTTTTTTCTATGGAATTGTTGACATAAATTTTCTTTTCTCTCGTTACAATAGAACGCACAAGGAATTGTGAAAAAGGAGTGGCAATGATCAAGAAGACAACGGAAATCGATGCTATCTTGTTAGATCTCAATAAGGCTATCGATGCCCATTACCAGTGGCTGGTGAGTATGTTCCATAGCGTGGTAGCGAGAGATACCAGTCAGCCAGAAATTACGGATAACCATTCTTATGAACTGTGCCAGTTTGGTCGGTGGCTTGATCATCATGGACCACTCGATAGTGATGAATTACACTATGTTCGGATAATAGACTCTACCCATCAGCATATGCATAACTGTGGTCGGGAATTAATGCTGGCTATTGTCGAAAATCGCTGGCAAGAAGTTCATTTTGACGAATTTCAGGAAGGGTTGCTTTCTTTTACCGCAGCATTAACAGATTACAAAATTTATTTGCTGACTATTCGCAGCAATATGGATGTATTGACGGGATTACCTGGCCGTCGGGTGCTTGATGAATCCTTTGATCATCAATTACGTAATGCTGAACCATTGAATCTTTATTTGATGCTGCTGGATATAGACCGATTTAAATTGGTTAATGATACCTACGGGCATTTAATCGGTGATGTGGTATTACGAACCCTGGCGACTTACTTAGCCGGTTGGACGCGTGACTACGATACGGTTTATCGCTATGGTGGTGAAGAGTTTATTATTATCATCAAAGCGCAAAATGATGATGAGGCGTGTCGTGCTGGGCTACGTATTTGTCAGTTAGTTGATAACCATGCCATAGCGCATCCTGGCGGACATATCCCAATAACAGTGACCGCTGGCGTGAGCCGCGCATTTCCTGAAGAACCGTTGGATGTGGTTATTGGAAGGGCTGACAGAGCAATGTACGAAGGTAAGCAGACCGGAAGAAATCGCTGCATGTTTATTGACGAGCAGAGTGTGATAGCCCGAGTTTAAGCTCTGTTTAACATTCATTGAGAAAAATAATGCTACTGTGTCAAAGAACCGTTACCAGCGCAGAGAAATGCCTGATAGCGTAAAAGCAAAACACAAATCGATCCATGCAAGCATTCACCGCCGGTTTACTGGCGGTTTTTTTTCGCCGTCAAAAAATCAGGTCCCTTGCACGCAACTGTAACAAGGGGCCGGTTAGGTGAGGGATTATCTCCGTTCATTAGTCATCCCATTTGTAGCTGAAATATGCGGCCAGAAAGCCAGAAAATAAAATTATTCCCAGAACAGCTATAAAAACATTCATATTACCCAACATTATTTTCCTCCGTTTATTGTGTGGTGTGTTTCCTCGCTTACCTTAATTTTCATCTCAATGAGAAAGATATTAGCAGAGATTACCTAAACAAAGGCTGAATCAGGCGGTTATTGTGATGGGGAACGGCTGTTTTTACGATATTGCGAAGGGGATAATAAAAAACGTTGGTGAAAGTGATGACGCAATAACGCTGAATTGCCAAAACCCGTCAGCTCGGCAATTTTATCGATGTTAAAAGCCGAATTTTGCAGATAATCCTGTACTCGTATTAAGCGCTCATTGAGCAGCCAGCGGGCGGGCGTCATGCCGGTTAACGCCTCAAAACGTCTCAAAAAAGTGCGCGGACTCATATTTACCCGCTCGGCGAGGGAAGGCTATGCCTTTGCCTCAGAATAATGATTAGCAAAGCCGTGCCAGCAGTGGCACGGCACGAATGTCAACAGAGTGCTGGCTGCCCCTGGTGTCTGGCGTTAATACCTTTTAACATCAGCGCCCACGCGGCAATGATGACTACCGCCAGGATGATAAACAGCGAGGAAGACGGGAGAGTGCTCAGTACCACACCACTCACTAATGGATTTACTGCTGCACCCAACCAGCCTAATGACTGAGCGGAAAAATAGCTGGCTTTCATTCCAGGCGGCGCAATATGGTCAATCAACATATACTCACCGGGAGCATAAATAATTTCACCAACAGTAAATACCGCGGCTGAAATTCCCCACAATAGCAGGCTGTTTCCGGAAAAAATAAAACCGACCAGCCCGACGACAAAACAGAGTGTGCCTACCGTCATCAGCGCGCGGATGTTGGTCGGGTTAATTCGTCGCCCAACGGAATACTGCAACGTAACCACCATCGCGGCATTAACAGGCAGGACCACTGCGACCACTTTTTCAGCAAAACCACTATCCGCTATGACCATCACATATTGCGAGATACAAGAGGCAAAGGCACCGCTCACGAAAGAAGCCAGAAAGGCCGAGCAGGTGAACCACAGCAGCGCTTTATCCCGTAACAAAACCTTTGGCGACCAGACGCTGCCTGTTTCTGTGGCGATGATTTTCTCGCTGCGCTTTACCCAAATTTGAATGAAAACCATGGGAAACGCTGAGCAGATAGCTGCCAGCCAAAAGGGCAGATTGATGCTCTGCATGACTAACAGGGTGCCGAGTGGTGGGCCGACGGTCCAGCCAATGTTGAGCATGGTGTAGTTGATCGAGAAGATCTTCGTTTTGCTGGTGGATGAAAGATTGTCGGCAAACCAGGCTTTCAACACTGTGGCAAAAACGGAATAGGCACAGTTGATGAGTGCGAAAAAAAGTACCACCAGCGTGACACTGTCCACCAGGGGAATGGCAATAAAACCGCTGGCGAAGGCCGTAATTGCCAGTAACATATAGCGTTTCTTGTCGAACTTATCCGCCAGGATACCAAAACCGAGGCTAAAAACGACGCCAATAGTGAGCGCAATTGTCATCGCATAACCAATGAGATCGACACCCAGGCTGTACTGGCGACTCAAGTAAATAGTCATAAATGGCAGCGTGGCGCCGCGTCCGATAGTTAATAACAACGACGAGGCGAGAAGGGCGCAAGTAGAGCGTCTCAGAGATAAGTTCATTTGGCTGTCCGACAATGCATTTCGTTATGTTTTTGAGATGTAAAGAAATAGCATGGCAAAAATCCGAAGTATAGCGACTTATTTGCCATTAATGCCGTGGTAAACGGTGATTAACGAATGAACTGTTAAAGAAAAGTAAATTCAGCTAAGTTGATTGCTGACAAAAAATGAAAATTCAGAGGCGGGAAAATGTCGCGGAAAGATGGGTTGTTGGCGCTATTAGTCGTCGTTGTATGGGGGCTTAATTTTGTGGTCATCAAAGTGGGGCTCCATAACATGCCACCGCTGATGCTGGCCGGTTTACGCTTTATGCTGGTCGCCTTCCCGGCAATCTTTTTCGTGGCGCGGCCAAAAGTACCGCTGAATTTGCTGCTGGGGTATGGTTTAACCATCAGTTTTGCGCAGTTTGCCTTTCTCTTTTGCGCCATTAACTTCGGTATGCCGGCAGGACTAGCCTCGCTGGTCTTACAGGCTCAGGCGTTTTTTACTATCGTGCTTGGTGCTTTTACTTTTGGCGAACGACTGCACGGTAAGCAACTGGCGGGGATTGCGTTAGCGATTTTTGGCGTACTGGTGTTAATCGAAGATAGCTTTAACGGTCAGCATGTGGCGATGCTCGGTTTTATTTTGACCCTGGCGGCGGCATTTAGTTGGGCGAGTGGCAATATCTTCAATAAAAAGATCATGTCTCATTCATCCCGTCCGGCAGTGATGTCTCTGGTCGTCTGGAGCGCATTAATCCCTATAATCCCGTTTTTTGTCGCCTCGCTCATTCTCGATGGCTCGGAAACAATGATTCACAGTCTGGTCACTATCGACATGACCACCATTCTGGCGTTGATGTATCTGGCATTTGTGGCGACGATAGTTGGTTATGGGATCTGGGGTACGCTGCTTGGACGCTATGAAACATGGCGTGTCGCACCATTATCATTACTGGTGCCGGTAGTCGGTCTGGCAAGTGCAGCGTTACTGCTGGATGAACGCCTAACAGGCCTGCAATTCTTAGGTGCCGTGCTTATTATGACCGGACTGTATATCAATGTGTTTGGTTTGCGGTGGCGTAAAGCGGTGAAGGTGAGAGGCTAACAAGCCCCGATATGCCGGGGCCTGAATAAACTACATGGCGTGTTGGTTATAATAGGGCACGCCCAGCGCATCCGATTTGTCACTGCCTGTACCCATGTGATTTAAATCGAACGGTGGTTGTTCCTGCGATGGGGGAACAATCACCACATCGCCACAGGAAGTAACGACCGGTTGCGAGGTTTGCTCCGCAAAGCTCTGCGCGGAAAAGAGAATAAGCGCGGTTACCATTGCGGATAAAAGTGGTTTCATGATTGCCTCAGTGACGTTGTCACATTTTTATTAACTGTTGTAATGGTTCAATGGATGCAAATACCGCGACTCGCACTGCATATTGGTCATCCGATATTTATGTGGCGGAACATCAAAGTAATTTTTGAAGGTGCGAGTCAGCGTTTGCTGTGACTCGAAACCATAACGTTCTGCCAGATAGAGGATGGGCTCGTTACTTTCTTTCAGCTTTTGCGCGATTTCTGTCATCTTACGGCTGCGGATGTATTGACCTAATGAATGGCCGGTTTCTTTTTTAAACATCCGTTGCAGGTGCCATTTGGAATAACCTGAACGCTCTGACACTTTTTCCAGTGACAGTGGTGATTCCAGGTTGTCCTCGATCCAGTCCAAAATGCTATGAATGGTAATAGCGTCAGTATTGCGTCTGGACATCGTCATACCTCTTTTTTTGTTTACGGCAGGACTTTCTTAAGCAAATGCTCAAGCGTTGCCACTTCGTCCGCCGTCAGGTTTTTTGTTAATTCTTGATGCAGGTCCTGGCCAACTAATTGATGGCATTGTTCACATATTGCCGCGCCGCTGCTGGTGAGTTTCACCAACACGCCGCGCTTGTCATTCGGGTTCGGCAACCGCTCAATCCAGCCTTTGCAAACCAGGCGATCCAACATGCGGGTCAGCGCGCCAAGGTCAACCGAAAGGACTTTTTTCAGCTCAACGGGAGTAATGCACGCCGCGCAGCGGATAGAGCAGAGCACCTTAAACTGTGCCGCGGTGATATCGAGCGGTGACAGATAATCGTTAAGCAGACGGTCTTTCTTCTGATTAACCATATGGATTAAGCGACCTAATGGGATGATTTCATTGAACAGGTCGCTGGTACTTTTCACAATGGTTGCCCTGGCAAGTAATTAGTTGCAGGGGATAATATTGCCCAGGCAAGTATAAGTCAAACGAATGAATCCCTTGATGCCACGATTTGCTAAATCGGTTCAAGTATTGCGCAGTGTGCTGCAAGATTAGTTAAAGAGTGAAACTTTCCCCTTGTTTACCCTTTATACTTTTCGCAGATAACTAGCGACACAGGATGGCAACCACCAATGTTAGATTTGTTTAAAGCTATAGGCCTGGGGCTGGTGGTGTTATTGCCGTTAGCTAACCCGTTAACTACCGTAGCGTTGTTTCTCGGGCTTGCGGGTAACATGAACACCGCCGAACGTAATCGTCAGTCATTAATGGCCTCGGTATATGTTTTTGCTATCTTGATGGTGGCGTACTATGCCGGACAACTGGTGATGGACACATTCGGGATTTCGATTCCCGGTCTGCGTATTGCTGGCGGCTTAATTGTCGCGTTTATTGGTTTCCGTATGCTCTTCCCCCAGCAAAAAGCGATTGACTCACCGGAGGCGAAAAGCAAATCCGAAGAGCTGGAAGATGAACCCAGTGCCAACATCGCCTTTGTTCCACTGGCAATGCCAAGTACCGCCGGACCGGGGACCATTGCGATGATCATCAGTTCGGCGTCCACAGTACGTCAGAGTTCAACCTTCGCAGACTGGGTTCTGATGGTTGCGCCGCCGCTGATCTTTTTTCTGGTTGCGGTCATTTTGTGGGGAAGCCTACGTAGCTCTGGCGCAATTATGCGGCTGGTGGGCAAGGGGGGAATTGAAGCGATCTCCCGCCTGATGGGCTTCTTACTGGTGTGTATGGGGGTGCAGTTTATTATTAACGGCATCCTGGAAATCATTAAAACGTACCATTAAAAAAGGCCCGAATGGGCCTTTCAACTATTGTGTCTGTTCTTCGAGTTTCACTGGCCAGCGGCGGAATATGACGATTGACCATATTAACGCGGCGAGAGCAGGCACCGCGCCAACATAGCCAATCATCGACATCGACCAGTGAAGACTCACCTGATTACCCACCAGCGCCCCGGCGCCGATACCAATATTGAATATCCCCGAAAATAGCGCCATCGCAACGTCGGTAGCATCCGGTGCCAGCGCCAGCACTTTTACCTGCATCCCAAGGCCGATGATCATCATTGCAATCCCCCAGAAAACGCTCAGTACGCCGAGGTGCATCTCACTGTTCGCCGCAGGTAACAGTAGCGCCAGGCACACCAGCAATAACGCAATTGCCGCACTCACCAGCGTAGACGCATACTGATTGCCGAGTTTGCCGAAAATCAGGCTACCAATGATGCCTGCGCCTCCGAGTATTAACAGCAATGCGGTGGCAAAATTGGCGCTGAACCCAGCTACGTTTTGCACAAAAGGCTCGATATAGCTGTATGCCGTGTAATGCGCGGTAACCACCACTACCGTCAACAAATAAATGCTCATCAATGCCGGGCGGCGGAACAGTTGCGGAAGACTTTTCAACGACCCGGAATGCTCGCTGGGGAGTAATGGAAGTAACTTAATCAGGCATAGCAGAGTGATAAGCGCTCCAATACCAATGGCAAAAAACGTCGTTCGCCAGCCGAAATATTGCCCCACAATTCGACCAATGGGTAAACCTAATACCATTGCCAGTGCTGTACCGGTAGCGATTAAACTCAACGCCTGCGCTCGTTTACCTGCTGGCGCCATGCGAATCGCCAGAGACGCCGTTATCGACCAGAAAATAGCATGTGCGAAAGCAACGCCGATTCGGCTGATCACCAGAACGGTAAAGCTCCACG
Organism: Escherichia sp. E13S3; assembly: GCF_004212325.1. Taxonomy (NCBI): domain Bacteria; kingdom Pseudomonadati; phylum Pseudomonadota; class Gammaproteobacteria; order Enterobacterales; family Enterobacteriaceae; genus Escherichia; species Escherichia sp. E13S3. Next base: position 197,777 of record NZ_RHJR01000024.1, read on the forward strand.
ATAAAAATGACAGCACATGGCTGGCAATAAACACCACAAACAGGCAGATCAGCAATTTGCGGCGTTCAACCTGACTGGTCATTAGCATAAAAGGTAATGACATTAGCGCTACTACCCATGCATAAATGGTCAACATGATGCCGACTTGAGCAGTTTGCATGTGAAAACTTTGCGCAATGTCAGAAAGCAGGCCAACAGGGACAAATTCGGTAGTATTGAAGATGAAGGCGGCTACTGCCAGCGTAACTACCCGTAGCCACGCCACTTTGCGGGAAACAGTGTTTGTTGTCATAACAGATTATCGGGTGAGTTGCGAAAAGGTGATGAAATGATCTTAAAACGGTTAATGATGTGAATACAATGACTTTGTGATCCACATCTCATTTTGCCGCTTCATGCTGTTCCAGCGATGTGTCAAGCAGTTCAATAAACGCCTCAAGCTGACGAGTCTTCGCGCCACGACGCCAGACCAGCCATGTCGTTAACCAACGCCATTGCTCACCTAATGGCCAGGCTTCAACCTGATGATGCCCCGGCATACTTTCCAGCATGGAACGAGGAATAAGCGCAATTCCCGCTCCGGCGATTACACAGGCCAGCATACCGTGATATGACTCCATCTCATGAATTGTCCCCGGCGCTGCGCCGTCGACATGAAACCAGCTCTCAAAGTGGCGGCGATACGAGCAGTTAGCGCGGAAGGCATAGATATTACAACCATTAACCTGACTGGCGCGGGTAACGGGAGTATGTCCTTGCGGCGTAACGATCATCAACTCTTCGCGGTACACCGGTATCCCGTCAATGGCTGTATGGTTAATCGGACCATCAATAAATGCCGCATTCAGTTTTCCCTCAAGTACACCGTCCAGCATAGTTCCGGAAGGGCCAGTGGAAAGGGAAAACTGAATTTTAGGATAACGACGGTTAAATTCTGCCAGTGTAGCTGGGATGCGTACCGCTGCGGTGCTTTCCAGCGAACCGAGAGAAAACAAGCCTTGTGGCTCATCGCCAGCGACAACGCTCCGCGCTTCATCCACTAACGCGAGAATTTGTTGGCTATAGCGTAAAAAGTTATGCCCGGCAGGCGAGAGACGTAAACGCTGATTCTCGCGAATAAACAGTTCAACGCCGAGTTCTGTTTCCAGCTGGCGGATACGGGTAGTCAGGTTAGATGGCACACGATGCACTTTTGCTGCCGCCTGGGTAATGCTGCCTGCCTCGGCAACGGCGTTAAACATCTCCAGTTGGGTCAGATCCATAGCATTCTCAATTCGTGAACAAGTGGCTTAATATTATTCATTTTCACGAAAGAGTAAATCTGCGTATCTTCACACCATAACTCACGAAGGAGATACCCGGATGACCATTACTCCGCTTACCCATGCTATTTCAATAAATCCAGCCAATGGCGAACAACTTTCTGCACTGCCGTGGGCTGGCGCTGACGATATTGAACACGCACTTCGGCTCGCGGCGGCAGGCTTTCGCGACTGGCGCGTAACAAACGTAGATTATCGCGCAGAAAAACTGCGTGATCTCGGTGAGGCTTTGCGCGCCCGTAGCGAAGAGATGGCGCAAATGATCACTCGAGAAATGGGGAAACCGATCAAACAGGCGCGTGCCGAAGTGGCGAAATCAGCTAACTTGTGCGACTGGTATGCAGAGCATGGCCCGGCAATGCTGAAGAGCGAACCTACGCAGGTAGAAAATCAGCAAGCGGTTATTGAATATCGTCCTATGGGGACGATCCTGGCGATTATGCCGTGGAACTTTCCGTTATGGCAGGTGATGCGAGGGGCTGTTCCCATTATCCTGGCAGGTAACAGTTATTTGCTTAAGCATGCGCCAAATGTGATGGGCTGTGCACAGTTAATTGCTCAGGTCTTTAACGATGCAGGTATCCCACAAGGCGTATATGGCTGGTTGAATGCCGACAATGACGGTGTAAGCCAGATGATTAAAGACCCGCGCATTGCTGCGGTTACAGTCACCGGAAGTGTCCGTGCCGGAGCAGCCATTGGCGCGCAGGCTGGGGCGGCGCTGAAAAAATGTGTGCTTGAACTGGGCGGTTCCGACCCGTTTATTGTGCTTAACGATGCCGATCTGGACCTGGCCGTGAAAGCCGCGGTTGCCGGACGTTATCAGAATACCGGGCAGGTTTGTGCAGCAGCAAAACGCTTTATCATCGAAGAGGGGATTGCCTCTGCATTTACCGAACGTTTTGTGGCGGCGGTATCGGCGTTGAAAATGGGCGATCCGAGTCATGAGGAAAACGACCTCGGACCGATGGCGCGTTTCGATTTGCGTGATGAGCTACATCATCAGGTTGAAAAATCACTGGCACAGGGCGCCCGTCTGTTACTCGGAGGGGAAAAGGTAGCAGGCGCAGGAAACTACTATCCGGCAACGGTTCTGGCAGACGTCACGCCAGAAATGACCGCGTTTCGTGAAGAATTGTTTGGACCCGTCGCGGCAATCACCATTGCGAAAGATGCTGAACATGCGCTTAAACTGGCTAATGACAGCGAGTTTGGACTTTCTGCAACCATTATTACCTCTAATGAAGCACTGGCGAAACAAATGGCAGCACGTCTGGAATGTGGAGGGGTGTTTATCAATGGTTTCAGCGCCAGTGATGCACGGGTAGCGTTTGGCGGTGTGAAGAAGAGCGGCTTTGGTCGTGAACTTTCCCATTTTGGGTTACATGAGTTCTGTAATATCCAGACAGTATGGAAAGACCGGATCTGACGACACATATTTAGCTCTGTTATACTCGCAGGTCTTTTCAGACCTGCGAGCAAGGAGCAGAGAGTGGCAGTCGCCATGGATAATGCAATTTTAGAAAACATTTTGCGGCAAGTACGTCCGCTAATTGGTCAGGGGAAAGTCGCGGATTATATTCCGGCACTGGCAACGGTAGAGGGTTCCCGACTGGGCATTGCTATCTGTACCATTGACGGGCAGCTTTTTCAGGCCGGAGACGCGCAAGAGCGTTTTTCAATTCAGTCTATTTCCAAAGTGCTCAGCCTCGTTGTTGCAATGCGTCATTACTCCGAAGAAGAGATTTGGCAACGTGTAGGCAAAGATCCGTCGGGATCGCCATTCAATTCTCTGGTGCAACTTGAAATGGAGCAGGGTATTCCACGAAATCCTTTTATTAATGCCGGTGCGCTGGTGGTCTGCGACATGCTGCAAGGGCGATTAAGCGCCCCACGGCAACGTATGCTGGAAGTGGTGCGTGGACTAAGCGGTGTGTCTGATATTGCCTACGATACGGTGGTAGCGCGTTCAGAGTTCGAGCATTCTGCGAGAAATGCGGCGATAGCCTGGCTGATGAAGTCGTTTGGCAATTTCCATCATGATGTGACAACAGTACTGCAAAACTACTTTCACTACTGTGCACTAAAAATGAGCTGCGTTGAGCTGGCCCGAACGTTTGTCTTTCTGGCAAATCAGGGGAAGGCTATTCATATCGATGAGCCCGTGGTGACGCCAATGCAGGCGCGACAAATTAACGCGCTGATGGCAACCAGTGGTATGTACCAGAACGCGGGCGAGTTTGCCTGGCGGGTGGGACTTCCGGCGAAATCTGGCGTTGGTGGCGGTATTGTGGCGATCGTCCCACATGAAATGGCCATTGCGGTCTGGAGTCCGGAACTGGATGACGCAGGTAACTCTCTTGCCGGTATTGCAGTACTTGAACAATTGACGAAACAATTAGGACGCTCGGTTTACTAATGCAGTCTCTTGATCCACTCTTCGCGCGTTTATCCCGTTCAAAATTTCGCTCCCGCTTTCGTTTAGGCGTGAAGGAGCGTCAGTATTGTCTGGAGAAGGGCGCGCCGGTTATCGAACAACATGCGGCGGATTTTGTCGCTAAACGTCTTGCCCCGGCCTTACCGGCGAACGATGGCAAGCAAACTCCCATGCGCGGGCATCCGGTGTTTATTGCCCAGCATGCTACAGCAACATGTTGTCGCGGCTGTCTGGCTAAGTGGCACAACATTCCGCAGGGTGTTTCGTTAAGTGAGGAACAACAACGTTATATTGTGATGGTTATCTACCACTGGCTGGTTATTCAGATGAATCAGCCATAAGAATGTCAGATTTCGACAAAGCCGTATCGGATTAATATCTTTATTTGTCACCGCTGCCAGTGAACATGCTATCCTTTATGAGAATTTACTTATTGCGTTAAAATAATTGCAGCCTGCAATTGTATGGACAGATAATTAATGCGTGTACACCCCATCTCAACTTTCCATTTGTTCCTGGAAGGCCATTTGCTACGTAATAGCATCGCGATTTTTGCGCTAACCACGCTGTTCTATTTTGTTGGTGCAGAGTTACGTCTGGTTCATGAACTCTCTCTCTTCTGGCCGCTGAATGGTGTGATGGCAGGGGTTTTTGCCCGGTATGTCTGGCTCAATCGACTGCATTACTATGCAATCAGTTACGTGGCGATGCTGGCTTATGATGCGATGACTACCGAATGGGGTTTAGTTTCACTGGTCATCAACTTGTCCAATATGATGTTTATTGTGACCGTGGCTCGGTTAGTGGTGAGGGATAAGCGACTGGGGAAAAATAAGTATGAGCCAGTAAGTGCCTTACGCTTGTTTAATTATTGCCTTATAGCCGCATTATTATGCGCAATTGTCGGGGCGGTTGGTTCAGTAAGTATTGATAGTCTGGATTTCTGGCCCTTACTTGCTGACTGGTTTAGCGAACAGTTTTCGACGGGCGTGTTAATTGTTCCGTGTATGTTGACGCTGGCGATCCCCAGGGCGTTGCCACGCTTTAAAGCAGAACAGATGATGCCGTTTATTGCGCTCATTGTATCTGTCATTGCCTCGGTAGTGATTGGCGGTGCGGGGAGTCTGGCGTTCCCATTGCCTGCATTGATCTGGTGTGCGGTACGCTATACCCCGCAGGTAACGTGTTTGCTGACTTTTTTGACGGGAGCGGTGGAAATCGTGCTGGTGGCAAATTCGGTGATAGATATCGCCGTCGGTTCGCCGTTCTCTATCCCACAAATGTTCTCCGCTCGTCTGGGGATTGCTACCATGGCAATTTGCCCAATCATGGTTTCCTTTAGCGTGGCGGCAATTAATTCGCTGGTTAAGCAAGTTTCTCTGCGTGCCGATTTTGATTTTCTCACCCAGGTTTACTCGCGCTCAGGTCTTTTTGAGGCGTTAAAAAATTCGTCACTACAACAGACACAACATCTGACGGTGATGCTGCTTGATATCGACTATTTCAAAAGCATAAACGACAACTATGGTCATGAATGTGGTGATAAAGTTTTAAGCGTGTTTGCCCGGCATATACAGAAGATAGTTGGTGATAAAGGGCTGGTGGCACGGATGGGCGGCGAAGAATTTGCTGTTGCAGTGCCTTCAGTGAATCCTGTGGATGGTCTGCTGATGGCGGAAAAAATCCGTAAAGGCGTAGAAATGCAACCGTTTATCTGGCAACAAAAAACGCTTTATTTGACGGTTAGCATTGGTGTCGGAAGTGGAAGTGCAACATTTCGTACGTTAATCGATGATTTCAACAAACTGATGGTAGAAGCCGATACTTGTCTTTATCGCTCGAAAAAAGACGGGCGAAATCGTACCAGCACTATGCATTATGGCGAGGAAGTTGTCTGACAGGTTGTGATTTTTCGGCGGTGAACATCTGATTTGTTCTACCAATTTTGTCATTTCCCATTTTTACCGGGAATCATGATTACAAGCTTTCACTTTCCGGAATCTTGACCAACAGCACATTTTTCGCCAAAAAACGTGAATTGTTCGCCGCGAGTTGATCAAAACAGGGGTTCAGCGTATTAAAGTTTGCTAACCTGTCGTACCAATTCAAACAGGTTGTATGACTAATCAAAAGGGAACCCATTGTGAAAACACTAAATCGTCGCGATTTTCCCGGTGCACAGTATCCAGAACGTATCATTCAGTTTGGTGAAGGTAACTTCCTGCGTGCCTTTGTCGACTGGCAAATTGATCTCCTGAATGAGCACACCGATCTGAATTCTGGTGTGGTCGTAGTTCGTCCGATTGAAACTTCATTCCCGCCGTCACTGAGCACTCAGGATGGTCTGTACACCACCATCATTCGTGGTTTGAATGAGAAGGGCGAAGCGGTTAGCGATGCGCGTCTGATTCGTTCTGTTAATCGTGAAATCAGCGTCTACAGTGAATACGATGAATTCCTGAAACTGGCGCACAACCCGGAAATGCGCTTTGTTTTCTCTAACACCACCGAAGCAGGTATCAGCTACCATGCAGGCGACAAATTTGATGACGCGCCAGCGGTAAGCTATCCGGCAAAACTGACTCGCCTGTTGTTCGAACGTTTTAGCCATTTCAACGGTGCGCTGGATAAAGGTTGGATCATCATCCCGTGTGAACTGATCGACTATAACGGCGATGCGCTGCGTGAACTGGTTCTGCGCTACGCGCAGGAGTGGGCGCTACCAGAAGCATTTATTCAATGGCTGGATCAGGCTAACAGCTTCTGTTCAACGCTGGTGGACCGTATCGTTACCGGTTATCCGCGTGATGAAGTGGCGAAACTGGAAGAAGAGCTGGGGTATCACGATGGTTTCCTCGATACCGCTGAACACTTTTACCTGTTTGTGATTCAGGGGCCGAAATCTTTAGCTTCAGAACTACGTCTGGACAAATATCCGCTCAACGTATTGATTGTAGATGATATTAAACCATACAAAGAGCGTAAGGTTGCAATCCTGAACGGTGCGCATACGGCGTTGGTGCCAGTTGCGTTCCAGGCAGGGCTGGATACTGTAGGCGAAGCGATGAACGATGCTGAAATTTGCGCATTCGTTGAGAAAGCCATCTACGAAGAAATTATTCCAGTACTGGATTTGCCTCGTGATGAACTGGAATCTTTCGCCAGTGCAGTCACCGGGCGTTTCCGTAACCCTTACATTAAGCATCAGCTGCTTTCCATCGCGCTCAACGGTATGACCAAGTTCCGTACCCGAATTCTGCCGCAGTTGCTGGCAGGACAGAAGGCGAACGGTAAACTTCCGGCCCGACTGACCTTCGCGTTAGCCGCATTGATTGCATTCTATCGTGGAGAACGTAACGGGGAAGCGTATCCGGTACAGGATGATGCCCACTGGCTGGAACGTTATCAGCAACTCTGGAGCCAGCATCGTGACCGTATCATCGACACCCAGGAGCTGGTCGCTATTGTGCTGGCAGAAAAAGACCACTGGGAACAGGACCTGACGCAAGTGCCTGGCCTGGTCGAACTGGTTGCTAATGACCTGGATTCCATTCTGGAAAAAGGGATGCGCGAAGCTGTACGTCCGTTGTGCTAAATAGCTTCGTTATCTGAACCCGGTTTCGACCGGGTTTCTTATTTAGCTATTTTAGTTACAACATCCTATATGCTAATTATCATAACCAGGTGCCATATGTAGCACCTGTAAATGTTGTAGTCTTGTAGGTAATTTGTAAGTACTGTCTTGAGAATGTGATCGTAATCACGTTTAATAGGGCGACTTTTCCACGCCTGAAGATAACCATGATTGTTCGTCCACAACAACACTGGCTGCGCCGTATTTTTGTCTGGCACGGTTCAGTATTATCCAAGATATCCTCGCGCTTACTACTCAATTTTCTCTTTTCTATCGCTGTTATTTTCATGCTGCCCTGGTACACTCATCTGGGCATCAAATTCACCCTCGCACCGTTCAGCATTCTTGGTGTCGCCATCGCCATCTTTCTGGGGTTTCGTAATAACGCTGGTTACGCCCGTTACGTTGAAGCGCGCAAACTTTGGGGGCAGTTGATGATTGCTTCGCGGTCATTATTGCGTGAGGTAAAAACGACATTGCCGGATTCGGCAAGGGTAAGGGAGTTTGCCCGACTGCAAATCGCCTTCGCCCACTGTTTACGCATGACGTTACGCAAACAACCACAGGCGGAAGTGCTGGCACATTATCTCAAGACTGAAGATCTTCAGCGTGTACTGGCTTCAAACACTCCGGCTAACCGTATTTTGTTAATAATGGGGGAGTGGTTGGCGGTTCAGCGACGCAATGGACAACTTTCAGATATCCTGTTTATTAGCCTCAACGATCGGCTTAATGATATTTCAGCGGTTCTGGCAGGCTGCGAGCGCATTGCCTATACGCCAATTCCCTTTGCCTACACCCTGATTTTGCATCGTACCGTTTATCTGTTTTGTATCATGCTGCCGTTTGCACTGGTCGTGGATCTGCATTACATGACGCCTTTTATCTCTGTGCTGATTTCCTACACTTTTATTTCGCTGGATTGTCTGGCTGAAGAACTTGAAGATCCGTTCGGTACTGAAAACAATGATTTACCGCTGGATGCCATCTGCAACGCTATTGAAATTGACCTGTTACAGATGAACGATGAAGCAGAAATTCCAGCGAAAATTCTTCCCGATCGCCATTACCAGCTGACGTGATAATTACTCCGTACGTCGGGCAATAATAAACAGACGCGGAAATGCCAGCAGTATCTGTCCGTTCTCTTGCAGTGGATACTGCTCTTCCAGCATCTGATGGTAGCGCGTAAGAAAATGCTGCTGTTCGCTCTCGGTCAGATCCTGTAACCACGGACGTAATCCAGTGGCGGTCACCCAATCGATAATCGCCTGGTGCGACGGCATCTGGTGATAGTAAGTGGTTCGCCAGATATCAATCTCGCATCCGGCTTCGCTCAAAATATCGTAATAAGCATGAACGCCAGCCAGCGGCTCACGCCCGCGATCTGGATAATTTTGTTCCCAGGCGACTTCGCGCATCAGCACATGGGTCGGCTCCAGCCAGTTATCTGGCATCTGTACTGCCAACACACCATGAAGATTAAGTAACGAAACCAAATGAGGGAACAATTCGTAGTGGTCGGGCAGCCATTGCAGCGAGGCATTAGCAAAAATCAGATCGAGTGCCTGTTCCGGTTGCCAGTTGCGGATATCTGCTTCCACAAACTGGCAGTCCGGCAAAGCACTGCGCGCTTCGGCAATCATCGCCGGAGACGAGTCGATGCCAGTTATCTTCGCCGCAGGCCAACGTTGGTGTAGAAAGGCGGTGCTGTTACCTGGGCCACAGCCAAGATCGGCAACATATTCGACATTTTCCAGCGGCACTCTGGCAAGCAACTCCACCGCCGGACGCGATCGTTCAGCGGCAAAGTGCAGATATAAAGAGGGGTTCCAGTCAGACATTTTTTTACTCCCGTCAGCGCGTTACCCCAATTGTAGATAAAACTGATGAATTCGCCTCACGGCATCAACCCATTGAACACACGTTTTTTACGCGGCCCGGTCATTAGCGCTTCCAGTTTCGCGACACAGGTTTTGTAGTGGGGCGTGGTTTTATGGAACGCCACTGCGTCTTCATCTTTATAGGCTTCGTAAATATAAAAGCGCGAATTCACTTCCGGGTCCTGTAAGACATCGAAGCGCAAATTGCCTTCTTCCTGTACCGAGCCCAGGTGGTTCTGGCGAAAAACTTCGATAAACTCGTCAACCTTGTCTTCATGAACGTTAATTTCAACCAGTGTGACGTGCATGTTTCTTCTCCTTAATCCGCAGTTACTGTTTTTCACTCAGATAGAATTCATATGCCCGATCAGCCGTTTCGTTATGGTGTACCACCGCCTGTACGGCTTTCATCATCGCCACCGGATGGTCAGACTGGAAAATATTTCGCCCCATATCCACACCAGATGCGCCCTGATCGATAGCCTGCCAGCACATTTCCAGCGCCTCGCGCTCTGGTAATTTTTTACCGCCAGCAATAACAATGGGTACCGGACATCCGGCAACAATCCGTTCAAAACCTTTATCGACATAATAGGTTTTGATAATTTGCGCCCCCATTTCAGCGGCGATTCGAGTCGCGAGCGAGAAATAACGCTGATCGCGCACCATATCTTTGCCCACGCCAGTGACTGCCATGGTCGGCATTCCCACTTTCATTCCAGCATCGACTAACTGAATAATATTTTTGATCGACTGATGTTCATATTCGCTGCCGATATAAACCTGCGCCGCCACTGCGCAACTGTTCAGGCGCACAGCGTCATCCATCGATAACGCTACTGCTTCATTACTTAATTCCGCCAGAATAGAGTTCGCACCTGACGCCCGCAGTACCACTGGTTTATTGGTCGCCGGGGGCACTACGCTGCGCAAAATACCGCGCGTACACATTAATACATCGGCATGTTCAAACAGTGGGGCGATATTTATATCGATGCGTTCAAGTCCGGTAGTCGGCCCCTGAAAATAACCATGGTCAAAGGCCAGCATCACGGTTTTACCCGTTTTCGGATTAAATATCCGCGATAAACGAGACTGCATTCCCCAATCCAGCGCACCGCAACCTTTCAGGGTAAAAGGGATATTGTGTTGCGGTTGATCGGTGCGAAAATCTTTACCATCTTTAATATCGTCTAAATCTGCCATAACTTACTCCGGTTAAGTAATGCACATCAGAAATCGTATTTGCCGATATTTTCTTTATTGAAAACCACGCGCTCTGGTAACAGTACGATGCCATTACCGTCCGCTTCGTAGTCATAGCCCTGAACGCTGTTTGGCGAGACTTCCACCTGACCTACGCCCTCGATATCCAGCTTGTCGCCCGTTTTCATTGCACCTTTTTTCAATAATGCATCCGCGACATAAACTGAAATTTTGCCTTGCTGAACCACATCCCACAGGCCAAATTCTTTCACCGTGCCGCGCTCTACATACGGACGCATCACGTTTGGCGTACTGAATCCCACAATCGCAACTTTGTCATTTTTGAGGTTTTCAGCGGCTTGCGCGGCGGCGGGCAGGGCGTTGGCGTCGGGGGCGATAATGACATCGAGATCGCTATACGCTTTTAATATGCCTTCTGCGGTTTGTAACGATTTAGTGGCATCGTTATAGCCAAACTGCGTAGTGACAATTTCCCAGCCTGGATGCTCTTTGGCGATTTTCGCTTTCGCTTCTTTCACCCACTGGTTTTGGTCCGTAACGGTGGGGCTGGAATAGAAAAACGCGACTTTGGCTTTGTCTTTATTCACCTGGCGCGCCGCCATATCCACCAACATACCTCCCAACTGGGCGGGCGTTCCCTGGTTAATGTAGTAAGAACGGCACTCCGGTTTGGTGTCAGAATCCCAGGTAAGTACTTTCACCCCACGTTGCATGGCGCGTTTCAGTGCCGGGCATAAACCATCTGGCGAAACCGCAGAAACGATAATGGCGTTATATCCCTGATTGACGAAATTATTAATCAACTGTACCTGACCAGAAACACTGGGTTCTGTCGGCCCATCGTAGGTCACATCAACGCCCAGCTCTTTACCCGCTTGTTGTGCGCCGTTGCCACCGCTGGTAAAAAATCCCACGCCAACCAGTTTGGGAATAAATGCAATACGCTCTGCGGCCTGCACATTCATAGAGATTGCGGCAATGCCAAGGGCGCTAAGTAAGGCGATTTTCTTAAAGCGATGAAGTGTCATGAAGATATCCTTTATGGCAATGGGTTATTGGCCCGACGCGCCAGCCACTCTTTAATTTGCTGGCGATGCAGGCTAACGGAACGACCTACGACAACGACGATAAGTAGCGCACCGGAAAGGGCGCTGGACACCTGATTTGGCACTCCTGCCATTTGCAAACCTTGTTGCAAATATCCCACTAATAAAACCGCAATGGCGGTGCCGATAATGGAACCGGAACCACCATAAATATTGGCACCGCCAAGCACCACGGCGGTGATGGCGGGCATCAGAAACGACGCACCGAGATCGGAACGTGCTGAACCAAAATACGATACCAGCAGCACAGCGGCGACCGCAGACGCCAGCCCCGTCATGGCATAGAGCGCACATAAGGTGCGGTTAACTGGAATCGCGCTATAAAGCGCCACACGCGGGCTTTGCCCAATCAAAAACACGTTACGTCCGGCATGAGTTTTATGCAGCCACAGCCAGAAAACGAGGAGACATATCAGGAAGATAATCAGCGGAACGGGGAGTCCCAGCACATCCAGGTTAGCGAAATCTGTAAACGCCATCGGGAATCCACCAATACCTTCATACCCCGTCGCTCCGGCCATCCCGGAAAGCAGCAGAGCGCTTCCGGCAAACAGATACAGAGTGCCAAGCGTAATCACCAGCGGGTTAACTTTGGTATAGATAATTAATCCGGCGTTAATCAGCCCGCACAATGCGCCGAGCAGTAAAGTCAGAAGAATCGCCAGCGGCATCGGCACACCACTTTGAAACAGTACGCCTAATGCAATGGCGCACAAGCCGATGGTCGAACCAAACGAAATATCGATCCCGCCACTGACAATCACCATCGTCAGCGGTAGGGCGACAATGCCAATGCAGATAAAGTCACTGGTGCTGAACAGCAACATATTGAGATCTAACATCCGTGGGTTAATTGCACCAAATGCGACGATCTCAATAACGAGCAGTGCGGCAAGGGCCAGTTCCCAACCGTAGCGAATACGCATTACGCGGCCTCCCGTTTTTTACCTGACGAAGCGGGTTTAACGGATGGCGGTTGCGTCATAAAGCGGGCATATTTTTGCCGCCGCAGATTACGTTCCAGCGCGCAACGCAGGCGTCCATCAAACACCAGCACCGCCAGCAGAACCAGGCCCGCGATAAAATCATTCCACCATGCCGGAATGCGCAACAGCACCAGTACGCTATCGATCTGCGTCAGGAACCAGGCGCCGAGCACCGCTCCGATAATCGCGCCGGAACCGCCGAGCAAACTAATGCCGCCCAGCACGCAGGCAGCGATAGCTTTCATTTCCAGCCCGGTGCCGGTCTGATTAGGGATAAACCCAATCTGCGAAGCAAACACAATCCCCGCCAGTGCCGCCATGCAGCCGTTCAACGAAAATGCCACAATCCGAATGGCTTCTGTACGAACGCCCAATTGACGAGCGCCCTGTAAATTATCGCCCGTGGCATAAAAACTGCGTCCAAACGCCGTCTTCGCCAGCAGCCAGGCCATAAATGCCACCAGAATTATCGTCAACCAACCAATCGCGGAAACGCCAAACAGTAGCGGGGCGGAGAGTTGTTTCAGTTCAGCGGGTAATCCCTCAATCCATTTACCGCCAGTCCACAGCAACATGATGCCCCTGTACAACCCTAATGTACCGAGCGTAGCGACAATGGCAGGGATCTTTAGCCACGCGACCAGGACACCGTTGAAAAATCCCGCGAGCAAGCCGAGCAGTAACGTCGCGACACAAGCCACAGGCAGTGAATACCCCGCATTCAGTAATATCCCCAATAGCACCGCGCACATACCCGTAATTGAGCCTACCGAAACATCAATATTGCGCGTCAGCATCACCAGCGTCGCGCCCATCGCCAGCAGGATCAGGATTTGTGCGCTGCTATAAACCATGGTCAGCGTTTGCAGACTTAAATACTGACGGTCGAGAAAACCGGGTAATACAAACAGCAGCACCACCGCCAGCAGTGCCGTGATTTCACGGTTGTTCTGAATAAACTTCAGCATGACGCCTCCTGACACTGACTATCGCCGAAGGCAACGCGCATAATGGTGTCGACATTAATATCGCGCCCGGTCAGTGCCGAGTGGGTAATTTCACCCTGATGCATCACATACACGCGGTCAGCCATCAGTTCGATCTCTTCCAGATCGGAGGAGATAAGCAGCACGGCCACATTTTGTGCGGCGATGCTGCGCAACAGCTGGTAGATATCATTACGCGCCGAGACATCCACGCCGCGCGTCGGCTCATCAACAATCAATACTTGCGGCGAAGCTTCCAGACATTTGGCAATCAGGATTTTTTGCTGGTTGCCACCGGATAAAGTTCGTGCAGCTTGTTCCGATTCGTTAAATTTAATATTCAGCGCGCGACGATATCGTTCCAGTGTGGCGTTATCTTTCGCGGTTTTTGCCCAGAATCCGCGTTGATTATGGGTGAGGGCGCAAACGTTCCACGCCAGCGAAGCATCGAGATTCAATCCTGAGGACTGGCGATCTTCTGGTAGATAAACCAGACCGCGATGCAAACGTTCTCCGGTAGATAATTTATTGATCTCTTTACCATTCAACATGATGCACCCGCCACGCAAAGGCCGCAGACCATATAACGTTTCTGCCAGTTCAGTGCGCCCGGCCCCCACTAGCCCAGCCAGGCCAAGAATTTCTCCGGCATTCAGCGTAAAACTGACATTCATAAAACCTTCGCCAGTCAGATTTTCCAGCGCCAGTACCGATGTTCCGGCTGCATGTTGTGGGCGATTACCGGGCAATTCCAGCCATAACTTTTGACTGGCTGAGAGAGATTTTTCCCGCGTTGCTGGCGTAATGGCCTGAATGATGTCGTCGGTAGACAGCTCGCTGGTTTTGCCACTTAACGCAATAGTTCCGTCGCGCATCACGCTAATACGATCGGCAATCTGGCGAATTTCCGGCAGCTTATGTGAGATAAAAACAATACCCACGCCAGTGGCGAGTAGTTCCTGCAAACGGCCAAACAAGCGTTCGGTTTCCGCAGGGGTAAGCGACGCTGTAGGTTCATCGAGAATAAGAATTTGCGAATCGCGCATCAGACCGCGCAGGATTTCCACCATTTGGCGGTCGGCAACATCCAGTGAGCCCGCCAGACTATGGAGATCAAACTGGCAGCCCAGAGCCGCCAGCAAGTTCTTCATCTTTTGCATGGAGAGCTGTTTTTTTGCCAGCCCAAACAGGATGTTTTCTTTTATCGACAGGCTTGGGAAAAGCAGCGGTTCCTGGGGAACGAGATAAATACCCAACTGATGAGCATGAACTGGCGTTAATCTGGTGTAGTTGTTGCCACCAACCTCCAGCGTGCCGCTATCAGCGGGGGTAATACCGGCGATGATTTTCATTAGCGTCGATTTACCCGCGCCGTTACCGCCGAGCAGGGCGTGGACTTCACCTTGATGCAACGTAAAATCGATGCCTTTCAGGACATTAACCCCTGAATACTGTTTATAAACCGAGCGGGCGCAAAGTAGCGGTAACGCGCGGGTATCACTCGTTTGCATATTTCCCCCATTCAGTTTTGCAGGTGAGTTTTGAACAAATGTGTTTCTACTTTTAATTTGTTCATAACCTTAGGTGGGCATTGCACATATTTCCGACGAATAGATCACAATTTATGCTATTTTGATTTTTATGGTTGCGTTTGTTCATTGCTGTTTGACCAAACTGTGGTGGCTATCACAGATATAAGCGCGCAATAACTGAACAATTGCATTAAAGATTTAAATATGTTCAAAGTGAAGAATGAATTATGACAATCAACGATTCGGTAATTTCAGAACAGGGAATGTGCGAAGAAGAACAGGTCGCGCGGATCGCGTGGTTTTACTATCACGACGGGCTGACCCAGAGCGAGATTAGCGATCGCCTAGGGCTAACGCGTTTGAAAGTGTCGCGGTTACTGGAGAAAGGGCATCAGTCCGGCATTATTCGCGTGCAGATTAATTCTCGCTTTGAAGGCTGTCTGGAATATGAAACGCAATTACGTCGCCAGTTTTCATTACAGCATGTGCGGGTGATCCCTGGACTCGCAGATGCAGATGTCGGCGGGCGCTTAGGAATCGGCGCAGCGCATATGTTGATGGGATTGCTCCAGCCACAGCAAATGCTGGCGATTGGCTTTGGCGAGGCAACGATGAACACGCTGCAACGCTTAAGTGGTTTTATTTCGTCACAGCAAATCCGCCTGGTCACGCTCTCCGGTGGCGTCGGCTCTTATATGACAGGCATCGGGCAACTTAACGCAGCGTGCAGCGTCAACATCATTCCGGCGCCATTACGGGCATCTTCGGCTGAAATTGCCCGAACGCTGAAAAATGAAAACTGCGTCAAAGATGTCCTGTTAGCCGCACAAGCTGCGGATGTGGCAATTGTCGGCATTGGCGCCGTGAATCAAAAAGAGGATGCGACGATTATTCGCTCCGGTTATATCAGCCAGGGCGAACAGTTAATGATTGGTCGAAAAGGGGCCATTGGCGATATTTTAGGTTACTTTTTTGACGCTAAAGGTGACGTTGTCACGGATATCAAAATACATAACGAACTGATTGGCTTACCTTTAACCGCGATGACAACCATTCCAATTAGAGTAGGTGTCGCAGGGGGCGAAAATAAAGCCGAAGCGATCGCCGCTGCGATGAAAGGCGGCTACATCAACGCGCTGGTTACCGACCAGGATACTGCCGCTGCGATTTTACGTGGTTAATTTAGCATCACCTTATTACCGGGAACGATGGAGAACGTATAGAGGAACAGACAGAACGCTTAAGCCGAGGACAATCTAATGGCTCGACTCTTTACCCCTTCAGAATCAAAGCATTACCTGATGGCGCTGGACGCAGGCACCGGAAGTATTCGGGCTGTGATTTTCGACCTGGAAGGCAATCAAATCGCGGTAGGACAGGCGGAGTGGCGGCATCTGGCAGTACCTGACGTTCCCGGTTCAATGGAATTTGATCTGAATAAGAACTGGCAACTGGCGTGCGAATGTATGCGCCAGGCGTTACATAATTCTGGTATCGCGCCGGAATATATTGCTGCCGTTTCGGCATGTTCGATGCGCGAAGGCATTGTTTTATATAACAATGAAGGAACACCGATCTGGGCCTGCGCCAATGTAGATGCCAGAGCGGCGCGGGAAGTCAGCGAACTAAAAGAACTGCATAACAATACCTTTGAAAACGAAGTGTATCGCGCGACCGGACAAACGTTGGCTTTAAGCGCCATTCCCAGATTACTTTGGCTGGCGCACCATCGTTCTGATATCTACCGACAAGCGTCGACCATCACCATGATCAGCGACTGGCTGGCCTATATGTTAAGTGGGGAGCTGGCGGTCGATCCGTCTAACGCAGGCACCACGGGACTTCTTGATCTAACCACCCGTGACTGGAAACCTGCATTGCTGGATATGGCCGGACTGCGGGCTGACATTCTTTCTCCTGTCAAAGAAACCGGCACATTGCTGGGCGTGGTAAGTTCACAAGCTGCGGAACTTTGCGGCCTGAAGGCTGGCACTCCGGTGGTCGTGGGAGGAGGGGACGTGCAACTCGGTTGCCTTGGATTAGGCGTTGTGCGTCCGGCACAAACCGCTGTTCTTGGCGGCACATTCTGGCAGCAAGTAGTGAACTTAGCTGCACCAGTGACCGATCCAGAAATGAACGTGCGCGTTAATCCCCATGTTGTTCCTGGCATGGTACAAGCTGAATCTATTAGCTTTTTTACCGGACTCACCATGCGCTGGTTCCGCGATGCCTTTTGTGCCGAAGAAAAACTGATTGCCGAACGTTTAGGTATCGACACCTATACGCTGCTGGAAGAGATGGCCAGTCGGGTGCCGCCTGGGTCGTGGGGCGTGATGCCGATATTCTCCGACAGAATGCGCTTTAAAACCTGGTATCACGCTGCGCCTTCCTTTATTAACTTGTCCATTGACCCGGATAAATGTAACAAAGCGACATTGTTCCGTGCGCTGGAAGAAAATGCGGCGATTGTATCAGCGTGTAACTTGCAGCAAATTGCTGATTTTTCTAATATTCATCCCACATCGTTAGTCTTTGCAGGCGGAGGTTCAAAAGGGAAATTATGGAGTCAAATTCTCGCTGATGTCGCGGGATTACCCGTTAATATTCCGGTGGTCAAAGAAGCCACCGCATTAGGATGTGCTATTGCCGCTGGCGTCGGTGCCGGGATTTATTCATCAATGGCAGAAACTGGAGAACGTCTTGTACGCTGGGAACGAACGCATACACCAGACCCGGAAAAGCATGAACTTTATCAAGATTCACGCGATAAGTGGCAGGCTGTATATCAGGATCAACTGGGGCTGGTTGATCACGGACTGACGACATCGTTATGGAAAGCGCCTGGGTTATAGTTTTATTGACAGCCACATCCTGATAACCGTGGCTGTTAATTTTTGAGCATCGGTATTCCTATTTCTTTTCAACCGGCGCATCAGCGCCGTTTTTTAAATTCTCCCTTTTATCCGCGATCGCGGATATCGCAGCATTTATCCCGTATAGCGGATAAAATGCGTTTACAGATTGACTTTATCCTCACTAAGGGATAAAACGGACAATATCCCCTTAAGCGGATAAACTTTCTGTGGACGTATGGCATGATAAGCTTTCCGATGATCTATAGCCCAACGCAATTAGCGAATGCAATGAAACTGGTTCGTCAGCAAAATGGCTGGACGCAGAGCGAGCTGGCGAAAAAAATCGGCATTAAGCAGGCGACGATTTCGAATTTCGAGAATAATCCCGATAACACCACGCTGACGACATTTTTTAAGATATTACAGTCACTTGAACTCTCAATGACGCTATGCGACACGAAAAACGCTGCGCCAGAATCAACAGAACAGCAAGATCTGGAGTGGTAATGCCTAAACTTGTCACTTGGATGAACAACCAGCGGGTAGGCGAGTTAACGAAGTTGGCCAATGGCGCGCACACTTTTAGGTATGCGCCGGAGTGGTTAGCCAACCGTTATGCCAGGCCGTTGTCGCTATCGATGCCATTGCAGAGGGGGAATATCACCTCTGATGCCGTGTTTAACTTCTTCGATAACCTGTTACCCGATAGCCCGGTTGTACGCGACCGGATCGTTAAACGTTATCATGCTAAATCCAGACAACCGTTTGATTTATTGTCAGAAATAGGGCGGGACAGCGTTGGCGCCGTGACGTTATTACCAGAAGATGAAACCGTAACGCACCCGATAATGGCATGGGAAAAGCTTACTGACGCCAGACTTGAAGAAGTATTAACGGCTTATAAAGCAGATATTCCGCTAGGCATGATTAGAGAAGAAAATGACTTTCGCATCTCGGTTGCTGGCGCGCAGGAGAAGACCGCGCTGCTCAGAATGGGCAATGACTGGTGCATTCCGAAAGGAATAACGCCGACGACGCATATCATTAAATTACCGATTGGTGAAATCAGGCAGCCCAACGCGACGCTCGATCTCAGTCAAAGCGTGGATAATGAATATTACTGTCTGCTGCTGGCGAAAGAACTCGGGTTGAATGTTCCGGACGCAGAAATCATAAAAGCGGGTAGAGTGCGCGCGTTAGCGGTCGAACGCTTTGACAGGCGCTGGAATACTGAACGAACGGTTTTACTTCGCTTGCCACAGGAGGATATGTGTCAGACATTCGGTTTACCTTCATCGGTGAAATATGAATCTGACGGAGGCCCAGGCATCGCGCGGATCATGGCGTTTTTAATAGGGTCCAGCGAGGCGCTTCGCGATCGTTATGATTTTATGAAATTCCAGGTATTCCAGTGGTTGATTGGCGCGACGGACGGCCATGCGAAAAATTTTTCGGTTTTTATCCAGGCCGGTGGTAGTTATCGACTCACGCCATTTTACGACATCATTTCAGCATTTCCGGTATTGGGTGGCGCGGGAATACACATCAGCGATCTCAAACTGGCAATGGGGCTTAACGCATCCAAAGGCAGAAAAACGGCAATCGATAAAATTTATCCGCGACATTTTTTGGCGACAGCAAAGGCGCTGAAATTCCCGGAAGTGCAGATGCATGAAATCCTGAGTGACTTTGCCAGAATGATTCCCGCAGCACTGGATAACGTGAAGGCTTCATTACCGGCAGATTTTCCGGAGAATGTGGTGACGGCAATTGAAACCAATGTGTTGAGGTTGCACGGTCGGTTAAGCCGAGAATACGGAATTAAGTGAGATGTGGGGTTTGATCGTGGCTAATGAGCAGGACAATCATGACCGCTAAAGACTGGATTTTCCCTTTGTTTATGTTGGTGCGCATAATGTATATTATGTTAAATCACCTACTGTGGTAAATAAGTTCATAAGACACTCCCACTAACTGATAAATCAATACGTTAGGATTTCTGATCTCCCTCTCGTTTCTTGCATTAGGTACAGAGTACATTCTCTTCATATCCATGATAATTTTGAGGTAAATATTGTGTATTCACTAAAGCAGTTGGTTATCTCAGGCCGTAAAAGGCGATGGATCCTGATGGACTTGGAAACCTCTCTGCCGTTGCTGTATCCCCTTAGGTACCATATTGACCATTTGGCTTTCCGCTCATTGTCCACACAGTCAGCTTCACTTCAATCTGTGAAGTTTTTTTACGAATTCTGGAGGCAAAAGTATGGTGTGTCGTTTTGCTACAGCTTCTATTTGTAAATAGACCCGTTTTAGT